>JAFGEF010000018.1 GCA_016931715.1 Sedimentisphaerales bacterium
ATTCTGGATAGTGATGGCAATCCAACCGGTCAGACGAAAGCTTTCTACAGCGACGACAAGGTGCAGGCACTTTTAACAGCAATTCGCAGGAAGAATTATGGCCGCGTTCTGGCTCAGCCTAAAATATTAGTTGATGACGGCCAGCAGGGAGAGATATCGACAATAGATCAGACTACGTACTCGAAAGAAACTGTTCAGATTCCGGATCAGGGCTCGGCGATTACAACCAGTGATTACGAGACCATCGAAGCAACGCTATTGCTTCAAATAGTACCTCATATAAGCGAAGGAGATTTACTGCGTCTTGAAGTTCATATGTCACGTGAAGATTTCGGGACACGTCCTTTTGAAGGCGCTCCGCCGGACAAGGCTACAAGTGAGGTTACTACTACTGTATTTGTTCCTGATGGCAATACGGTAATACTTGGCGGCCTGGTAAAACTGAATCAGAGCAAGGGCGGCTCGAAGATTCCGATACTCGGTGATTTGCCGCTGATTGGCTTTTTGTTCAGGAGCGTGGATAAGAGTGATGTCGAAAAGAAGATGTATGTATTTCTGAAGGCAAACATTGTAAGACCTACTGATAAAGCTGTATTGGGGGATTTAGAGAATATATCGAAACAGCACAGGGAGGCATTTGAGAAGTCAGAGACGGAATTTCAGAACTATGAAAATATCCCCGGTATGAAACCAATCCCGATGAAGCCTGATAAAGTGTTGAATGAATATAAATAATAAAAGGTCTGCGGAAGGCAGTTTAAAAAGGTTAACTACTAATTGAGCCGCAAAAGGCACAAAATATTCAAGTATGTTGTCAAACTGTATCAAGGGGTGCTTAAAACCGGCCACAATGGGCGCTTTCAAAACCAGCCACTTTGAGTGAATGATATATTGCCATAACTAATCTCTGAAAACCATAATGTCAGGATTTCAGGGAGGCCTGTTATGGCGAATCAACTCAAGATGGCTATGATAAACGCAATATGGATATTAAAAGAACGTGGATGGTCTGGTCGGCGCATTGCCAGAGAGCTTGGTATTAACCGTGAAACAGTTGGCAGATACTTAAGTGCATGGTCAAATGGCTCAAAACCAGCCACCCAAGCGCCCACCGGGTCGGAGGATTCAAATCAGGACAAAGCGCCCACCGGGTCAGACCATGCAAATACATCTAATGAAACGCATGGTCGCAGCCAATGCGAGCCCTTACGCAAGGTTATTGAAGAAAAACTGCAAAAAGGATTAACCTGTCAGCGTATCTATCAGGATATCAGAGACGAGTATAGTTTCAGCGGCAGCTATTATAGTGTCCGCAGATTTGTTAAACATATACATGAAGATCAGATAATACCTTTTCGCAGAATGGAATGCATGCCCGGTGACCTGTTGTCGCCTGTTGTATTCCAAGCCTCCCTCGAACATCCATCTCGCCCAGATAAGATACGATACGCTGGCGTGGACCGCGGCTGGTTCGATATGACTCGACCAATGCCCAATATGCGTGACGCTTGCCATTCTTTATGCGATAACACTGTCGGATAAACATAATGGTATTATCCGCTGAAAATTCTCGATGGCAACAGTCTTGGTCTACACTACAACGGCTTTTTGATTATTTTGAACAGGCTGATCCGAATTATTATGCTGGAATCGCAATTAAATTTTTTTAAAAAAATTTATTTCGCCTCCAACTGCGGAAGTTGGGTTAATATTATTTTAACATTTTAAAGTATATCTTCATTTAACCTGATAGCCGCTGAAAAAATGAGATATTTCACTGAATTTACAGAATTTTACAAATCATTTCTCTGTGCTTTGTAATTTTTCTTTTATGATTTTAGCGGCCTGAACTCTTTCGGAAGTCGATGCCCAGGGATCAAATTTGTATTTGTCACCTGTTAACTCGCGAACGACTTTCCAGGCAGCAATGCGTGTGCCGAGATATTTGCTTTCGAGAGCCGGAACCACCCCTGGCAGGATTTCAGACCCGGCTTTGACAAGAAACCCGATCACCCTGCTATTGACGCCGGTGTTTTTGTACCCAAGCAAACCAATAAGGTCATCGGTATTATTAGGATCTATTTGTGGAATATTCTGCGACTCGACAGATGTATCTGTTTGCTCCTGTATAGTCGGTGCGCTCGTTGTTCCGGTTTGAGTGTGAGTGTATTCATCGACATCCCGGAGCAGCTTAGAAAAAGCCGCCGCTTCATGGAAACCAAGCCAATCACCTACTATCTCATTATGAGTATTAATTACAATGGTTCTGGGCAGTGATTTGATTTTATATGCCCTGGCGATGTTGTCCTGCTTATCTACATCGATTTTCACACAAACAAACTTTTCCAGCTCTTTCATCACCTCCGTATCGGTAAAAACATCCTTTTCCATTTTTTCACACCATACACACCATGCCGCCTCGAATTTAATCAAGACAGGCTGTTCCTTCGTTTTTGCCTGCTCAAGCGAATCCTGATACGAAGTTGACCATTTCAGATTTTTACCGGCGGAATCCGGAGATTCCTGACCCAGTTGTTTTCCGGCAAAAGCAATCCCGGTGAACAATATTATTATTAAAAAAGCAGAACTTATTCTATTGCTCCTGGGTGTCTTCTTTAACTTCATCGAGACCATGAGTAATTTTCTCCCAATACTTTTCTTCATTAAATTCCGGGCTGTTTTCTTCATCGTGACAGGTAATACAATCAGTTTTCTTCATTCCCACCTGCTCGATTTTCACTTCCTCATCTGATTCCAGTTTGACATGATGGTCGCCGCGTCCATGACATGCTTCGCATGAAACATTCTTAAGCTGCGGCGTAAGCTCCTGGCTGAGATAGCCGTCCGAAGCCATATAACCAACTGTATGACACTGGAGGCACTTCGGATTATAATGGTCGTTTTTATCCTCAAGCGCCTTGAAAGCAGCTGCATGTTTCGATTCCTGCCATATTTTATATGCACTCTTATGACATTCCTCGCAGCTTGCCGGACCGACATATTTATCGGCGTTTTTGCTTCGGACAGCAGAAATCGCTGAAAGCCCTTCTTCATCATCTTTAAGCGGATGGAATTCACGATCCTTAAGCTGCAATTTGTACTCTTCGATTAGTTGTGCAATCTGTGTGTCCCTGTCCATCGATTCGACAACTACGAATATTTGGCTGTCGTATTTCCATTCATCTTCAGATGTGAACCTGACGTTCAGTCTGCCAACATTCTTTCCCTTATCAGTGTTTAATACTACAATGGAATGATTCTCCTTCAAAGGCATGGCAGAAGCCTGCTGAACATCCCCTCCGATTATTACATCAATCTCGAAAAACTGCCTTGCCAGGTCTTTTATCGTATCCTGATTTGCAAAGGCAAGCAAAATGATATAATCAGCTTTCTTCTTTAACTGGGGCAAATATTTTGCAATCGCATCAGAAGGCGGTGTTACCGAAAGTCCTTCTCCAATTTCGTCTGCCTGAAGATTATCATCCATAATCCCGATAATCCCGCAACGGTAGCCGTTAGACAGCTTAATTATGATAAAAGGCTCGAATACCAATTGCCCGTCGGACCCAAGCAGGTTGGCGGAAACAAATTGACTGTACTGTGCTTTTATTTTTTTCAGGGCATCACAGCTCATCAAAACTTCACGGTGACCTATATTGACCGCATGATAGCCCATCTTTTCGTAGCCTTTAAGAATATACTCCAGCTCCAGAATTTCCCACGGACGATGACCTGCAGTGACATCCCCTGCATCGACAAGCAGAAAATCCTGCGGCAGAGCCTGTGCAAGATATGTCTGCCTCCTGCTGATTCCGCCTGCCATTCCACCGACGCAGCCGCATGGCTCGATATGACCGCTCGTATCGCATGTATAAAAAATAGAAAATAGTTCGGGAGGATATTTCCTGCTCACGCCAAAAACACCCTGCTTTTTCACAAAGAATAAAATTGCAAGAACTAAAATAACTGAAACAACAATTATTTTAACTTTTGCTCGCCCGGATTTTGCCGCGCCGGTTTTCACATGCGCAAATAAAGCCGTATGACACCGGCTATCGGTTTTGCCTGAACAAGCTTTTTTAATTTTGTCGTATTTTTTCAAAATCATGTAATTTACTTCTAATGTGTCAGGGCATATGTGAATATATTTACATTTATTTCCTGGCTGTTTTTAATTTCGTTTCCGCCGCAACAGCAGCATTGCGAGCCGGTCGAGCCTTTTTTGCCCGCATTGGCGGTATCATTGAGTCCTTCAGGCGAATAAATCAGCACGATTTTGCCGTCAATTTCCAGACCTTCAAGCTGAGCTGTCCCTCCATTTTTCAGCGTAATCGCTTTTATTTCAAAAATCGTATGAAATATAGAATGAGACATAGTTATTTTCCGCAATTTATTATCCGGGAAAATCCTGTTAATTTCCTTCCTGAACGAACGGTCCCATTCGATGGATGAGCATCCCGCAGATGCAAGGAGAAAACCGCCCCGTGTCAAATAGGACTTCAGCATCTGGCGTTCCTTATCCAGCAGTGTAAACTCGCCTTCACCCGTCATCACTGCGAACGGAAATTTGAACATATCCTCCTTGGCAAGCCTTACAGGCGTAAAGTCCGTCTCCGGCTCACAGTTTGTTTCACGCTTTACTGCTTCAAGGAACTTCGAGCTGAAGCAGACGGAGCTTTTCGAGCCTGCATAAATCAGGTTGGCACATTTGAGAGCTTCTTCCTTATCTTTACTCTGATCGGCACCCAGAGATATCCCGGATACAATCAGAGCAAATCCCGCAAATATAAATATAATTTTTCTAATCATACTACGACTCCTTTATTTATCTTCCGCAAGACGCTGGAAATATGCTTCGATAAGCCTGTTATATTCGGTCATCATTTTGTTCTGACCTTCGGTTTCAAATTCAGTTTCGTTCTCATCCTGCTGTGAAAGTTCTTCGATATTGCCAGAAAGCTGCCTGCTCAAAATGCTTTTCTGTATCATATCAGTGTACATGTGCTTTGGTCTTGCGCTTATCAGAGGGGACTGTCTTAAATGGTCGCGGCCGAATGTGTCACCTCCGAACATTGCATATTCAGAATAACCGCCGCCGTAACCGGCAGCTCCGCGTCCGAACGCCCCCATGAGACCCTGGCCCATACCCATGCCCATACCCGGATTCAATCCCTGGGCTAACTGACTCATCGTATTGCCCGGATCAAGCATCATCATTAGCTTGAGCCTGAACGCACATTGCTCGCAGCCGCCGCCCGAGCAGGCTTTACAAAACTGTATCATCGCTTCCATTTGCTCATAAGCCTGCTGAACTTTCTGGTTACCGTTTTTGTTGTCACGCTGATTAAGGAAATCCTTTCCTTCCTGCATAATAGCCGGTATCTGGCGCATTTCGATTTCTTTTGCGATAGCCTCGGCATCTTTGGCAACATCCGGATATTCTTCAGTAATCGCTTCTCCATGCTCGCGGAATTGATCCTTGAGCTTCTCAAGCTCTTCTTTGATAAGATTTTGTTCCTCGGCAAGTTCTTTCATCCTTATCTGGTTATCTAAATCAGGCTCCTTAATCTCACTGAGCGTCTTTGTCTGGCGCGCAAGTTTTTTTTGCGCCTCATACAACTGCTGGAAAGTGCTCACATCTTTCATCAGGTCGAACATTTTTGCAATTTCCTGGTTTGCCTGTTCAATTTTATCACGCATAGCCTGTGTTTTTTCTCCCATCTCCTCAAGCGCCTTCTTCTGCTCATCATTTGCCATTCCAAGAAGCCCGATATTGCCGCCGACGGATTTTGCACTTTCTTTCATTTTATCAGCGCCGGTTTCCATATGTTCACGAGCGCTGTCGAGATTTTTTGCCATTTCCGCAAGCATCTCTTTATACTCTTTTTCTATATCGAAAACGGGAGGAGCTTCTGATTCTTCCACAAGTTTCCGGGAGACTTCACTGGTTTTTTCTCCAAGCTCAGATTGTTTTTTCGCAAGCTCACTGAGCTTGTCCTGAATCTTCTGTGAATTTGGATCTGCCCCGTTTTCCATCTTTTCTTTAAGCTCGCTTGTCTGCTGCTCAAGTTCCTTCTGCAGTTCGACAAGCTCTTCTATTTTTGCGAGAATATTTTCATATTTTTGCTCAAGCGCCTCGGCGTCCATTCTCTCCTGCATGGACATGGAATATTCTTCTTCGGAAACAATCTCGATTCTGAATGATTCGGATGCGGCAGTTTGAGGCTTGCCGGGGACAGAATCGGTTGCAACTGCGTAATAATCAATTGTGTCACCCGGCTTCAAACCGAGGTCACTTAAATCAAACATCTCGGTCACACGAACCTGGGCATATTCCCCCCTGTGAGCCGGGTCAGAAAGCACCTTGCTCGAATCATCAGAATCGTTGTGACTGCGGATAATACTTACATCCTGCACACCGAGGTCGTCGTAAGCTTCGATAATAATGGGTACTACTGCGCTGGGAATAGCGAAAGAATTCATTCCCGGATTAACGATAGTGACATAAGGTTCACCGTCAGGAATTATCTCTATATTTCCTGTGAATTTGTCCGTGCTGATATTGCCTTCTATATCCTTTAGAGCGATGGAATATTCCGTGTTTTTAAGCAGAGGGAAATTGCCTTTAACTGTATTTTCTTTATCCGTCTCGAACTGGTACTGCCTGTCACCTATGGTAACAGTTCCTACCGCCAGCGGCCGATTTGATTGCACTGTCATTGTGATTTGGGTGTTTTCATATCCTTTGAGCTGCCTGTCCTGTTCATTCAATACAGCAGTCTTTCCGGGAATGTGTGTATATTCAGGGAATTTATAGTCGGCCAGAACCTGCTCGATTCGAGGTGTTTTGGACAGGTCAATTGTATAGTATTTGCTGCGTGCTCTTTTTACACTTGCGTAATAAATCATTTCAGTACAAACGTCTTCGATTGTTTGCGAGAATTTCCCATCTCCTGAAGAAAACATACCCAATTGATTCAGAATTTTACCATCAGAGTTCTGGAAAACAAGAGAGACATCTTCCGGGATTTTACCTTTTGTCGTAACATTTATTGCAAGGTCCTGACCATAATCAATAGTTGTCCCGGCCGGCTCAACGACAAACTGGATGGGGCTGTAAGGGGGATGGTCTCCGAACGGATCCAAAAACCTTGGAACTTCCGATAAAAACAGGTTAAAAAAAGCTGCCGCAAAGATAAGGCAAATAACCATAGCCGCCGCAAGAACCCGGGACTCAGCTTTCATCGTAGGCAATTCAAGACCTTCTACAGTTTCCATCTTGATGAATTTATCAATAGCAAGATTTATCTCTCGTTTCATCAGCGGCTCAGAAACTCTCTTTGCCTTCCGCTCTTTTATGCTCTGGTCGAAATCCACAGCATTTATCAAAACGTTGTCCATATCAGGATGTTTGCTTTCTATCATCCTTGCGAGCATCTTTTCCCTGTTTTTCGTGCGATCCAGGAACACAGGCGAAAGTACAAACACAGCAGTTATGATAACCAGGAAAATAATTCCCATCGCCATGCGCTGTGAGCCGCTTAGAATTGCAGCGGCATCAAGATAAAAAAATAGAATACCAATGACCAGGCCGATCCACAGAGTCCTTACTACCGTCAGCCTGCGGATATTCTGCTTCCTTACGGCGTTTAGATAATCTATCGCATCTATTAAAGAGACCTGAGAATTTTGTTTTTGATTCATGGTCGTATTCCTCCATTATAGGATTATAAAAGACCTGAAGCACGTCGTATAAGCCACTCAATTCCAAGCAGACAAACCAGCGCGCTAAACACCGGTAATCGGTCCCAAACGTCTTCGGGTTTTGTCCGCTCACATAATAAACTCTCAAATAATTTTAATTTACCGGGCAATGAGCCAAGTTCAGCAAGTTCCAGGGATTCACCCCCGGTCGCATATGAAATCTGGTCAAGAAAATCCCTGTCTGCGCTGACATAACGGGTTTCCAGGGAATCATAATAAACAGTGAAACGAGCGGTTTCTTTGTCAGGCTCCCCGATATTGTTGTGAAGAACGGCTTTATACTCGCCCTGTTCCTCCGGTGTATAATGAGCCATATAAATGTTGGGATTATCCTGCTGAGACTGCAGAGACAATGTAATACTGTTGCCATCCGGCACAGTCAGCTCTACATAAGGCTTGTATTGTGAATGGTCAATCTGTTTAACATACACGCCCATAGTAACTGTTTCGCCGGGCTTGAAACTGCTGCTGTTGATTACGAAAGAAATATTCTGCCCGGGCAGGAAATCGGAATCAGAAACCAGCCATCGTATCATCTGCCCCCAGAACTGGTCATAAATATCATCATACTGCTGCAATTCAGTCGGCAGGAATCCCCATTGCCACAACCCTGATGACCCGATGCTCATAACTTTACCCTTGCCGTATCGCTGATAAGCAACAGTCGCAATTTCTCCGCCAGGCTCGCTGGTTTGTAACTTCGCAAGCACAACCGCAAGTGATTTTTGATTTACGACTCTTGTTGCGCTTATCATGGAAGGAAGCTCTCGTATAATGATGTCGCTGCTCCTGTCCGATGTTTGAAAATTAAATATCGGGTTGAGCCTGCCCTGTTCGGTCAGCTCGAAACGGACATCATGCAGGGAGTCATAGCCCCATTCGACAGGCTCAATTCCGGCAAGCTCGGGACTTATGTCGGAATAGGGTTTGCCGCGAAAGAAAACTATGCTGCCTTCGCGTTCGGTAAGGTATGCTTTTAGAAGTTTCAGCTCTTCGATGGTAAAAGCCATCTCGATATCTTTGCCGAAGAAAATACAGTCGTACTTGAAAAGCTCCTCTTTTGTTTTCGGCATCCTTGCGCCCGGAGTAACGGTTTTTCTGAATAAGTCGTTTTCAGAAATGCTTTCGACTATCGCGAAAGTTTTAAACCTGTTCATTTGAAAAACCGAAGTTACCTCGATATTGGTATCCGCACGCAGGGCGCGGAGCAGAAACTTGCTGTCCCAGTGCGGGTCTGCCTCGACAACAAGCACCTTTGTTTTTTCGTCAGTTACCTTTGCTATAACAGTCCTTTTATTATTATAAATGTCACTTTCATCTTCCAGCGGCTCGACCTCGACCTTATACTGGATAATTCCTTTAATTTCCTCGCGAACAGGAAAGGATACTTCCGCACGACCATTGCGAATCTGCACCTGTTCCGAAGTGACATATTTGTCTTCCCTGTATAGATTTACTTTCGCATAGGATTCGCTGAATCCGACGCCCGTCAGTGAAACCTGTATTGACGCGGGCTGCTCTACGAAAATAAAATTTGAGCTGAGCTTTGCGGTTATATATACGTCTTTAGGCTCGATTGAAGTGCCCAAGGGCACAGTCCATACAGGGACATTCATGGAACGCAGATATCGCCCGATATTCTGTGCGGCTGCAAGACTGTCTATTTCGTTGGTTCTTCCGTCACTTATCAGCAGAACAGAACGGAGTTTCTTGTCACTGTTGTCCTCAATCAGTTTCATCAGAGACTCGGTGATATGAGTGTCTTTGCCTTCGGCACGATTGGCAGACGCAATCTGCTGGAGAGAAATCCGCCTGAGGTCTTCATCGAAACCAAAGAACCGCAAGTCATAATTGCTTTGCAGGTTTTTCAGGAGATTATCCTTATCTTCTGTAAGGATTTTTTTCATTGTTTCGTAGCGGCTTTGCCTGTTGATGTCCTTCGTATTCATGCTCTCGGATGAATCGGTCATCACACAAATTACAGGCTTTTGGCTCGTTTGCTCCTGCGGTTTCTGCATCATCGGTCTGGCTAATATTACAATCATTACAAACAATGCGCACAGGCGGATAAAAGCAAGAAGCAATCGCCTGAACCGGCCTGTTCCTTTGGCGCCGATAAAATAATATATAATTATCAGGATGGTCATAACCATCCCGATGCCAAAGATTAAAGGCATTGAAATAACCGGATCAAATATTATGCTTCCAAACATATTCATTTATCCAAAAGCAAATAATTTTATTATCGTTTCAAAATCATGACTGTAACCTGTTCGAGAGCAAGCAATACAATCGCAATCAGCAGAAAGTAATGCCATAAGTGCTTGCCTGAAAGCAGTTCACTGATACTGCTCTGGTTTCCCAACGCTGCATAAAATTGCGCACGTGAGATTTTTGCAAGCTCTTTCAATTGCGAAATATCAAGCGCCTCTAAATTACTTTCGAGAGCATTGACATTCACCGCGACAGAACCAACCGGGCTGTTTTTCACGAATATCCTGTAAAAGCCGCACTTGTGTGTTCTCGGGAAAAAGATAAACGCCCCGCTGCTGCTTACATCCAGAGTTCCTTCGATGACAGTATCGTCCGGATCCCTGAATTCGACATGGTCTTTCTGTGTCACTGACTCGGTAGTCATCGAGCATTGATGGCCGACCTCGAACGAGTTTCTCGCATCGGCGGAGGGACGCAGACCTTTAATAATCTCATGCACAAGCGGAACAAACAAAGTATGTCGCGGCATATCGCATGATTCAAGCGAGCAGCCGAAATTGCACAGCAGCATCGTTCCCAGGCCGACGGTCTTTTCAGCCATTGCGACATTGCCGTCATCGAAACTCAGAAGAACCTGGCCCTTCTGCTTAACTCTTTCAGTGGTAAAATAACTGTAGAACTTCAAATCTCCAAGTTCGCCGGTTTCCTTGAACTTCCGCAGTATCCTGTGATCGAAATTCGCTCCCGCAAGAACTGCATGTTCATTTTTTATCGAAAGGTCAACCTGTCCTGTCAGAGTATATGGCGCAGCATAGTCACCTTCCGAAGCTTCTGTCAGTAATTTCAGGTTATGCGCCGAGGCTCCGCCAACATGAAAGTATGCTATACTGCCTCCGTCTCTCAAATAGTTTATCAGAATTTCAGCTTTATCCAGTGACAGCTCATTGATTTCAGAAAGAATAATCACCTGCGCAGAAGCGGCATTAAGCGCATCCAGCTTATCCGAACGAATAACAGAAGTAACAACAGTTGCATCCTGCGATTCCAGGAAAGGATTTATCGCCCTGTCGAGGAAGCGGCTGCCGGATTTTACATCATCCGTTTTGGCATCCGAAACAAGAAGAACGTTGACTTTTTGCGCGACATTAAACGTAAAAAACCTCTGATTATCTATTTCAAGACCGTCCTTCGCCGTTAATCTGTCTCCGGCAGAAAGTGATGTGTTACCCGGAATTCTGAGCCTGCATTCATAAAGACCGCTATCGTTAATGCGAACGCGAAAACTTGTCGAAGCAGTCATATGAGGCTCTATTGTTATTTCCTGCGTCAGGATTTCATCATCCTTAAATACAAGTTCAAGAGGCACCTGCGAAGACCGGTTTCCATAATTTGCAACTTTACAGATAATTTCAACAGGCTCCATAACTGTCGGCGAAGCCGGCAAAACGGAAACAGAAATAATCGCACAGTTGGACGCTTCTTCAGGACCTACAGGGATAAAAACCATCTGGACGTTTTCATTAACAATGCCGAAATTTACATTCGACCAGTTGCTGCGCTGAAAATCGGAGACGAAGTATATTTCTTTTTTAATCGAGGGCGGGGCGCCATCGACACCAAGCTGCTTCACAGCTTCAGCCAGAGCAGCGTTAATATCAGCATGATCGGGCAGAACTTCCGCTTCTCTTATATCTTTGCGCGTAATAACAAGATTCTCGCTTGGCGCATCAAAAGACAGTTTCGGAACAGAACCCATGATAATAAGATTTATCTTGTCTTTCGCGCTGCAATGGTCGAGTATTTCCAGTGCCGCGACTTTCGCCCTTGAAAAAGATGTCACTCCATCGTTCAAATATCCCATGCTTGCCGAAGCGTCCGCGAGAATTATTATCGATTTGCCCGCATCCGGGTCCTGTGTTGCCAAATCACTGCTTTCTGTGATTATTGGCTTGAGAAAAGCAAGCAAAATGAAAAGGAACATCGCCGTGCGCAAAAGAAGAAGTATAATGTGCCTTAGCCTGTGTATATTCGACTGGTTCGCCTTCGCCATGCGGATAAAGCGAAGAGTGGGAAAAACCATATCTCGCGGCGTACGCCTGGTAAGCAGGTGAATCATTACAGGAATACCAAGCGCAATCGCGCCAATCCAGAGCGCCGGGTTATCGAACAAAATTGTACCTATCAATAAATTCATTTTCGACCTCGTCCGGCAATGTAATTTTGCAGCGCAAGCTGGTACGGCGTTTCAGTACTGAATAACTGATAATCGACTTTTCTCGACTGCGCAGTCGATGCAATAGAATCGATAAACTGATTCAAATGTCTGGTATATGAGTTTTTAATATCAGCAGGGATTGATGTCAGCCGCTGTTTTGTCTCGGCATCTATGAAGTTCACACTTGAGATATTCGGAAGCTCAAGCTCGTGCTTGTGTAAAATATGGAACAGGACAACCTCAAAATTTTTATGAAGATACATATCCAGTGCACCGAATATCTCTTCCGGGTCGTCGAGCAAATCCGAAATCAGAATCAAAATCCCCCTGTGCTTGAACAAAGGGAAGCTCTCACGCAGCACTTTGGCAACTGATGTTCCCTGTCCAACGCGGTTTTTCTCAAGCTGATTCAAAATTTTATATAAGTGCGAGTATGTACTTCCTGAAGGGATATGGCTTTTAATATTAGAATCGAATAAAGTCAGTCCCACTTTATCGCCCTGCTTAATTGTCAGATAGCTCAGAGCCGCAGCAAGATAACAGGCATAGTCGAATTTCGACATATCCTCGCTTCCGAAGAAGTTCTCATGCCACTGCCCGCCGAATGCCATTGATGCACTGCTGTCAACCAGCAGATAACATGTCATAATCGTCTCAAGCTCGGATAGCTTTATTACATAGCGATCCGTTCGCGCATAGACTTTCCAGTCTATTGTGCGAATAGAATCGCCCGGATAGTATTTCCTGTAATCTGTGAATTCCTGCGCATGTCCCTTGAGCGGGGAAGCATGTTTTCCGGAATAAGCTCCTTCAACTGTTACGCGGGATGAAAGATAGAGACTCTCCAAATACCTCAGATAATCCGCATTAAGGTATTTATGACCGCTTCCCTGTGCCTTTTTTGTCCTCTCCAAAGGCATTATATTAATCCTTTATAGCAGGTCATGATTAGTGGATCGTAAACCAAACTACTAACCACTAATCACTGACCACGATTCACTCATTGCCAACAACTAATCTATTTTCGAAGAGTGCCTGATTCTGTTTAAGGCCAAAGATATTTTGCCAGTGGCTGAACTTTTATCCGGGGAAATGCCTGCTAAATCTGTCATCTTTTGAAGCTGCAAATCCTTTTTCCCTTCTTTATGTGTATAATCCGATTCCTTCACAGACTTGAGCAAAGCCTGTATAATCATATTTGTCGTAATGCTTTTACCGGCTGCTTTATAGTTGCGAATTATCCTGTGGCCGAGAACGGGAATAGCAACATCCCGAACCTCTTTGCAGGATGGAGCCGGCAAATTACGCAAAAGTGCAAGACTCTTGGCTCCGAGAATCAGGTATTGCGAAGCCCGGACGCCTGCGCCCCATTCAACATATTCATTGATATAAGGGTCACTTGTCGGAGAAGGTCTGCTTGCAGTCGCAAGATCTACGGCATAAGTAAGAACATGTTTTGAAACTGGTATGCGTCGAACAAGCTGCTGGCAGGTAATAACGTCCTCTTTGGTCAGAATCGTATTTATCGCATTAGCATCGTGAGTGGTTGTCTCATCAACAATGCTGATTTCATCATCATGCAGCGGGTAATCCACTTCGATATTAAACATAAACCTGTCAAGCTGCGCTTCAGGAAGCGGATACGTACCTTCCTGCTCAATCGGATTCTGGGTAGCAACAACCATAAACGGACGCTGCACCTCGTATGTTTTTCCTGCCGCAGTTACAGTGTATTCCTGCATCGATTCAAGAAGAGCCGCCTGTGTTTTTGGCGGTGCGCGATTGATTTCATCTGCGAGTATCAAATTGGAAAAAACAGGACCGTGCACGAATTTCATATATCGAGTGCCTGTATTGGGATCGGTTTGAAGAATTTCAGTGCCTGTAATATCAGACGGCATCATGTCCGGCGTGAACTGTATTCGTTTGAAATCCCAGCCCAATACTCCTGCAAGGGTTTTAACAAGAAGCGTTTTCGCCAGACCCGGAACGCCTATCAGAAGTGCATGACCCTGCGAAAAAAGAGCTATAAGCAATTTTTCTATGACCTGTTCCTGACCTATGACAATCTTATGAATTTCCTGGCGTAAAGTCTTGAATTTCTCATTAAAATTCGCTATCGCCTCGCTTTCGTCGGCTTTCTGTTCCTTCGGTTTATCATTTGTATCCATTAACAAACTCCCTTATCGCTAAAAATTTTTCTCAATATTAACACAAAAAGACTTTATATTTCAAGTTTTTTCTCAAAATCAGTAAATATACACTATTCTCCAAGTAAGCCGATACGAAGTTAGACTTATCCTGCTATTTATAAGACGTAAGACTATGCAAAAAGTTACAAACTTTTTTTCATTATTTGTTATTTTTTGATAATTTTTTTATTTTCCTTGACAAAACAAGCGTCAAATGGTCTAATATTGATATTATGAAGCAAATTACTCGTAAAAATGTTAATTGTTGGTGGCGGCCTGAAGGATAATTCCGACGGGCAAGCGATAATTTGCTTTAACTTAAAAAATTTATTGTTCATGAAGAACGCAGCCTGTTGGAAAAACAGGCTGCTTTTTTTTTATCGTATTTTTTGTGACTTAAATAAGAGTTTTGCAAAAATGCAAAAAAGACATATATTATTAAAAACTTAGCTTTATGAGGTTAAAAATATGGAAGATTATAGGTCGATAATAAACAGTGCAAAGCCGGGACAGATTATTCCTATAGTCAAGCAAATCAAAATTACCGATCCGGTGGATTTCTTTGCCAAGCTGAGCAACTACGGCAGAGCCAAAAACTGCTGTCTGTTCGAGTCTAAGGAGAATCTGGCCGGACCGGGAGTACCGGGAGTAATAAGCTTCGGAACAGCAAAACCTGCTCTATATATAGCAGGAAAAGACCTTGATTTTACTATTAAAGCTCTGAATAAGACAGGCAGGCGTATCCTGAGCTATTTAGCGGGACAGGGCAAGGAGAGATTTAGTTTCTGCGAATCGGTCAATTTCAGGGCAGAAGAGATTACAGGTAAAATCAAACATGAAGAGAAAAAAGTTGACGAACAAACCCGTTTAAAAAGCGTCAACCAGATGGATGTCCTGCGTACGGTCGCATTTGCTTTCAAATTGGCGAGTAAGCCTTTCCGTGTAACCTGCGGCCTGCTCGGTGCGCTGAGTTACGATTTTATCGACCAGTTCGAGAAATTGCCTGCCAGTAAGAATGACCTGCTCGAAAATCCGGATTACGAGCTTCATTTCGCGGACAATATCTTCCTTTTGGATCACGCATCCGGTCAGGGCTACATAATCGTGAACTGCATTGTTACCAACGGCGACCGTGAAGCAGTGATAAACGAAGCACAGGAATGTTTCGATTATTACTTCAATATTGCCCGGTTCGATACGCCTAAAGGACAGAAATATGAAGGCAAGTTAGCTCCGGCATCGAGTGATACGAATCAGAACGAGTACGAATCTATGGTAATAGATGCCAAGAAACATATTATAGACGGCGATATTTTTCAGGTAGTTTTGAGCAGAACAATAACAGAGCCGTGCCCTGATGAGCCGCTGGATGTTTATAAAAGACTAAGAGAGCTGAATCCCTCGCCATATATGTTTTACCTGAACACGCCAAATACTATATTGATGGGTTCAAGCCCTGAGCTGAATCTTCGCGTCAGCGGCACGGAAAAACGAAGCGTAGAAATTCGCCCGATTGCAGGTACAAAACCAAGAGGACGCATAGCCGGAAAACTGGACATTGATACAGATTTCCGATATGAAGCCGAATTGAAAATTGACAGAAAGGAATTGGCGGAGCATATGATGCTTGTCGATTTGGCACGAAATGACATTGCCAGAGTAGCTGAGCCGGGCAGCCGGATAGTCACAGAGCTTCTTACAACTGAAAAATATGAATCCGTCCAGCACCTTGTAAGCAACGTCAAGGGAACTCTTGCAAACGGGCTTGATGCACTTAGCGCATATCTTGCGACAATGAATATGGGAACTCTCACAGGCGCACCGAAAATCGAAGCAATGAAAATCATCCGCCAGCTTGAAAAAAACAAGCGAGGCTATTACGGCGGAGCGGTGTGTTATTTGACGGTTGACGGCCAGTTCGATAGCTGCATTACGATAAGAAGTCTTCAGGTCAGGGACCATGTCGCTTATATTCGTGCAGGTGCCGGGATTGTATATGACAGTGTACCAAAATCAGAATTCGAGGAAACAGAACATAAATCAGGTTCGTGCCTGCGCGCAATTCGAGGGAAAAAATAATGGCAAAAAGAAAAGTTTTATTCATCGATAATTTCGACTCGTTCACGTATAACCTTGTAGATGACTTTTGCAAGCGTGAATGTCAGGCGAAGGTTTATCGGGCTGATACAGAGCTTGAAAAACTCAAGCAGGTAACAGAAGAATTCAAGCCTGATTTACTTGTAATATCACCCGGACCGGGGACACCAGATACTGCGGGCGTGTCATTAGCGGCTGTGGAATATTTCAAGGACAAGCTGCCGATATTCGGCGTATGCCTGGGGCATCAAATAATAGCACAGTATTTTGGCGGCAGAATCGGACATGCGCCAAAACCAATGCACGGAAAACCTTCACGAGTGACACATAATGGAAAAGATATTTTCGAAGGAATCGAAAATCCCCTTCAGGCCGGACGTTATCACAGTCTTGTCGCGCTGGAAATGCCCGATTGCCTTGAAACAACTGCCCGGTTCGAAGATATTGTAATGGGTTTGCGGCACAAAGAGCTTCCTATCTTCGGTGTGCAGTTCCATCCGGAAAGCATTCTTACTCCAGCCGGCGGGAAAATAATTGAAAATATATTAAAAATTGCAGAAAACGCTATACGTCAAACGCCAAACGCTAATTAAAGGAAATATAATGGCAACTATTATAGAATATCTAAAACTATTGCTGCATCGTGAGAACCTCAGCTATGAGCAGGCTAAGGATTTATTGGATATTGTTTTCAAAGGCGAGGTGCCGGAATCCCAAATCGCGGCCTTTTTAACCGCGATGCAAATCAAAGGCCTGACGCCGGAAGAGCTTGCCGGATTTGCACAGTCTCTGCGAAGTCACGCGGTGAAGGTCGAAACAGGTCTCGATAATATGGTCGATGTTGTCGGAACCGGCGGTGCAGCAGTAAAAACTTTCAACGTATCAACCGCTTCAGCCCTGGCAGCGGCGGGAGCGGGAGCATATGTCGCCAAGCATGGCAATCGTGCCATTACGAGCAAAAGCGGAGCCGCAGATGTGCTCGAAGAACTTGGTGTTAATGTCAATCCAGGACCCCAAATTGTCGCTGAGTGCATCAGGAACGCAAATATTGGTTTTATGTTCGCACCGATGTACCACCCTGCTATGAAATATGTTCAGCCTATACGGAAAAGTCTCGGATTCAGAACGCTTTTCAATATTCTTGGTCCACTGGCGAATCCGGCAGGAGCACAGTCTCTGGTGCTTGGGGTAGCCGAGGAAGACCTGATGAATGTGATGACCGAAGCTCTGCGAATTCTCGGTACAAGTTTCGCTCTGGTTGTACATTGCAGCGGCCTGGATGAAATCAGTATTAACGGAGTTACAAAAATATGTGAGCTGAAAGACGGAAAAATCACAAAAAAAGAATTTAATCCGGAAGATTTCGGCGTAAAACCATGTAAAATAGACCACATGAAAGTACCTGATGCGAAAGCCAGTGCAGTTATAATAAAAAATATATTGAACGGCAAAGAAACCGGGCCATGCAGGGACATTGTAGTTCTCAATTCCGCTGCGGCATTAATCGCGTGCGGCCTGGCTGACAATTTCAATTCTGCAATTGAAATGGCAGAAAACTCTATAAAGGAAGGTAAAGCGATGAATTGCCTGGAGAAATTAATTGAAATCTCAAATCATGTTTCTTAAAGCAGATTCTAATGCAAAAGTTGAAGATTGGAAACCTGAGGTAAAAAATGTTAATAACAAAAGTAAAAATTTGCGGCATAACAAATTACGAAGATGCAGTCGCAGCAATGGATTTTGGTGCTGATTTACTCGGATTTAATTTCTATAGTAAAAGCCCAAGATACATCGCACCGTCGGAAGCCGCTGATATTATAAATCAACTGCCGGGCTTTATCGATATTGTCGGGGTTTTTGTTAATGCTCCCATCGAAGAAATACATAACACGAAACAAATTTGCTCGCTTAACTGGGTTCAATTACACGGCGATGAAAATCCGGAATTCTGCAATTCACTCCGCTCCCATGATATCAAAACAATGAAAGCGATTCGCGTAAAGGACAAGACAGACATAGAAAAAACAAAAAGCTTCTTCACCGATGCTATCCTGCTGGATGCTTTTAATCCGAAGAAATACGGAGGCACAGGCATCTCCTTCGATTGGAACATTATCGGTCATATCGGCAAACGAATTTTTTTGGCCGGAGGAATAAATCCCGACAATGCGGCAACAGCCGTAAAATTAGGCGTTTATGGAATTGATGTTTGCAGCGGCGTTGAAACCAGCCCTCGCAAAAAAGACCATAAGAAAATGAAGCAATTATTTGATAATATCAGGTATCTGAGAGGTTAAAGGAAAATATGAAATATAAAGGCAGATTCGGAAATTACGGCGGTTTCTACGTGCCGGAAGTTTTAATACCAGCCCTGGAAGAATTGGAAGACGCTTTTTACCACTTTTACGAAAATCCGCAGTTCGTAAAGGAACTTGACGAACTTTATAAATATTACGCGGGCAGACCAACTCCATTGTATCACGCGAAAAGGTTCAGCGAAATAGTCGGATTCAAGGTCTATCTGAAACGCGAGGACTTACTTCACGGCGGAGCGCACAAAGTCAACAACACGCTCGGACAGGGACTTTTGGCAAAATATATGGGGAAAAAAAAGCTAATCGCGGAAACCGGCGCCGGCCAGCATGGCCTTGCTACCGCAATGATTGGCGCGTTATTCGGGATGGAAACGAAAATATTCATGGGTGTTACTGATATCGACAGACAAAGTGTCAATGTTCATAAAATGAGGCTTTGCGGCGCCGAAGTAGTCGCAGTCGAGGGCGGCACAGGAACACTGAAAGATGCAATAAACGATGCCCTTCGCTACTGGACAGCTCATGTCACCGATACGTTTTATTTGTTCGGCTCAGCCGCCGGCCCGCATCCGTATCCTGCTATCGTGAAGCATTTTCAAAGCTGCATTGGCAAAGAAGCCAGGCAGCAATGCATCGACCAAATCGGCGGACTTCCCGATATGGTTGTCGCCTGTGTAGGAGGCGGAAGCAACGCGATAGGTATTTTCTCAGGATTTTACGATGACAAAAACGTCAGGCTTATCGGAGTCGAAGCCGGAGGCATGAGCCTTGAAGAAGGTAAAAACGCGGCAACACTGGCAATTGGAAAGGTCGGGATTTTGCATGGCGCAAAGGCTTATCTTCTACAGGACAAAGAAGGCCAGGTTTATGATACCGAATCCGTAAGCGCAGGATTAGATTATGCCGCAGTCGGACCGGAACATTGCCTGCTTAAGGATACGAAAAGAGCAGAATATTTCGCGGCACATGACGAGGACGTCCTCAATGCCTTCGAGACACTTACTAAAAGCGAAGGAATCATCCCTGCTTTGGAAAGCTCTCACGCACTTGCGTTCCTTATGACTCACAAAAACGATTTTAGTCCCGATACGATTGCAGTTGTGAATCTTTCCGGGCGGGGTGATAAAGATGTCTCTATCGTCGAAAAACACAGACCTTTGAAACAATAAGCTATATAAAAAGGAAAGATAAATTTTGGGTATAATCTATGAAAACATACAAACAACTATTTTCTCAGTTGAACAGGGCCGCATTGATACCATTTTTCGTCATCGGGGATCCCGATTTTGATACAAGTCTTGAAATCGTAAAAACCGCGATTGATTCCGGAGCAGATATTCTCGAATTGGGTATCCCATTCTCAGACCCTATCGCAGACGGCCCAGCAATTCAAAAAGCAGATATTCGTTCAATGAAAAGCGGTATGAATATGGCTAAAGCGCTCGAATTTATACAAAAAATTAAAGAATATAAAGATATTCCTATCGGATTACTAATGTATTATAACCTTGTGTTCCAGTATGGAATCAAAAAGTTCTTCGGCGATTTTCATAAAGCCGGTGTTAACAGTGTGTTAGTGGCAGATTTAAGCATCGATGACGCAGACGAAATAACAGAACCGGCTCTCTCTTCCGGCCTCGATACAGTTTTCATGGTTACTCCAAACACAAAATCCGATAGAATGAAGCTGATTGCATCGAAAACTACCGGTTTTATTTATACTGTATCAGTTTTAGGTGTTACCGGCAGCAGAAATGAGCTTTCAAATCAGATTGATGGCTTAATTGCAAAATTAAAAAAAATTACTGATGTTCCAATTTGCGTTGGTTTTGGCATCAGTTCACCTGAACATGCCGTAAGTGTAGCAAAGGCAGGCGCTAACGGCGTGATAATTGGCTCAAAAATAGTGAGTTTTGTCGAAAACAATCTGGAAAATAAAAGCAAAATGAAAGAGGATATTTCGGCTTTTTTAAAGCAGGTTAAATCAGCAATTTCCGATAATAAGTCTTAAAAACAGCGATAAATGGCAAATAAAGGCTTATTCTGGAATTTGTTTTCTCTTGACTTTCCTTTTCAAGCTTGATATTTTAAATTCTGTTTTTTTTATAAATTTCAGCAATAAATCGCAATAATTTTGCGTCTTATATATGTCATAAGATTAAACTCAGGCGATTTGTGTCTGAAAATATTAAGAAATTGTTATTAGGCTTGTTTTTAAGAGACAAAATTATGAAAAATATGAAATATCAGGTTATTTCAATATTAGTTATCTCTATCGTGGTTTCTGCAGCATGGGCATTATCAAGAGCAGAAGCTGAAAATGCAGCAATTACCCAAACAAACAAATTATTCGTTACCAGTGAACAGGGACAGGAAATTAATGTCCAGGCTATGAAAAAAAGCTTAAACCTGTATCAGAATCTGTCGGAAGATAAAAAAGCAGCTATAAAAGAAAAAATGGCTCAACTCAAACAAGAGCGTCAAAAAGATATTGAACGTGTTGAAAAACAGATTAAGGAATACAGGCTTCAGATCATTAAAAAGCAAAATACAACAAGTCAGGAAGCCAGAATAAGCCAGTTACAGGCTCTCAAACAGCTTGCTTTGAAAGAAAATGCTCCGGAAACAGCAAAAAAAATTGATAATCTAATTAGCAAATATGAAAATAATAAAGCAAGTGAGTCTCTGGGAAATGACAGTCTGCAGGTTCAATAAAGAGCTTTTTGATGTTAAGATTCATAAAACATGGTTGGATAAGATGAAAATAATTAGCATTACACGGAAAAATTTGTTATCATAAGTAACCGTGAAGCTAAAAATATATGTAGTTGAGGATGGTTTGATTTCCGAAAAAAATAATCAAATATATGATTTACTTCAGGTAAGTCCGAATGCAGTGCTCTGTAGCATACTTTATTAAGTTTTCATTATGATCTCAGGTTAATCAGCAATGATGATATTTGTTGCTATATGTAATGTTTGCTTGGTTCACAATAAACACATTTCTTAATGCTGTTGCGTTACAGAGTTTTTTTATTTTAAAGACATAATATTATATAAGTGACTTTTTTTATCAGTTCGATTTCTAAGTGTTACTAATTGTCATAGTGAGAATTAGGTATAAATTTTATTAACTTGTTTTTGGAGGTAAGTATTATGAAGAAGTTTGTTTTTACAGCAATTGCCGTTGTAGCGGTTATGGCACTCACTCCGGGTCTCTTTGCTCAGCCTGGCGCAGGCGGAGCCGGTGGCGCTCCTGGCGGTGGTATGGGTGGATTTGGTGGTATGGATTTCGGTGGAATGGGCGGCCCTGGCGGCGGCATGATGGGCGGCATGGGTATGATGATGATGATGCCGCGCCCAGAGAAAGCAGCAAGAGTTGCCTCTGTCAAAGAGCTTGAAAAACAAATCGCTGCTCTTAAAGAAGCTGTTAATAAAGCTCCCGATAAAGATCCCAATCTCGTAACAATAAAAGACCCAGATCTAACCAAGTTCATGGATACTTTTACCGTTGAAAGTGATGCTATAAATAAAATCCAGGCTACTCTTACAGCCATGACGAGAGTCCCCGGTGAAGCTCCTGGCGGTATGGGCGGCATGATGGGCATGATGGGCATGATGGGCAGAGGCGGCCCGACATCTGAAGTTCTGACTGAATTGAAAGGTTTGGCACAGACAGATAAAGCTACAAAAACGTCTGCACGTATCGATGCACTCATTAAAGAAGCCCAGCAAAGAGAAGAAATGATGCAGAACATGGGCGGTATGGGCGGCGGTATGATGGGCGGCGGTATGGGCGGCGGCATGATGGGCGGCGGCATGGGTGGTCCTGGTGCCGGTGGTCCTGGTGCTGGCGGTGCTGGTGCCGGTGGTGGTGCACGCAGAGGCGCACAGTAATCATTATTATTTGATTGATTACAAAAGTTTGTGAAATTACTATTTTTCTAATGGTAATTAATTTAAGATTTTATCAATGTTTTGGAGGTCAGTATTATGAAGAAGTTTGTATTTGCAGCAGTTGCTGTCATCGCTGTTCTGGCAATTACGCTGAGTCTTGACGCTCAACCTGCCGGCGGTGGCGCCGGTGGCGGCGGCGGAATGGGCGGATTTGGCGGCGGCGCCGGTATGGGCGGCATGGGTATGGGTGCCATGGGTGGAGGCGCAAGAGGTACAAGAGGTCTAAGAGCACGTCCGGATAAAGCTGCAAGGCTTGCCTCCGTTAAAGAGCTTGAAACACAAATCGCTGCTCTTAAAGAAGCTGTTAATAAGGCTCCCGATAAAGATCCGAATCTCGCAACAATAAAAGAAGCAGATCTAACCAAGTTCATGGATACTTTTACCGTTGAAAGTGATGCTATAAATAAAATCATAGCAACTCTTACATCTCTGACAGGTACAAGAGGCGCTGGCGGCGGCGCTGGTCGCAATGCAACTGGCCCAACAGAAGATGTTCTCACTGAACTCAGTGGTTTAGCCAAAGGCGAAAAAGCAACAAAAACCGTTGCTCGTATCGATGCACTTATCCAGGAAGCTCAAACGAGAGCTGCCAGAGGTGGCGCTGGTACAGGCGGCAGAGGTGGAGCTGCTGGTGCAGGTGCTGGCGGCAGAGGTGGAGCCGCTGGTGCAGGTGGTGGTGCCGGCAGCCGCAGAGGTGCACAATAGTAATCAGTGTTTCAATATTATTAAATGAAAACCTTGATTACAAAGCACCATTACTAACAAAGAATAAATTGCAGGAAAAGTAAATTATTTTATTAGAACTATTTGTGAAATTACTAAATTGTCATAGTAATAATTAATTTGAAACTTATTAACATATTTTGGAGGTCAATATTATGAAGAAGTTCGTTTTAGCAACAGTTGCTGTTATAGCAGTTATGTCATTAACCCTGTGTCTTGACGCTCAGCCTGCCGGTGGTGGAGCCGGTGGCGGCGGTGGTATGGGCATGGGCGGCGGTATGGGCGGCATGGGCGGCGGCGGAATGATGGGAGGCGGTATGGGTATGGGCACAAGAGGTGCAAGAGGCCCGGTAGTACGCCCGGACAAAGCTGCAAGAGTTGCCTTGATTAAAGATTTGGAAAAACAATTAACTACTTTAAAAGCTGCTGTCGATAAAGCTCCTGATAAAGACACAGCAGTTACAGCAGAATCAGATCAGGCTACAATGGATAAAGCCACAGCAGAGAGACAAGCTGAAACTGATGCTATTACAGCAATTCAGACAACACTTGCATCTCTAAGAGGTGCTGCTGCAACCGGTGGACGTGGCATGATGGGCGGTGGCGGCGCATCAGCAGATGTACTCTCAGAACTGAGAGTTCTCGCCAGTGCCGAAAAGGCTTCAAAAACCGTAGCACGTCTTGATGCTCTTATTAAAGAAGCACAGACACGAACAGGCGCCAGAGGAACAGGTCGCGGTCAAGGTCAGGGTCGCGGCGGTGATGCAGGCGCAGGTAGAGGTGCTGGTAGAGGCGGCGCAGGTGGTTTTTAATACCAGCTTTGCGTTTTTCGTACCCTATTATTGATTTAAATCAGCCGGACTAATCAGGCTGATTAAAATTCAAGCTCTCCTTTTTGATAAATCATTAAGGAGAGCTTTTTTATATTATTAGCCAGCCGCTATTTTGCTAAATTAGATCACAGGCATCTCCTGGCATCCAATGTGCATCCTTACCATCCCATTTTACATTGCAGCCAATTGGATTTGTTAGCGGTGCAGTTATCTTTTTACCCGCAAGCAATTCATCAAGAGCATTTTGCAGATCGTTGACAGTCATCTTGCTGATTTCTCTGGGATTGTCAACGCCTCGACCGGTATATACGAGTTTTCTTTCTTCATTAAATACAAAAAAATGCGGCGTTCGCAATGCCCCATAAGCTCGTGCTGTATCCTGGGTATCATCATAAAGATAAAGCCATGGAAACTTATACTTTTTCATGCGTTTTACCATATTTTCAAATGAATCTTCTTCATAGGTATTGGGGCTGTTTGAGTTTATACCGACAAACAATACTCCCTGAGATTTGTATTTTTCTGCGGTTTGTCTTGTAATTTCATCAGAACCAGTCACATAGGGACAGTGATTACATGTGAAAAAGATGACCAGAACCTTCGCATCGCTTAAATCATTTAGTGAGTAAGTCTTTCCATCAGTAGCTCGAAGTGAAAAGTCCGGAGCCTTTGAATCAAGTGATAAAGTAAAAGCCATAATGCGTCCTTTCATAAAAAAGTTCATCTTTTTTTCTGAATATACCTGCCTAAATCATTGATGCCATATCTGGCGACTTTTTCCAGACGAATGGCCGGGCTAAGATTTTATTTTTCAACAGTCTTATTTGCTTTCGTTTTTTGAGATCTATAAATTATAAGCTGGACGAAAGCGCCTATGATAACCATCGCACAATAGATTACTGTTAGAATAAGCCTATGTCCCTGAAAGGCATTGCACATCTGAAAACCAGCCGCCATGACAAGACTTTCAACTCCCACCAGGACTAACAGAGAACCTATAATGCTGCAGCAAAGAGCAGCAACAAATTTCTTGACTAACCACGCCGCAAGCAGGCCGCCCACTCCTCCAAGAAGTATGGATATTATAAGCTTCCATTTATGCGGACTCATGGCAGCCATTGTATCTTTTAGAAGCGCCTTGAGCTTTTCAGGAAAACTATCTTGTTCTGTGGAAATCTTATCGATATACGATAATCGCATGGTTGAGTCCATGTGGCTGAATGAGTTTACCGGGTATGTATCGAGTTGTGCATTTGGCTGTTGGGCAGGAGGATTCCCAAGAACAATACTTGAATAAGTCGTACCACCAACCAGGGCAAAGACAATTAAGGCCAGTACTATTATTATTATGTTTCTAAAAAGAACCGCAGCAATACATAATACAACAGCCCCGATAATCATGCTCAATAGTGAATCCGCATTGAGCCATTGAGAAACCATCAATCCGCAAAACGAGCCTACCGCAGCTCCAAGAATTCCTATGATGGCGGAACTGAAATATGTTCCAACTAACCAAAGCAGCAAACCGACAATCGTAGTTCCTGCACCAACGCCAAGCAGCGTCAGCAGATTAGCATCCATACAGATTGTTTCAATTCTTATAAGCAATTCATACATAACAATTATCCAGGTTTATAGTGATCAGTTCTATTTATATTGATGCGGCCACGTACATGATACTATTCATATCCAATAACGCAAGCAGCAACCAGACTGTTTTGATTTTACTTGTTCTCCTCTTATGGCTTTTATTGCTTCTTTTTTCTTGTTGCTCTTTCCCATTCTCTGAACTTATCCAAATCTTTGCGTATAGAGGTAACTGTAAAAGCAATAACTGTAGCATCATCTATCAAACCTATACCTGGAATAAAATCAGGTATCAGGTCAATAGGATTTATGAAGTAAATAATCGCTGCTGTTACCAAAACGATTGTTTCCCATGAAACATCTTTATATTCACCATTGATATATTCCCGAACAAGACGAATTAGAACAGTAAGGTCGTCCCAGCATTTTTTCAATAATCCTTTGTACCTTTTTGCTTTCCTAATTGCCTCATCTAATAAATATTTCGTTCTTCCCTTGTCTGACGCATATTCTTCTGCAATTTTCCTGTTTTCTTTCAGCACTCGTCTGACTTCTACATAAGTTATTTTAGGGACCTTTTCATTTTCAGCTTCGGTAGTTTGATTAACTTTTTCATTAGACATAGATAAACCTTGTTCCTTAAAACGCCAATAACGGGTCAAAGATTTTAACTTTTACTTCCGTCTTTTGTTTCTTTATCAGTATTATTCATACCCAGCAGTGCAATAATACAAAGCACAATTCCGGCTGCTAAAGACAATACTATGCCCGTAACGCCGTTCATAAAATCTAACCTATCGAAAATCATCCATACGCCTCGAAATACAGGAATAGAGCCGATAAGCAGAACCATCTCCCAGAATACTATATGACTTTTCTTTTGATTCATATTACTTCACTAACCACTAAAGACTAACGACTAACAACTAATTATTATCCACATATTGCGCAGATTTGCACAGATTTTTTTCTACGTTTGTCATTCAGTTCGTTGACAGTTCAGGAATATTGTGATAACGTTAAAAAAAATTGATTTAAGGTTTTCTGAAAGGAGTTCTAAAATGTCTAAATCAGGAATTTATCTTAAATATATGGCAATCGTTTTCTCACTTGTCTTGCTGTATGGATGCCAAGCCATGAACGCAGCAAAGGTCGATGCCATATCAACAGAAACCAATTCAAGAACAGTGGAAGACGGCGGAACCGGCCCATTCACCGCTTTGATGGCTTCTGACAGCACACTGGCAACACATACAATATTCAGGCCGAAAAACCTGAGCACTTTCGGAAAAAAGAACAAACTGCCGATAATTGCCTGGGGTAACGGAGCTTGTGCGAACTCGCCATGGGAACATGTAAACTTCTTGTCCGAGATAGCATCGTATGGTTATCTTGTAATCGCGATTGGTCCAATGCCGGCGGAAGGCCAGCGCGGCGCAGGCGGCGGAATGGGCGGCGCAGGCAGCACGTCTTCAAATTCACAATTGATAGACGCTATTAACTGGGCAATCGCTCAGGACAGCAATAACACGAGTATATATTACGGCAAAATCGACACAAAAAAGATTGCGGCAGCGGGCATGTCCTGCGGCGGCTTGCAGGCATATGTCGCCGCTCCCGATCCTCGTGTTTCAACTGTAATGATTTGCAATAGCGGCATTTTTAATACCACCGGTGAAGGCGGTACAAGAGGCGGCGGAGCACGCGGCGGCGGAATGGGTGGAATGCCTGCTCTTACAAAGGAGCATCTTGAGAAACTGCATACGCCTATAATATATATCCTTGGCGGCGAATCGGATATGGCCAATCCCAATGGAATGGACGACTTCAGCCGCATTAAAGATTTACCCGCTTTCGCTGCTAATATGGAAGTTGGACACGGCGGAACATACGGCCGTCCGCACGGCGGCGAATTTGCCAAAGTCGCGACAGCATGGCTGCAATGGCAGTTGAAAGACGATAAGGAAGCCGCGAAGATGTTCGAGAGCGAGCCCTGCGGACTGGCACAGGACAAAAACTGGAAAGTCGAAAAGAAAAATATTAAATAATCAATATAACGAATATATAGGCTATTGAAAATTACTCACGGGGACAATATCACAATATGGTATTGTCCTCTTTATATATTTGCTTGAATTTAATTACTTGGGTGTGTTATTATAGGATAATTATTGTAGAATAATATTATGCTTTCGATATAAAGAATTTTTTACTATGCAGTTCGAATGGGATACAAAAAAAGCCAGGCTGAACTTCAAAAAACACAAAGTGTATTTTGAAGAAGCAGCGACCGTATTCTATGATCCGTTATCAGCAACTTTCGATGACGCAGAACACTCTGCTGGAGAACAAAGATTGATTACTATTGGCTTTTCCTCTAAGGGGCATTTGCTTGTTGTATCGCATACGGAAAGAGGAAAAGAATTACGTATCATTAGTGCTCGGCACACTACTGCATACGAAAGGAAGAAACATGAAAACGAAAAATAATAATGATGATTTGCGCCCGGAATACGATCTTGACTATTCAAGGGCGGTACGCGGCAAATACTGTAACCGATTACTGAAAGAAGGAGCAAATGTGGTTGTTCTTGAGCCGGATGTAGCAAAAGCTTTTGGCGATTCAGCTACTGTGAACAAGGCTTTACGATCATTACTCGATTTTTCACGTTCAACGCATCATCTGACAAAACGCTCAACAATACGAAATAAAAAAAAGGTACAGCGATAAATTGTTACAAGTACCCATTCCCGCATCTGTGTAGATGTTCACCGGCGAATCCTGCGGCCTGGCACAGGACAAAAACTGGAAGGTCGAAAAGAAAAATATTAAATAATCTCCCACTTGTTGTCATGTTGAACAAAGCAAAACATCTGGATTCCTAACAAGAAAAGAAGAATTTTCCTCTTTTCACTATTCACCAGTCACTAATCACTAATTTAGACACCGATTCACACTGTTTTTTTTGACACAGGATTTACACAGATTTTTTCCTACGTTTGTCATTCCCGTGAAGAACCTGCCCTGAGCGAAGTCGAATGGGCGGGAATCCATTTACTATTCACTAACGACCGACTATATGTTTTCCCTTTCTATCACCTATGCGCTATTTTTTCTGTCTTCTGATTTTTTATCAGTCTTATTCAGTGCCAGCAGTGCAATAATACAAAGCACGATACCAGCTGCTAAAGACAATACTATGCCGGTAATACCATTCATAAAATCTAACCAATCGAAAATCATCCATACGCCTCGAAATAC
>JAFGEF010000019.1 GCA_016931715.1 Sedimentisphaerales bacterium
ACTGCGAGGAAACAGCCTTTCCCGGCGTGCCGGAGGTATAACGCAGACCCGGATTATTCTCAAATACCCATGCCAGCCAGACAGTCTGGCCTTCTTCATATAAGGAATTGGAATCTGTCAATTCGATTGTCTGCCATCCGGCTGAGGAATTTACCGGCGTAGCGTGTCGTGGGCATCTTGCCCACGAATACGCGGGCTGGAAGCCCGCGCTACGAAAAGTATGTTGCCCGACCCGCCGTTGTGGTATATGGATATGCTGTTAATGAAGCCTGTTTCGGGCATTGTATAAGTTACGGCTGTACGATTTGCAGACGTGTCCGTAGAAGTATAAATTGAGGTATTTCCCATTATTTCAATCGGGTTCTTTATTAATATATTTTTCATAAAAAGCTGGTTGCAATTTGTTGGAATCGGGGGTATAATACAGGGCTATTTGTTGAATAGGCATTTATTCAATAAATATGACATATTATATTATGATGTTTGAAATGGATACTCGCCCATTCGGCTTCGCTCAGGGCAGGCACTTGGCGGGTATGACAGTGTAAAGAAGGTACTTAATAAGTAGTTAAAGGATATACAGATGGGAAGACGCAGAGACAGGCTCGACGGCAGAATAGCAAAACAGGTAGCAACACGCAGGAAAAATTGCGTACGCAAGGCAAAAGAACGAGTCCGCAAGGCGGCGTTCGCGGCAGCAAGAGCACAGGCAGCGACAGAATAAGCCTGTCTTTTTAGTAAGAATACAGCGGCTTGGCCATCCCCAGGGAAAATACAGAAGACAGTATTTGGAAAAACAAAGCCAATTTGCCCACTGTTAGCGAGAAAAACTAATGGTTCTTAAAACAAAGCCAATTTAAAACAGCATTCCCTTGGGGACACCTTACGGCGGGGCTGAAGCCCATCCTACAATCTGATTTTTAAAACAAAGCCAAATCGCCAGCCGTTGGCTGGAAATCCTAAATCCGAAACAATATTAAATTATCAAAAATAGTAACTCTAAAAAGATTTTTGCGGCTTTTTTGACTTATTGCTGCCAAGAATATTTTTCGAAACAAAGCCAATTTGTATGCGGAGCGGATTTTTGAAGTTGCAGAAACCGCCGCTAAACTATTGCACAGAATCGTGTTATATTTCCGATATATAGTTCATGGTGCTTATAGATTTGAAAACCAAGGCTTGCCCATTTTGTGCAGAGACGATTCAGGCGGCAGCGGTAAAGTGCAGGTTTTGCGGCGAATTCCTAAATACGCCCAAGGCGCGTGCGCTGCAGGAACAACAGGATGCACAGGATGAAATCGAGGTTTCCGAAGAAGAACAGGTTGAAGACGGCGTCCTTTTTGCCTGCAGACCCTCATTTTTAGGCCTGATATCGACGTTTATTAAGGCGGCGATAGTTTTGGCAGTTCTCGGTCTTGTTATCAAGTTCCCGCTCGAAGAGATTATCAACGGCCATATGGGAATTAAAATTGCGCCGGCTTTCATTGTTAAAATAGGGTATTACAGAATTATGTCGGGCTGGGCTTTTATTGGAATTATTGCACTTGGTCTTTTTATCAAAGCGCTCAATCTGAAAATGATATATTACGAAGTTACGCCTGACAGAATCGAATGGAGCAGGGGGATTCTCGACAGGAAGGTGGATAATATTGATATGTTCCGCGTGGTTGACCTGAAGCTTCGCAGGAACATTCTCGACTGCATTTTCGGTATTGGTACTGTGGCATTGATAACGAACGACAAGTCCGATCCTCAGTTTGTTTTCAAAAAGGTCCGTCGCAGCAGGGATTTGTACGATATTATCAAGAAAGCCAGCCTCGATGCCGACCGCAGGACAGGCGTTGTACACTTAGAGTAAAGCTACGTGATTTCGTTTTCATTCTTAACCCTACGTTCATGTATGTTTTCAGTATTATTTTCATTGGATTCATCCGGTATATATTCAAGCAGTTCGCCCGGCGTACAATTCAATGCCTTACAAATGCTTTCCAGAGTCGAAAAGCGAATTGCGCGTGCTTTGTTGGTTTTCAATACTGATAAGTTGTTTAAAGCAATGCCTGTCGCTTCGGCAAGTTCCTTCAGTTTCATTCGCTTATCTAAAAGAACATAATCCAGTCGAATATTAATCATTAGTAAATCTCCTTTTTAGACAAGCGTTTTCGATTCTTCGATGACAGGTAAAATTCTGCTCATAATATGACCTAAGCCAATTATTATTAATATATAAGTCAAAGTTAGTATTATTTGTGTAAGCAAATATGTTGTTGAATCCTGAATTAAAAAACCTAATTTATGTATAATAGGAAATTTTAATTCGATAAAATTTCCTATTGCCATAAGAAAAGCATAAATATAAAGAAACTGATTCAAATGTTTAAGGAGCCAGCCCACTTTTGATTCTTTCGAGTATATGTATTTTATAAAGTGAGCTATACCAAGAAGAATGAATCCAAGACAGAAATAGTAAACAATAAAATTTCGTATGTTTAATAAAAATAAATATGTACTGTCTTTCTCTTGTGGATAGGTTGTTAACAAATAATATGATCTATAGATTAAAAAAGGAGTTAGACCTATAAGAATCCAACCAATAATTTTTGCAACAAAACGATAAAATTCCAGTAACTTTCTATTTTTTTCAATAAACTCGTTCATATTCTTTCCTTTCAATAATGTTAAACAGTAATATATAAGTGTTTATAATATAATATTATATGAATATCATGTAATTGTCAACTAAAAAATTAAATTTTTTCAATTTTTTTAAATTAGACGATTTTTGAATATGAAAATAGAGGCAAGTAAATGAATAATATTATAAAGTGTGTTTTTCGAGTAAAAGGAGTCTTTTTTTAAGAGTTTTGCCGCCAGTGGCGGAGAAACCACCTAATTTACCATCGGCGCGTATTACGCGGTGGCAGGGAATAATTAGGGGAATGGGATTTTTAGCAAGTGCGTTTCCGACTGCTCGTCCGGCTTTTGGATAACCTGCTTTTTCAGCTAAATCGGCGTATGTTATTGTCTGGCCGGATTTAATATTTCTGCATTCGATTAGGATCCTTTTGGAAAAATCTCCGAATGCATTAAGAAAAACAGGGACATCAGTATTGAAATCAACGTTTTTGCCTTCAAAATAGGCTATTATCAGATTTTGGAGATTTTTGAAAAGGTTCTTATTGCATTTGGCATCGGGAAATTCCTTTAGAAAACAGGATTTTATCAAATCCGAATCTTTTACAGGAAGGAACGTGCGGCAAATTGCTGTTTCGGTACCTGCAAGGCCAAACCAGCCCCATTTTGTCTGGAAAATCACAAATTTCATATTTTTTACCAAAATAAAGTATAAATCTTATCATAATCGGTCAAATTTATTGACGCAAGGGCGAAATTTTGTTAGATATATTAGTTTTCTCAAAATATTGCCATAATGAGTAAGTATAAAAAGATGGTATTGAAGTAAAAAGGGTATTCGGGAGAATATATGTCTCTTGAAGAATTAAGAAATAAGATAGATGATATTGACCTTCAGCTTTTGAAGCTGCTTAACGAGCGTGCGCGTGTTGTAGTGGAGGTTGGCAAGCTCAAGACTAAAGCCGATAAGCCAATTTACGCGCCCGATCGTGAAAAGGTGATTCTTGAACGTATAGCAAAAGTGAACGAAGGTCCATTGCCTGACAGGTGTATTGTCGCTATTTGGCGTGAATTAATGAGCGGCTCATTCGTATTGGAAAGACCTTTGCGAATCGGCTATCTTGGTCCCGGGGGCAGTTTCAGTCATACAGCGGCGATGTTAAAGTTTGGCCAGAGTGTAGAATATGAGCCGCTTACTGATATTGCAAGTATATTTGAAGAGGTAAGTAAGAGACACTGTGATCTTGGTCTGGCTCCGGTTGAAAATTCAATGGGCGGCGGTGTAATTGAAACTCTTGACGCGTTAATTGATTCAGATGTGAAAGTTTGTGCCGAAGTATTAATGGCGATTCATCAGAATCTGTTGGCGAATTGTCCTTTGGAAGAAATCGAAGTGATATACTCGAAACCAGAGGTTTTTGCCCAGTGCCGCAACTGGCTCAGCTCGACTTTCAAGGACGCTCAAACAATAGCGACCGCTTCGACTGCCAAAGCCGCGCAAATGGCTGCAAACCAGCCCAAAGCTGCATCGATTGGTTCACAGGTAGCAGCAGAGTTGTACGGCTTGAAGGTCGTTTATGAGAATATAGAAGATAACGCAAATAATGTCACTAGGTTTCTTGTTATCGGCAAAGAAGATGCCAGGCGAACCGGCGAAGATAAAACTGAGATTTTATTCAGCACATCGCACAAATCAGGCGCTTTAGCTGACGTGCTGGATGTTATGAGGCAGTACGGAATCAACCTGACAAATATTACATCAAGACCCAGCAAGAAACGGGAATGGGAATACTATTTCTTTGCTGATTTTCTGGGTCACAGAACAGATGAAAATGTCCAGGATGCACTTGAAGAATCACGTAAGCATTGTCTTCAGCTTTCAATTTTAGGCAGCTTCCCGAGGGCAACAGAAATACTTTAATTGAGTTAGCATTTATCAGTTCAGTTTTCGACGTCGAATATTGAATTGAGTCTTTTTAGGAGAATATTATGAGAAAACCATTTGCAGCCGGAAACTGGAAGATGAATACAAACAGCCGGACAAGCGTTGATCTTGCGAAACGCCTGGCTGATGAAGCATCTGATGCGGCCGGCCATAGTGTAACAGTTGCGGTTTGTCCGCCATTTGTGTACTTACAGGCAGTCACCAAAGCTCTTAACGGTTCGAGCATTTCAGTCGGCGCGCAGGATTTGTATTTCGAGCCGGACGGCGCTTTTACAGGCGAGATAAGCGTCTCGATGCTGAAAGACATCGGCTGTACATATTGTTTATGCGGGCATTCGGAGCGGCGTCATGTAATAGGGGAGACAGACGAGCTTATAAACAAGAAAGTCACAGCCGCAATAAAAGGGGGTCTCTTGCCAATATTATGCGTTGGTGAGCTGCTTGAGGAAAGAAAAGCAGGGAAAACAAACGAAGTAGTTACCCGTCATATTGAAAAGGGCCTGGCAGGGCTTAGTCTCGAAAAGGTAGAAGCAGTTACAATAGCGTATGAGCCTGTCTGGGCTATCGGTACAGGCTTGACCGCAACGCCGCAGCAGGCACAGGAGGTACATATATTTATCAGGAATCTGCTCGGTAAGATGTATGATAAGAAAGCGGCTGACGAGATGCGCATTCTTTACGGCGGCTCAGTGAAACCGTCCAACACGGCAGAATTAATGGCTCAGCCTGATGTCGATGGTGTGCTGGTCGGCGGGGCAAGCCTGAAAGCGGAGGATTTCCTTGGAATTATTCAGGCTTCGATACGATAATCTATAAGTGTGTATTACTAATGTAAATCAATTTTAATATAAATATAGGGAACTGATATGACTGGTTTTCCATTATTGGCAATAAGTTTTATTTTGAACGTGGTTGCGTTTCTATTTATCATTTGCTGCGTTATTCTGATTCTGGTTATTCTAATTCAGAAAGGCAAAGGCGGCGGCTTAAGCTCCGCTTTCGGCGGCGGTTCGGCCGGCGGGCTTCTCGGCTCAAAAACCGGGGATTTTCTGACATGGGTAACAATCGTGCTCGTCGGTGTAATTCTGATGTTTGCAGTAGTATTGGCGAAATATTATAAACCCGCTCCTTCAAATATTCCTGGAGTTACAGGAGCCGGGCAAACTCAACAGCAGCCTGCTGCCGGGTCTGAAGAACCTGAGTCTGAAACTGGAACTTCGGGCCAAACCGATAACGAAAGCGGCAGTGAGGCAGTGACGCCGGGAGCATCAACTGTTGAGGAAACAACATCTCCTGCCGGAAATACCGGAACTACCGGAGAAAGCATAAACGAAACCAGCGATACGAACCAGACGAGCAACTAAGAATTATTCCGCTTCTGGCGGGCATTACCGGATAGAAATTTCCGGTTAATGTCCTGAAAGAGTAAGTTATGATAAAGAGTATGACTGGTTATGGTCAGGCACAGGGTGAAATTAACGGCGTAAGCTATGCCGTCGAAATTAAAAGTGTAAACAATCGATATTTGAAGACATCAGTGAAGATGCCTGAAATGCTTTCTTTCCTTGAAGATGATATCGATAAACTCCTGAAAAAGAATATATCTCGCGGCACAGTCAACTATGTCCTGCGGCTGAAAGATATGTCGGGAAACACGCTCTTTGAAATAGACGAAAAGGCTCTGCAGGCAATTTCACAGAAGTTGAATAAAGCAGCTTTAGCTGCTGGTTTTGGAGCGCAATTCGATATCAGTAATTTGCTGACTCTTCCGGGGATTATTCGTCCTATTCTTCCGAATAATGAAGAAATCGAACTTATTAAGGAAAAAATTCTTGGAATCAGCATGCAGGCTATGGAACAGTTAAAAGACATGCGTGCTGTTGAAGGTAATTTTCTCGAAGCTGATTTAAGAAAACACTGCGAGGCGATAGAAAATGACTTGAAACAAATAAATGCAAGAAGCGCTGTAGTCATACAGGAATATGGAAAAAAGCTCAAACAAAGGGCGGACATGCTTCTGGCTGAAGCGAAACTAAAGATTGATGAAGAGACTCTCGCACGGGAAGTGGCAATATTTGCTGACAGATCGGATATATCAGAAGAAATTGCAAGACTGGATTCGCATGTGCAGCAGTTTTTACAATTCTGCCATGCAAATGAACAGGCGGGAAGAAGGCTGGATTTTATCAGCCAGGAAATGCTAAGAGAAGCCAATACGATAGCCAGCAAATCTTCGGACGGCGAAATTACAGGCTGTGTAGTAGATATAAAATGCCTGGTAGAAAGAATTAAAGAACAAATTCAGAACGTGGAATAGCAGGGAAGCGTAATATTTTATATCTGCTTTTCATTTAAAGTTTGGTGGAATGAAAAAAGCTAAAGTTAATAAGGGGCAAATAGTAATTGTTAGCGGGCCATCCGGCGCAGGTAAAAGCACTATCTGTCAAAGGGTAGTAGAAATGCTGGATGAAGCCTGCCTGAGCGTCTCGGTTACCACCAGGCCGAAGAGTAAAACAGAAAAAGACGGCATAGACTATTGGTTTATATCGAAAAAGGAATTTCAGGATAGAATAGACAAAGGGCTTCTGCTGGAATATGCTAATGTATTCGGCAATATGTATGGAACACCGAAAGATAAGGTTGATGAAATACTTAAAGCCGGCAAAATCATTATCCTGGAAATTGATGTTCAGGGCGCAAGGCAGGTAAAGGCTGTCTATCCGGATGCGATAATGATTTTTATTTTGCCTCCGAGCGAAAAAGTTCTGGCTGAACGTATTGCCAATCGCGGGAGAGACAGTTCCGACTCGGTAGAGTTAAGATTAGACGGCGCTAATGCTGAAATCGCCGCAGCCAGGCAGTATTATGAACATATGGTTGTAAATGAGGATTTGCAGCAGGCTGTGAACACGTGTGTGCAGATTATCCGTCAGGCAAGAGCCTGAACCTTTATATCGGGTAATAACAGAATGAGTAAAATAATTTCTGAGAATAAATAAATCATAATTAATTTTTTAGGTACGGGAAAAAAATGATAGAAGAACTTAAGAGTGATGAAATAATCAAAAAAGTAGGCGGCAGGTTCAAACTTACTGCAATGGTTCAAAGACGACTCGGTGAGCTTATGCAGGGCGCAAGGCCTTTAATTGAAGATGTCGAAGGCAAAACGACAATGGAAATTGTAATTCAGGAAATCCTGCGTGATAAAATTGCCATTGATGAAAATGCTGCATCCAAAACAAGCCAGGTAATAGATAAGCTTTAGTGTATTATCATATATTAGATAAATGCTTGCCAAAAAGAATATTTTACTTGGTGTTACCGGTGGAATCGCTGCGTATAAGGCAGTTGATTTAGCCAGTAAAATAACTGCCGCTGGTGCGAACGTGAAAACAGTTATGACGCAGAATTCCTGCCGGTTTGTTGGGCCGCTGAGTTTCGAGGGAGTATCAGGCTCATCGGTTTTCACTTCGATGTGGACTGCGCCTGAGGAACACAAAATAGGCCACATAGCTTTAGCCGACTGGGCGGATATTGTCGTTGTCGCACCTGCATCAGCCAATATTATAGCTAAAATCGCGAATGGAATATGCGACGACCTGCTTAGTACCGTGCTTTGTGCGTGCTGGAATCTGGCAGCACAAGGTAAAGCGATGTTAGCTCCTGCGATGAATAATAAGATGTGGGAAAATCCGGCAGTGCAGAGAAATGTTGAAACAGTCAGGAAAATGGGCTTTCAATTGGTCGGACCCGCCGAAGGTCGTCTTGCATGCGGCACACAGGGACTGGGAAGAATGTCTGAGCCGCAGGAAATACTCGAAGCGATAGAAAGAGCAGCCGCTTTGCCTTCCGCAAGCAAATCCAAATGATCTAACCGGCGAATATTAATATTTAAAATTTCAAGTTTACAAAAATGCGAATCTTAATTACAGCAGGGGGAACACGAGAGTATATTGACCCGGTGCGTTTCATATCCAACGCCAGCAGCGGGAGGATGGGCTTTGAGCTTGCACGAGCGGCAGTAAAAGACGGCCACAAAGTTACACTAATAACAACTGTCGATTGTGATTTGCGGCTCTTGAATCAGGCAAAAATAGTTAAAGTCGAAAGTGCCGCAGAAATGTTCGAGGCAGTAAAAAAGCATTTTGAGAAATGTGATTGTTTAATTATGGCCGCCGCCGTGGCGGATTATGCGCCCGCTCAAAAATCTAAAGTAAAAATAAAAAAGCAGAAAAGGGATTTAGTAATAAAATTAAAACCGACAGCAGACATACTGAAATGGGCGGGGAAAAATAAAAAAGTAAAAAGAGGAAAAGGTCAAAGGCAAATTGTTGTCGGTTTTGCCCTGGAAGATAAGAATCTTCGGCAAAACGCGGAAAAAAAGCTCAAAGAAAAAAATCTTGATATGATAGTTGCCAATAGTCTTTCAGCTATCGGCAGCAGCAAATCAACTGTTCATATAAAAACACCAGATACTCTATGGATAGTAATAGAAAATGAAACAAAAGCCGCAACCGCCCGAAAAATAATTCATTTGATGGCAGATCATGCCTGGACAAAATAAGTATTTCAAACTTTTACATCGATATTTTGTCTATATTGCCGATATTATCTTCTTATTGTATTTTTTCTCTAAATTTGCCCATCTGAAAATAATAAAGCAAGTAAATGTAAATATAAGCAAGATAATTCCCTGTTTAATGCAAAAACAATAAAATAACGCAGGTATTATTTATTTATATATCCTGTACGTTCTATTCTTACTCATCCCTGTGATTTTATTTAGCTTTATTATCTCTATATTATTTATAACCTTATATTCCGGTTATGAATAAGGTTGCATATATCCCTGTTTATCAAATTTAACAGGCAAACTGTGTATTTATGTAAAATAAATATGAGACTGTATTGCATAAAAGTGTTATTTTCATGTGTCTTAAATTAATAATGTAAATTCTTATAAATAAAGGAATAAGAGATTTCTATGCATTAATATTCTTGAGGTTTCTTAAGAAATACTGTGCAGATTTAAGATAGTAACATAGAAATTATTTCCTTGTGGAAGTATAGTCATATTAAGAAATTGGTTTCAACTTTTGCAGTATTGTTTGAAAAAGAGAAATAGAGTATGCCCAGAGTGCAAAGGGGAAAAGTTTTAATGAAAAATATAATTTTTTCATAGATATAACTCGATAGCCTATAAATAGGAAGGAGTGAAGGGTGAACAAATCTCGACATAAGAGAAAGGAGGCGTGGAATTAATAATACATAAAATTTCTTCGTAATGTAAATCAGGAGGATTTAAGGAATTGCTCTGAAAAGAACATTTATTTTTGTTAAGGAGAACGACCATGAAAAAATTTACTGTAATATTTATAGTGTTACTGCTTTTTTTTGCAGTTTCACAAACATATGGTGAAGAGAGTTACCCTGCATACTCAAATTCAACAGCCACTTCGGCTAATCAGATTAACACATCACTAAACCAGAATGTGCAAAGTCTGGGTTATGGCGAGGGAGGTACAGCTATCGCTGGAGGCGGAAGCTCAGTTTCCGATTCATCTTCTGTTTCTGTCAGTGGAGATTCCGGCGCCATAGCGAATATCAGCACAAATTCGACATCTAATTATGAATCACGCACGCCGCCGGTTGCTATGTTTCCACCTTATTTGCCTACATTTTCTCACGGTGGATGGGGAACAATACAGGCTTATTTTCCTAACGGACCAAATGGAAATGACAGGATGTATGAACGTGCGTTTTATCCGGGAAGTAAGTGTGATATGAAAGAGATTAAAGGTGTTATTAATTCATTGCCTTATGACGGTCCTTTAAGCATGATGGGCGGAGTGCTTAATTGTGTCGGAAAGTTATTCGGTGGGCCGGATAATTTCCATCATGGCAAAGGTTTTGAAATAGCAAATTCCATTGTCAGGAAGCGACGACCTAAAGAACGACCGCTATATATTCTGATCGATTCGAATATTAATCGCGATTATTTTAACAGCATGGGATATACATATGTCGGCAAAGTGAGTCTTGAAGGCAAGGTAGAACGAAACTGGGACCTTGTCTATAAAGCCGCTATAGCAGAGGCTTTGCCATGGGATGTAGATATAATGCTGGTTTCAGGAGGTATGAAGGGTGTTACAGTCGGTTCAACTTTGACTTTCCCCTCTGCAGGAGGTGCTTATGCACAGACAAATTACTCTGTGACGCTCCTCGGTGGCAGATCTACAGGAATTACTGAAGGTAAAGGGATGGCAATGGTGAGCGCCGAATGTTATCGCTATAATCCGAATGCAGCCAGAAGAAGGGCTATTCCAGAGGTTTTCTATAATAGAATACATGCTAAAGCAGGTTCTTCACAAGTACTTGAAACTTCACAGCGTATAGAAGAAAGGATTCCTGAAGAACAAAATGTTCAATTGTATACACCAGCTCCAACTTCACAAAATCAGCAATATACAGGAGTTAAGGTCAATCCGGAGCTTTATGAAATGGCCGGGTTTAGTATGCAATAAAGGAATTACTTGATTGTTATAAAATGTGTTTTTTGCTGAGATAGCAGTCCCTTGAGAAAAGAGAAAAGACTGGATTTGTGTATCTATTCGAAATGAAAGGGGAGAAAGGAGGTATGTAATAATAAAACACTTTGGGGGAGCATATGGGAGTATGATTGCTTATATGTGGTAAGCGATTTTAAACAATTGTATTTGTAATTAATTAGAAAAGGAGTTCAGAAATGTTAAGAATTTATTCAGTAATAGTTGCAGCTTTGCTGCTCTCGGTTAGTGCTTATGGAATGGGAGGTCTTCAATTGAGCGGCCTCGGTCAGACACAGGGTTTCTCTATTTATGGAGAAAATCTGGCTTCGCAGGTTGGCGGAAGCGGGACATCAAGTGCGGGTAATATGGCTTCAGTGGAACAGAATAATAATTTGACTAAGATATTCGGTGGAAATCTCAGTCAAAGCGAAGGTTCTATGCTCGTTCAGGGGGCAAATACTTCTGGACATTGCGGTTCTTTAAGTGTTCAGCAGATAGGCGGTTCTTCGGGAACTCAAGGTCAACTTTTGTCCAATACATGGTGCGGAAGTATGGCAACCCAGGGACAATCACTTGAAGTAGGACTCCAGCAGGCTGCTGAGAAAGATGGTGGTTCTGGAACCGCTGAAGGAACACAGGGTTCTCTTGCAGGACAGTGCCAGACAATTCTTGGTAATGGGACTATTATGACTTCATCGCAGTCAATAGGCGCTGCTCAAACTGCCAATGTGTCCGGAAACGTATGGTCTGATGGACAGGCTGGCAATCTCGTTCAAATTACAGCAACTCAGACACAAATGGCGAACTAATAATGTTAGCTGTTAGAAAAATGCAAAGAATTCTCTAAGTAATCTGGTCGCAGGGAGCCTTAAAGCTAACCTTTCATTATTTATTGATCGGTCTTTATGGCTCCCTTGTTCTGAAATAATTATTTACACTATAGGTAATATTAAAACTCGTTAAGAAAGGGTAAAAATGTATAAGGGTTTAGTGTTTTCTATTGTGCTTGTCTTTTTGATTACGTCCATTGCTCTTGGTAATATTGGGCAAGCTGAAGGTTTTCAGATAAGCACAGGAAACCTGGTAACTTTATATGGCGGACCCGGTTTGGCTGTTGGAGGTAATGTTGTTATTGTTGGTCAGAACCAGACATCCTCAAGTAAAGGTGTGAGTTTAGATAATCTTTATATTGCTTTGCAGGGAGAGACAGGAATTCTGGATCAGGGAACTGCTGCGTTGAGTTTTTCTGCTGCTCTTGGCGGCACACAACAGGCTGAAATTGTTGGGCAGCAAATACAGACTGAGGATATTGAAACATCGACACAAGATCAGACAAGGAATTTTGTTCAGGCAATAACTAAAGATAGTGGCATCGGTGGTATAATAGCCGGACAAGGCGGAATTATCGGCCAGGCACAGATAATAGCAAGTAGCGCTGGTATAACTGGTGAAGCTGTATTTTCAGGCATTAGTCAGTATAATGGCATTGTCGGTGGATTTGGAAAAGACGTTTTTTTAGATAGTCTTATTGCTATGGGAACAGGTCAATAGATAACGAATAAAAGAACGATGGACCAAAGAAAAAAAAGGACTTTTTTCATGGTCGAGTCCTATGGAGCTCCCGAGCAATAGCTTTGGAGCTTCTTCTTTATATTGAACTTTTGCAAAAATGAGAAAAGGCATACTTTGGAAAGAAAAAATATATTTCCAAATTTTTCCCGGGAAGCTTAAAGCTTTTCGTATCTTAGTACTGCACGGTAAAGGCCGTTTATGCGGTTTCCTTCGACAATTGACGGCGGGTACTTATCGTTTCTTGGCTGGAGGCGTATTGTTTTATCCTTCTCGAAAAAGACTCTCTTGAAAGTAGTCTCGTGCGGCATCGCAAAACGAACGAAGCAGTCATCCCCGTTGCGAACTTCAGTCGCAGGTGAGAACACAACAATATCGCCTTCGTGAAATTTCGGTTCCATGGAATCGCCGATCACCCGAACAGCGAATGCGTTTGGGTCATGCAAATCCGGGCATCGGACATAATCATCTGCTATTCCCACGGGATAATCAAGGTCGTTGAAATCGGTAGGATAACCGGCGGCAACCTTATTGATGACAGGCACAAGACGTCCCGGAGCCAGGACAGACTTTTCTTCTTTGAGGTCTAACTTGTTTTTTGAGATGACCTTCTTTAAATTGGCTGTTTTTGTTTTATTGTCGATGATGCTTTGTACAATCTGCCGCCATTTTTGATTTTCCGCTTCAGCTGATTCGTATTCCTCCCGGATATCAGCAGGAAGACCTTCTACGTGAGCGATATGAAGCAGCAGGCCTTGTTCGAATTTAAGTACTTTTTCGAGTTTTGAGAGCAGCTCATCGCTCGGAGGATTTTTTACTCTTTCTGTTTCAATTGTGGAAAGGTATGGCTTGGAAAAGCCTACACGATTTGCGACTTCATCGAGTGTCAGCTTCAACTCCTCGCGTCTTTGCCTTAAAATTTGACCAAGTGACATAATATATCCTCACAATAAAAGTTAATATTTATCTTATTTCTATCAATTCATATTTACTGCTGCCCAGGCCTATGCTTTCTGCATGCCTGATTTGGCAGGTTGGGTCAAGCTGTTTATTTTCAATCAATTCCTGGAGTTTTCGTCCGGTTTTTTTCTCAACGAGGTCCAGAGACGCTTTGTCAACTGCAACAGGGTCGGCAGAAGCAACTATGCCAATATCATCAACAATTTTACGCATGTCCGGCGTATCAAAACAATCACAATCTTTCGTTACTGACAATATAAAATTGAAAAATGCCGCCTTACCTTTTTTATTCTTCAGCACACCCAGGGCGTATTCTGCAATATTTTGCTGCAGCGCTTCTGTTTCCCTGCACCAGTTGCATTCCACAGCGCTGAACCTGCAGAAAGCCATGCACTCGGCGCAGCCTATACATTTATCCTGGTTGATGTGCGCTCTTATTTTGCCGAGAGTAATCGCGTCGCCGGGGCAGTGTTTTAGGCATTCCCCGCAAAGTGTGCAGTTCTTGCCTATGCTGAGCTTAAGCGATGCGTGCTGTTTCAGTTTGCCTTTCTTACTGGCGCAGCCCATACCGAGCGTTTTCAGTGTTGCGCCAAAGCCGGAAGCAAGGTGGCCTGTAAAGTGAGCGATTGAAAGGATTGACTGGCAGTTGTCATACTCGGCGCCAATATAAACTTCTCTGTTTCGGGGGCAATTTATCTCTACAGTTTTTTCTGTTGCGCCAAGCAGGCCGTCGGAGACGATAAAAGGAACGCCAAGCGTTTTCAGATTGAAACCATGCTTATCGGCTACAACCATATGATTTACTGCGTTGCTTCTGTGTCCGACATATAAAGTGCTCGAATCGGTTACGAAAGGCATAGTTCCGAGAGAAAACAATTCGTCTATAAGCCCTTTTATACAGGGCGCAGTTATGTAAGTATTATTACCATCTTCGCCGACGTGGACTTTTACAGCCGTAAAATCATTCTTTGCGAAACACTGTGAAAAATTTCCGGCTTTGAAGAGTTTTTGTGCCTTTCTGGAAATTGACTTTTCACCGTCAGTAATTGAAGCTTTAATAAAATAAACGCTCGAATCCATTGAAACTGCTTTCTGTAAAAATATACTATGTATAACAACACCTTTAAGTTAAACAGTCATCATACAGCCGCTGGTTATTATATAGTTATTTTTTATTAATGCAAGCATTAGCTGAAAAAAAGATGTTCAAGAAGAATTTTAATTCCGAGAGCGATGAGAACCAGCCCCCCGAGAGCTTCGATTTTATTCTCACAAAAATGCCCGAATTTCCTGCCTATATATACCCCCATATATGAAAGCAGAAAAGTTACAAAACCTATGATAACCACTGCTGCAATGATATTTGATGCAACAAGGGAAAGTGTTATACCAACCACCAGTGCATCTATGCTTGTTGCTACAGACAATGTCAGTAAAACAAGAATATTCGACGGATCGAAATTCTTTTGAGTTTCACTGATTTTAAGCGATTCATAAATCATCTTTCCGCCTATAACAGACAAAATCGCAAATGCAATCCAATGGTCAGTGTCCTGAATATACGTTTTTATAGTCAATCCGGCCAAGGCGCCGATTAGGGGCATAAATGCCTGGAAACCGCCGAAAAAAACAGCGATTCTTAAAGCATGTTTTACCTGCAACTGCTTATAAGCAGCTCCGCTTGCGATGGATACTGCGAAAGCGTCCATTGCAAGACCAATTGCGATAATTATAACTGAAATATATTCCATATCATCTTCTGTTTGCAGGTCAAAATTTCAGTTTCAATTTATATATCAAAATCATTTCGGACCAATATCGAAAACAGCAATTTCAGGCCGGGCAAAAAAACGAATTCTTGGCGGATAAGCATCCATACCGAGACCTCGATTGACATATAAAATAGTGCGGCCAACGGTATATCGTCCCGATTCGTATTTCTTGCCGTCCTCGGACATTGTAATCAATGCGCCATAAAAAGGAAGAGCAATCTGGCCCCCGTGAGTGTGCCCGCAAAGATAAAGGTCAACATTATAGCTGTCAATATATTTTGCAAAGCCGGGAAAATGATACAGAAGAATATTGAAATGTTCATTTGAAAGTTTATTTAATGTCCTGTCGGCGAATTCGGATTTGCCGCAATTTATTCCGGAAATTGAGATTGTTTCACTGTTTTTCTCCAATTGGACTGTCTGGGCATCAAGCAGTTTGAAACCTGTTCCCGAATAGTAATCCAGGTCGGGCCAGTGCCATGTTTCCCAGTTGCCGTAAACAGCGAATTTGCCTAAAGGCGCATCAAGGTTTTGCATTGTCTCTTTGAATAAAGACAGAGCCGAAGACTTATTCACTGCATCACCAGTAAAAACAATAATATCAGGTTTCAAATCATTTATTATTTTTACGATAGCTTTTTCATTTACAGTTTTTTTGTCACAATGCAAATCGGAAATTTGAACAATACGAAAGCTCGTATTAATCAGCTTGTTTGTTTCAATGGGTACAAATGTTACTTCGATACGATACGGCTCGATAAAATATCCGTAACAGAAACAGATTATTCCTGTAATTGCGAAAAAATGCAGAACAACCGCCTTTTTAGTCAGAAGGATACGGCGATATCTGCCTCGTAATTTGTTATAGGCGAAGAGACTAATCAGTACAATCTCGCCGAAATAAATAAAAGCGACCGCCGCGACACATATAACTAATACGATTATTTCATTTTTCAGCATATTTGATTATGCAATCAGCTCGAAGGCGTCACTTGCGTTCATACCGGCTTTTATACCTAATGCCTGGGCTTTGGCATTGGCTTTTGTTACTTTGCGGTTTGGAAAGCGATCGAGTGTGCTAATCGGATTATCCGGCGTGCTCTCAACTATCGCAGCCGCAGCGCCATAACCCTGACACGCATCGATATCAATTGCAGGACAGGCGAGAAAACCTTTCGAGCCGGTAACTAATAAAATGCTGAAACCCTCCCATTTAGTTTTTATGCCTTCAACTAAACCTTTCTTTGTCTGAAATATCTTTGTGGTTATTTCCATAATTTTACCTTTTAAACTGCCTTGCCAAGCAGCCCGGAAATTTCAGCAACTTTTTCATCGAGCATCTCTTTGGTTTTGGCTTCGATGGTCAAACGCAACAGAGGCTCTGTATTGCTCGGCCTGCAATTGCACCACCAGTCCTTGAAGCTGATTGTAACTCCGTCCAGATGGTCAATCTGGCCATCGCTGTAGCGTTTGGTAAGCTCGTCCATCTTCGCCTTTTTGTCTTCCACCTCGAAATTCATCTCGCCGCTGCCGAAGTATCGGCGAAGAGGCTTTATAAGCTCGCTTACCTGCGATTTTGCGTTACTGACAATATTTATCACATGGACTAACGTAATCATGCCTGAATCCGTATAAAAACTGTCTCGATAATAAAAATGCCCCGAAACTTCCCCGCCGAATACGGCATGAGAATCGCGCAGCGCCTTTTTCATATAGGCATGGCCGACTCTTTCTCTTCGGGGTGTGCCGCCATTTTTAATGATTTCCTCCATAACTGCTCTGCTGCTTCGTAAATCATATACGACCGCCGCTTTGGGATCTTTTTCCAGAAAATACGGAACCATTAATGCAGTCATCAAATCGCAGCCGATAGTCTTGCCTTTTTCATCGACCATCATCAGCCTGTCGGCGTCTCCGTCGAAACAGACGCCAAAATGACACTTGCTTTTCTTGACCGCTGCTTTGACCTGCGTGAGATTTTTCTCGACGAGCGGGTTTGGCTCATGCTTGAATTTTCCATCATGCTCGAAATTTATACTGATGATTTCTATCGGTAAATCGCCGAAAATCGCAGGAACCATTTTGCCTGCCATTCCATTTGAAGCATCGATAGCGATTTTAAGCTCTTTTATCTTCGGATTGAGAAACTTCAGAATATGATTTTTATATTCTTCAGTCAGGTCTCGTTTTACTACTGAGCCAAGCGGCTTGCCCTTTGTGTGAAGAAGCGCCATCGCTATATGCTCAATATCTTTCAGACCTGTATCTGCTCCGACCGGCTTGGCGCCGATGCCCGAAATTTTGAATCCGTTATATTTGGCTGGATTGTGCGAGGCGGTAACCTGCACTCCGCCGCATGTGCCAAGATGATTGATTGCGAAATACATCTGCGGCGTATCTATCTGGCCTATATCTATTATGTTCACACCTGTGGAAATCATGCCCTCGATAAGTGCGTTGGCAAGAGATTCGCTATGCGTTCTCATATCCCGGCCTACGCAGAGCGACTGCATATTTGTCTGGCCCCGCTCGTAGCCGCGAAGAAGCGAAGGCAAAAACCGGGCTGTCGCACAGCCTATCTTCCATGCGTCTTCTTCGTTGAACTGCTCACCGTAAATTCCTCTTATATCATATGCCTTAAATATCTCAGCATCCATTCAATACACTCCCTTAAATTTCAATTAGTGCCTATAAGGTTCATAAGCCTAAATCCACTCCAAATTAACAAATATTAAAACATATCCGATACTATAACCGAATTGAGTTTAATGTGTCAATAAAGGAATGCCTGGAAAACAGCAAATCCTGCTTACCATTTCATTTTTCGCCAAAGTATAGCTACGGCTATAGGTGGGATTGCAGAAAGCAAGACAATTACCCAAAAGGCATTGTGGAATCCGCTAAGCGGTATCCTGACATTCATCGAAAAAATGCTGACAACCAGCGTTGGCAGCATGATGGCTATCGTCAAAATAGTAAGCGTTTTAATTCTTACGTTAAGATTATTGCTGATAATAGAAGCACGTGCGTCCATAAGGCTTGCAAGGACCTGAGAATAAATTTCCGCCTGGCCGCGGCACTGGCTGTTCTCAATCACAATATCATCGAGAAATTCAAGATTCTCCGGGCTTAATCCAATTTTTGAAGCGTTGTTTTTGATCTTTTCAATCAGGACATTGTTGGAATTAATAGCGCTTAGGTAATATACAAGACTTTTTTCAAGCGTAAAGAGGTTCAGCAAATCTTTATTGCCCATAGCAATGTTTATCTGCTGCTCAAGCTCAGTTGAAATCAGCGTTATGCTCCTGATATGCTCGACAAAATGCAGAATAGCCTGATAGATTAGCTTCAATAAAATGTCCTGAATAGTCTGTATCTTAAGAAAAGGTCTGCCTTCGAATAGGGAAACGTCTTCTGCAAGCACAATTATCAGGCGATCCTTAAAAAGGAACACTCCTGTCGAGAGTACTTTGAAATGGAAACTGTCCTCTGCGGTATATCGCTTAGGTCTTTTAAAAATCATTGCTATATGCTCAGGCTCGAACTCAAGCCGGCTAAGCTCATCCGGGTCAAGAGATGAATTGAGAGTATGGTCATCTATCTTGAGCTGTTCGATAAGGTATTTTCGCTCGGCTTCGTCAGGAGCGCTGTAAACATACACAGCAGCTTCTCCTTCTCCGGAGTCAGCAATCTTTCCATTGCTAATGTACAGTTTTCTTTGCATCCGATTAATCTTATATTTAATTTCGCCGGTTTCAATGATATTTATTTAAATGTGAAGGATTTTTTTAGTGTGAAAAAAACTAAAAGCGGCTTTATTGATATGTTAAGGTGCAAAAATCACGTTCGTTATCTTTTTAAGCTCGGTAAATCAGGTAGATTCCACCAGTTAAAACAAGAACGCCGCAGATATATTTCAAAATAACCGCGCCCTTTGATTTTTCGTTCCAGTTCATATATCGCTGTACTGCTTCAGTAAATGTACCGGCGAATACAATAACTGAACAATGTCCGATTCCATAAACAAGCAGCAATACTACTCCATAAGTAATATTTGTTGATGCCAGCTTAAAAGTAACTCCAAGCATAGGAGCCATGTATGCAAACGTGCATGGACCTAAAGCAATTCCGAAAATAAGTCCGATTATGAAAGCCGCAAGCAGTCCTTTACGTTTTATACCGACCTGTCCCGGTCCTGAAAAAGGCATAGGAATAACATCAAGTAAATGAAGACCCACGACAAAGAAAATCAAAGCGACAAAATAGTTGCCGTATTTGCCGACATCCCCCATCATTCTGCCTGCTGCGGCTGTGATTGCACCTATCATGGCAATAGTAATTAGTATGCCGACTGCAAAAAGTGCGGAAATATAGAACGCTCTTCTTGTTGACATTCGTCCCTGCTGATCAATAAAACCTACAATAAGAGGAATGCTGGCAAGATGACATGGACTTAAGAGAATACTCAAAATACCCCATACGAAGGACGCTGCGATTGCTATGGCTGGTGTGCCTTCAACTGCACGTGTTAAAGTCGTAAAGAGTTGTTCCATAATTTTTACTTCACTTCCATCTTCGATAACTGCTTTTCAATTATTTAGGGATACATTCGCCGATTTTGCAGGCTTTTTGAATCTGCTCTGGTGAAAGTTTCATTTTATCGGCAAGCGCCTGACTAATGCTTATCAGTCTGCCTGTTTCGTGAGGATTTTTTTCAATCCATTTTTTAAGATTATCCTCATTCACAAAGAAGCCTTGGTGAAAGCATCCGGCAGAAGCCCATGTACCATCAGCTTTTTGTCTTTGACCGAACCATGCTACAGCAGATTGAGGCTCCAGCGAGGCAATTTTGCCGTCAAATGTTTTTACAATAATTTTATCGCCTGTGAGTCGATCCTTCTCATATACTTCAATGTTTTTCCCTGTTCTTGCCGCAACTCCAAGCGCACAGTGTGAGCAGCAGCCCCAGGTATGTACGCCGTTATCAATAATAACCTCAGCCGCATCCTGTGGATATACCGCACGGTCACAGAAGCCGCAGTGATGGGATAATTCCTTCTCCTGCAAAAGCCCATAAGTTAGAATGTTGCCTCCGCTTGCAGAACGTTCCGTAACAGCCGCTTCACGATTTGCAAATGTCTTTATCCATGGCCTGCCGGTGTTCTCATCCTGGCCGAGCAGGAATACGGCATCAGTGGCTGGGACGAGATTGCCGGTTACTGTGTCCGCGGCTGAAACCTTTTTCTCGAAATCGGTTTTATCTTCGGTCAGGCAGGAATACATAATGAAATAGCAGTGCGGACTGCACATGCGTACCAGCCCTTTTTCAGTCTGAACCGTTACTAATGTCTTCGGATTTATGTCACCATCACACATATAGCAGATTGTGTCTTTGGTACGTTCATCGAGTTTGGCAGGCTTGAGACGCTCGAAAGCCGGTGCTTGAGAAGTTTCGCCTGATAGATTTACGCCAAGCTCTTTCCATTTGGCAAGGATGTCTTCTTTGGAAAAGAAACCTTCATGCCGAAAACGTTCTTCGCCGGAAGCGTCGTAGAAAATCTGAGTCGGCATAACACTGATTTTATACTCATCAGCAAAGCCGGAATATTCATTCAGATTAAGGAACTGAACAATAATCCTTCCCTTCAATTCTTCTTTTAGCTCTTTTAGGATAGGCGCCATGAGTTTACATGGAATACAAGTGTCCGCCCCGACATCAACCAGAACCGGTAAGCCTTTGCCTGTAAGCTGCTGAACTTTGTACATTTCCGGTATTTGCCCATCGCTGCCAAATGCTGCCGAGTCCTGACTGGATTTATTCTGCTTGATAGCAATAACAGTTATTATCGTAACTACAAGGACAACAACAATTCCTACTTTTCCAGTCTTATTCATAAGTGAACCGCCTTTCGTTTTTTTAATAGTGAACGATTTTATCCAGCTTGCTATAAGCCATACGTCTTCGAGCTTCTTGTATGTAAGTGTTTTGTCTTTGGAAATTCATAACTATCCGAGCAATTCTTTGCCTTTTGCGGCTGCCTTGTTGATATTTTCTTCATTGGCAGGACTTTTGCCTTTTTCCATGCCAAGGTCTGTTACTCGCATGTGAACAAAATTGTTAAATCCAGCCTGTTTCAAGGACAGCTTAACACAATCAAGATTGCAGCCGTCAATTGCCAGAATTTTCGAGGCCGATGCGGTCTTTTTCATAATAGGTTCGACCCTGCCGCCGATACCGGCTAAGCAAAACATCGCTCCTGCGCCTTCTTTAGTAAGTTTTCGCGCTGCTCTATCTGAAACTTCACCGACATCAGCGGCTCCGGAACAGGCAAATATCAAAGTTGGTCCGCCGCTGCATACATTTACTTTTTCTGCACACATATTTTTCTCCTTATAAAAGCATTTTTTTGATTTCTTCAGGTGCAATTACCTTCCCAACGGTTTTAACCTGGCCGTCTATCGCCAGAGCCGGAGTCATCATCACACCGAATTTCATAATCTCATTTATATCAGTGATTTTTTCAATCTCGAATTCACCATCAAGTCCATTTATAGCCTGCTGAGCACTTTCTGCCAATTTCTTACATTTCGGACAACCAGTCCCGAGTATTTGTATTTTTTTCATTTAAAAACTCCTGATTTAAGTTCAAATTAAATTCCTCGTAGATTTTCTGTTAAAAACCAAATATATACATGGCATCAGTAATAATGCTGCGGCAATTTCAAATATAAGCCCTCCTATTGCCGCGACCGCCATTGGCTGAAGCAGGTCTCCGCCTTCGCCAAGATTTAACGCCAGCGGAATAAAACCAGCAATTGTACTGACAGTCGTCATAATTCTTGGCCTAAAACGTATTTTGCTTGCTTTTAATACGGCGTCAAAAGCTGAAAGGTTTTCGCTTTTCCTGATTTCTTCTGTGTATGTAAGTAAAAGAACACCGTCATTGACCATAGCCGCTACTACTACCAAAAGACCAATCGCTACGGTTGCCCCGACTGCCAAACCAGACCAGTATAATCCATAAATCATTCCGATAACGCAAAACGGCAGGCAAATCAAAATCAAAACTGGCAGTTTTACACTTTCAAACTGTACCGCAAGAATCACAAAAGCAAAGAAAACCGCAAAACCAAGCAGCCATTTGGCGGTTTTTGTCATTTCCTCCATCATCTGCGCCTGGCCGCCCATTTCAAGATAAACTCCATTGGGTTTTTCAAGTTTTGACAATGCTTCTTCGGCTGCTTTAACCGCCTGACCCACGCTGATTACTGAAGAATCAGCGCGCACTATGATCTGTTTTGCCTGGTCTTCTCTGACAATCTCAACCGGACCGACCGCTCTTTTTACTTCAGCGATATCACGAAGATAAAATTGCTGACCTTTTACGTTTTCAAGTATTAACTGCTCGATATCCTCTTTACTGGTAATCTTTGTTTCAGGTACCATTACCCTTATGGCATAATATTCGGAAGCATCTCTGTATTGGGTCGCAACTTCACCCTGAATAAGCGAGCGAAGCGTCTGGGCGACCTGTCTTATAGGAATTTGCAGCGATGAAGCTCTTGCACGGTCAACATAGACCCTGTATTCCGGCTTGGTCAAATCCATCGAGAGATTCACGCCGGTAAGTCCATCGGTCTGGTTCAAAGTTGATGCCGCTTTTTGAGCGAAAGCAAATATTTCCTCTATATCTGTTCCGTTGACTTTGACTTCCACCTGCTGTTGCCCTGATTGCCTGATGCCCTTGATTTTAATGTGCATCACTGCGATTTTGCCGCCGGGAATAGGAATTTTGCCCATTTCGGGTCTTAACTTTTGTATGAAATCATCCGTTGAAATTTTTCTCCCGGATTTTGGCACAAGCTGAATGTCAATTTCACCTTCCTGCGCAATCTCATAAGTGTAAAGCCCCATGATCTTGCCTCCTGCCAGCGTGAAATAGCTCTGTATCGTTTCATCATTCCTGATTCTCTGCTCGATATCTGCAAGAATGACGTTCGCCCTTTCCACAGAAGCTCCTGCTGGCAGTATTAATTTTATCATTACTCTGCCGTCATCTATTTCCGGTAGAAATTCTGAACCTGTTTGACCAAAAAGGAAAACACCTAATCCCAGTAATGCTAAGGCAATTAATATCACTAACCATCTTAACTTCAATGATACAGCAAGCAGCCCGCCATAACCTTTGGCTGCGTAATCATTCACAATGTCCAGGATACGACCTATACCCTTTTTCGTAGGACCTTTTTTAATGAGACGGTCCGCTATTAAGGGCGTTATGGTCAGAGCTATAAAAAGGGATAAAACCGCGATACCGGCAATAACCATTACCAGCTCTTTAAACAGCAGTGACATAAGTCCGGGTACAAGCAAAAAAGGCAAAAACAATGCAAGATAAGACAGTGTTGCCGCCATCATCGCTGTCCCGATTTCACTCATCGCCTTGAGAGTTGATTCGCTTCCATTGAGGTTCTTTATGCGGGTGATATTTTCAACTGCGACAATCGAATTATCCAGCACAACACCCATCGCTACAACCAGCCCGCCGAGCGAGAAAATGTTCAGACTGAAACCCGCCATTTTCATCACAAAGAAATTTGCTACCAGCGTCAGCGGCATGGCGAGAATCAGAACTATAATCTGCCGCCAATGACCGAGAAAAATATAAGTAACGATGATAACTAATATCGCGGCTACAATAGCGGAATCCTTGACGCTATTAATAGCGGCCATAACATAATCACCCTGATTTTCCACAACACCGAAAACGATATCTTCCGGTATTTCCGACTTGAGTTGTTCGAGCCTTTCCTTTACGGCATTGGCGACTTTCACCGTATTGGATTCGGCCTGCTTTAGAATACTCAGTTGAACACAATTTTCTCCGTTAAAACGGGTTATAACACGAGCTTCTTCGTGTGAATCCTCAATACTTCCCACATCTTTCAGATATACCAGACCCTCATCGCTGTGAGCAACAACTACATTTCGTATTTCATCGAGTGATTCGAACTCACCCATCGTTCGGGCAATGATTTCTCGCGATTCTACTGTAATCCTTCCTGCGAACATCTCTTTATTTTCTTCATAAAGTGTTCTGGCAATACCCGAAGGACTCAGGCTGTAAGCTAACATTCGCGAAGGGTCAAGATGGACGCGAATTTCTCTTTTTAATCCACCGACAATTTCTACTCCTGCGGTACCTGAAACAGTTGCTATTCGGTCCTGTAACCAGTTATCACACCAGTCCCGAAGCCATACTAAATCTCGCTTCTCAGAAGAGACAGTAACCTGCATCACAGGCAACTGTGACGGGTCAGCTTTGAAAATCACTGGCGGATCCGTATCCGAAGGTAATTCTTTGGCGATCCTGCCCATCGCTGCGATAACATCCTGATAAGCTTCTTCAACCTTAACACCATATTCAAAATTCACATGGAGTGTGTACATACCTTCGATGCTTGATGACTCGATATAATCGAGGTTGTCAACGGTGGCCAGCACCCGTTCGATCGGGTCGGCGATATTTTTGTCGATATCTTCCGGAGTTGCCCCTCGCCACCAGATGTGAATTTTTATCATAGGGTAAGTAATTTCCGGCAGATAATCAACGTCAAGCTGCCTGAGAGAAAATAGACCAACTACAAATACCGCTATCGCAATAACGGCAGCCCCAATTGGTCTTGATAGGGTAGATTTTGTAACATTCATTTTTTACCGCCGGTTTCTTTATTTGTCTTTTTAACTTCTCCGCCGATGACTTTCACCGCTGCGCCGTTTTTGAGCTTTTCATTTCCTTCAACAACAACCTTTTCGCCCGGCTTGATTCCTTCAAGTACCTGTACCATCAGATTTTTTTCAAGTCCGATTCTGATTTTTCTGGCCTCAGCCTTTTCCTCGATAATTACAAACGCCATCGGCTCATTCATGGTATTTAAGATAATCGCTTTATCTGGAATCAGAATAGCGTTTTCCGCAGTTTCCAGCACAAGCCGTAAGCGGGCAAACATTCCCGGCAAAAGCGAAATGCCGTTGTTGTATATGATTACCGCCTCGGCGGTTCTCGTCCTTGTTTGCCGGTTCAGTTCAGGATAAATCCTTGTAATTTCACCTTTTAATTTCTGTCCGGGATAAGCATCCAGCTCCGCCTCAACAGTCATACCCTTTCGTACAACCGCCGACTGCGATTCCGGTATGGCAAATTCAATAACTGTACTGGTCGGGTCATAAATCTCGACAAGAGATTCACGGGGAGCTACATAATAACCATCAGTAACAAAAACCTTCGAAACCATCCCGTCCCATGGTGCTTTTATCTGGTAATCATCAACACTTTCCAATGCTTTACTGAGTTCCGCTCTTGCGCGAGAGACCTTTAAATTCGCAGTTTCCAGGTCCTCTGCGGGAATTGCACCGCTCTCAACAAGTTTTATAACTCGTTTTAATTCTTCCTGTTCCCGTGCAAGAGAATCCTGGGCAGCCTGTACGAAAGCATCTGCCGCTTTCTTGCGGCCGATAGTAAGAAGCACTTGCTCTGCGCTAACATGGTCTCCTTCACGGACCTGACACTGCATAATGGGTCCTTCAGCGGGAGAACCCATTTTTGCAACTTTTGTCGCTGTAACCGAACCGGTAAGCTCGAGCGTTCTCGATATTGTACCTGTGATTGCTATCTCTGTTTTAACGACAGGGATTTTCTGTGATTGAGCATTGCCTGTCTGTTCCGGGGTTTTTTTTCTGCAACCAGAAACAAGCACATTTATTGTAATAATTATTGCTAAAAAAGATAAAAAACTTTTCATATTTTTTCCCCTGTTGCAAGTCGCCATTGAGCTAAAGACACATTATAATCCGCCAAAGTCCTGAAATAGTTCGTCTGAGACTCTAATAAAGCTGCCTGCGCATCAAGAACATCAATAATTGCCCCCTTACCCAAGTCATATTTTTCCCGTTCTATACGTAAAGACTCATCAGCTTGTTCTACTGCCTTCTGTACGGCTTCGATACGCTCCAATGATGACCCGATATTCAGCATGGCGGTTTCGACATCCAGACGAATCTGGAGTTCGAGTTTGCGAAGCCTTTCTCTGGCGGCAGAAAGCTTTGCTCGCTGTTCTGCGACTTTGGCCGAAACTCGTCCGCCGTCATAGATTGGGATTTCAGCAACGAGACCGATTCTTCCGATGTCATCAGTTTCATTACCCGATCCGGAAGTTGGTCCCACAGCCCATCTTTCGCCATAAGAACTCTGTAGATAAACAGTAGGCCGGTGCCCAGCCATAGCGGTATCAACCTTGCGAGCTTGCGCTTCAAGCGATGACCGTGCCGCGAGGTAATCAGCACGCTTATTCAAAGCCAATTGCAAAGCTGACTCCAAGTTCGTATTTAATCCTTCATGCTCAGAGGTTAATTCCCCCTGCGGAAATAGCGTTTCATCATGATTCTCCAAACCAAGCAGGTTCAACCAGGCACGATGCTGAATAGCTAATATATTTTTCTCCTGCACTAACCGCTGTTCTATATCCGCCAGGCGAACATTCGTACGCAGCCTATCTACTTCGGCTGCCTTTTGTGCGTTAACCAGGTCATCAACATGTTTTAGGTGTTCATGAAGAACTTTGCCGGAAAACTCAAGTGATTCAACTACGCGCTGCTGAGCAAGAATACTGAAGAACATACTTGATACGTTGAAAACCAGTTCCTCCCGGCTGCGTGCCAAGAGATGATTTGCTGCATTTTGCAACAGTTCCGCTGCTTTAACTTGGTTGACCAGCCGACCTCCGGTGAGGAGCGGCATTGTGATTACAAAATCACCTGAAATTATATCCCGGCTCAAGACCGCTGGATCACCAGGCTGGCGAACAGGCAACAATCTTTGCTCATCAAGATGGTGTATGTATCCGCCAGCTATCCCAAAAATTGGCAGTTGCTCAGCTTTTGCAAAGTCAAGCTCAGCCTGTGACGCCGCAGCATCAAAACTAGTAGCGGCGATATCCGGATTGTTAGAAAGGGCAATATCAATAGCTTGTTGAAGATCGATTGGCCCCTGCGTAGGAGTTACTTTTGAAATATCTGGTTTTTCTTCACGAACAGCAGCCACGTCCATAGCAACTGGTTGGTATGGGGCGTTGGGATCCATTCCGGCACAGCCATAACATATTAATAATATAGCACTTATAAAAATTAATTTTATTCCTAACATATCAGCCTAACCTTTTTGACCTCTGATACCAAGAATTTGTATTTTTTTCATATCTTAATCTCCATTATTTTTGGAACCTTTTATCGGCAATTCCATTTTGACCTGACACATTGTCATACCAGCCGCATTTTTGAACTTCAAATTTATCGAATTTCGAAAAATATGGTTTTATATCTATTAAAGGAGTACCGTCCAGAATATCCACATTCGCGATATAAAGTTTTCCAACTTCAACTTTCAAAAGACGAACCGGTGACATTCCAATCGGATTTGGCCTGCACGGCGCGCGAGTAGCAAATAAGCCTCTTTCAACTGTATCCATGTAAGGCTTAACTAACGGCCGGAATTCTATTACTTTATGAAACCAGTAAATCAGCCATATTCTCTCGAATCCGTCAAGGTCTTTCAATGCCTGCATGTACGGCTCATAAATCTCCACGACTCCTTCGCTATCATTTGCAAAAACAGGCTGAATCGGAGCTCCCTGGGATTCTTTTAATGATGAATGTATAATGCCGATGGGTTTTATTGTTATTGACATATCATCTTCATATTTCATGCTGCGGTTTCCTTTGCGAACCAGTTTTGCGTTTTTAAACATATTCTTACAAGCATAAGCATAACAGGTACTTCAATCAGCACACCAACAACAGTCGCTAAAGCTGCCCCCGAAGACAAACCGAACAACATCGTCGCGGTAGCGATAGCAACCTCAAAGTGATTCGATGCCCCTATCATAGCCGATGGAGCGGCATCCTCATAACTAAACTTCAGCAACTTCGCCAGCAGGTAGGTGATTCCGAAAATCAGGCATGTTTGGATAAACAAAGGGATAGCGATCCAGAGAATCGTCAGCGGATTGTTCAAAATAGTCTCACCTTTGAATGAAAACAGCAGCACAAGAGTTCCGAGCAGCGCAATAATGGATACAGGCGTCAGGACATGGAGGAATTTGGCTTCGAACCACACGATACCTTTGCTGGCGATAATCCACTTACGCGAGAAGTAACCTGCAACGAGCGGCAGTGCCACATAAATAGCTATGGACAGAAGCAGCGCCTGCCAGGGTACAGGCATCTTGTTGACACCCAGAAGCCAGCCGCCCAGTAATCCATAAAGCACTAACATTGTCAGTGAATTTATAGCAACCATTATAAGGGTATGACCCTGGTTGCCTTTCGCCAGGTAGCCCCACATCAGCACCATCGCGGTGCAGGGGGCGATGCCGAGTAAAATAGCGCCTGAAATATACGAACGAAACAGTTCCACTTCTGTACCATCTTTGACAATTTCATTGCCGGGGATGAACCCCTTGAATACATATCCCAGAAAAAAAGTTGCAATAGCGAACATGGTGAATGGTTTAATGCCCCAGTTGACAATAAGTGTCAGTATCACAGGCTTGGGACTTTTACCTGCCTTGATAACTTCGGCAAAATCTATCTTAACCATAATCGGATACATCATAAAAAATAAGCAGATGGCTATCGGAATCGACACTACCGGCGCCCCGCCCACCATGATTGCCATGCCGTCCAGCGCCTTCGCGAAACCCGGGGCTAACTTTCCGAGCACTATTCCGCCTGCAATGCAGAGTGCCACCCAGATTGTAAGATACTTCTCAAAGATATTAAGGCTTTTAACGGCTTTTTGTGATTTGTTATCGATTTCCATATACTGCTCATTTTTTATAGGCTGTTATATTAACGCTCACTGCATAGTCACCCGTTTTTGTTCCTTCAGGTAAATCTTCTGTTACCTGCCTGTACAGCGGATCGTTACAATCGGTCATCACATCTATATTGTATGCTTTCTCTTCGATCTTAATGTCACTCAATCCCGCCTGCTTCATCATCTCACGGGTCTGGTCGATAAGAACCGCACCTGCGATACAGCCTACAAGCGCAGTCACGGATTTTAATACTTTTTCAGGCAGCAGTTTTTTCAAAGCCAGGTCTGATATGCATGCCTTGCCGCCAGGTTTGAGCACACGTGCGATTTCATTCCACACCTGCTGTTTATCAGGCGAGAGATTTATCACGCAGTTTGATATTACTACATCGATACTTGCATCGGCAGCCGGAAGATGCTCAATTTCACCAAGACGGAACTCGATATTGGAAAGCCCGGTCTTTTTAGTAAATTTCGCAATACCTGCCCTTGCCTTGCTGAGCATATCTGGAGTCATATCGACTCCGATAGCTCTGCCTTTTGCTCCGACTTTTTTCGCCGCGATAAAGACATCGAAACCTCCGCCGCTGCCGAGGTCCAGAACTGTTTGGCCGGATTGCAGATTTGCAATGGCAGTTGGGTTACCGCAGGAAAGTCCCATGTTCGCGCCTTCAGGCAGAACATCAAGCTCCTGTGTCGTATATCCTATTGTTTCTGCAAAAGTGTTCGGCGCAGAGGAATTGCATCCGCAGCCACAGCCTGTATTTCCCTTTGCTATTTTTGAATATCCCTGTCGAACCGCATCTCTGATTTTTTCATCAGACTGAGCCATAAAAATTTACCTTTCATTTTTAGTTGTGGCATGGCCATCCTGGCCATGCTTCATGGGCAAGATGCCCATGACACGATTATTCTTGTTAGTATCCTGATCGACTTTCGTCAAAGCATCCGGAAGCGTCTCTACGAATTTTTTTATTTCGTCGCGTACCCTGCGATAGATTTCCAACGCTTCTTCCTGCGATTTTACGTTTTTAGCAAGTCTTGGCGGATCATCGAAACCCACATGAATTACTTTTGTCTTGCCGGGAAAAAGGGGGCAGCTTTCGTGAGCATTATCACATACTGTAATTACATAATCGAAATTAATATTCCTGACTTCATCAAGATGTTTGCTTCGGTGCGAGGAAATAACAACACCGGCTTCGGCCATTACCTTAACGGCCATTTCATTTAAGCCGTGTGTTTCAATTCCCGCCGAGTATGGTTCTATCGCTTCGCTTTTCAGGTGCTTCGTCCAGCCTTCAGCCATTTGACTGCGGCAGGAATTACCCGTGCAGAGAAAGAGTATTTTTAATTTATTCATATTCATACCGACACTTTTTTCATTGCCTGGTTCTAATTTGATTTCTTTGAAAGAAGCAATGCCGCTTCAGCGACTCTGATACCGAGATTCTTCGCGGTTTCCATTCCGAATTCATCTTTTGTAATATCATCGTTGTAAGTATCTCTGTTCCAAAGCGTAGCTCCCTGATGTGCTTTTGGTTTTCCGCCGACGAGCATTACTTCATGGCATAACATAGCTGCCTGTATCTGTTCAATCACAAGTTCCTGGCCGCCATTGCGGAAAGAACCGACAGAAAGAACACCAACAGGTTTATCTGCAAGAAGTAACTTTGGTTCTCTAAGTACATATAATCGCTCAAGGAGAGCTTTGCACTGCGAGCTCATGGTACGAAAATAAGAGGGTGAACCAATGATTAATCCGCCAAGATTGTATGACATAAAGTAAGGTTCGACTTCGACCTGAAAATCATCCAGAATTTCCTGTGGTGACGATGGTGTTGCCCCGCCGATCCAGCCCGATATTTTCAATCCGGCAAGGTCAATAAGCTGAACCTCTATCTGAGGACTCACTTTTTTTGCCGCCTCGAGAGCCGTATTTACTGCTGTTGCAGTCGTTTTTCCTTTTCGCGAACTGCAGGAAATGCCTATAATTTTCACTGACTTTGATTCTGTCGCTTTCGCTGATTGTGCCATAGCGGCAAAAGCAGTAGTTGCGGCGATGCCTTTCGTTAAGAAATTTCTGCGATCCATAATTTCCTATTCCTTTACCATTTTTCTATAACTTAGTTATTTTCTATGTGTAGTTTTAAACTATCCCCAAAATGCACCAAAAACGATTCCAGAAATTGTCGCCATAATGATAACCAGCGTGACATATACAACCGTTTTTTGTGTTCCCATTACCGAGCGAATAACGAGCATACTTGGCAAGCTCAAAGCTGGTCCCGCTAAAAGCAATGCAAGCGCAGGTCCTTTTCCCATTCCGGCACCCATGAGACCCTGTAAAATCGGAACTTCGGTCAAAGTCGCGAAATACATGAACGCTCCGGCAAGAGAAGCGAAAAGATTCGACCATACAGAATTTCCGCCGACTGCTTTATTGACCCATGCTGTTGGGATAATTCCTTCGTGACCTACTCTGCCTAACAAAAATCCCGCTGCCAGGACTCCTCCAAGCAGCAATGGCAATATCTGTAATGCAAATGACCACGTCGAGCCAACCCACTCCGAAATTTCATCACGGGTGAACCATGATATTACCATGAACGAAAAGGCGGCTAAGAAAATAATTACTAATACCCATTTATATTTGAAGATAAGTTCATATGCCGGATTTTTCTCGATATTCCTGATGTCCCCCTGAAGAAGCTCGGCGGGTATTTCTTTGATTGTACCGGAAGTATCGCGAATTATTACAGTCTTCTCAGTCTTCTCAGTCGGCTCAACCAGAGAACCTTCAACTTTAAAAGTAGTCAAACCTCCCGGACAGCATAAAAACACTGCTCTTATGTCACCTGTTTTTGCCCAGTTTGCGAATACGAGAATCCCGACCATCGAAGCGAAATACAGAGCGTTTTTCCATAAAGGTCTGCTTACCTTCTGCTCCGGCATAGCCATCTGTGCTTGTGCGGCGGTTTTTTGGATTTCCTCTTTGCGGTAAATCAGGTGCATTAAAAGCCCGATTACAATACTAAACACAATTGCGCCGACTGCTCGTGCAACGCCCATCTCAAATCCAAGGATCCGTGCAGTCAATATTATAGCAAGGACATTAACCGCCGGACCTGAGTATAAAAAAGCTGTTGCAGGACCAAGACCGGCTCCCATTTTATATATCCCGGCAAATAATGGCAGAACTGTGCAGGAACATACCGCCAGGATACTACCAGAAACTGATGCGACTCCATATGCGAGAAACTTGTTCGCGCCTGCACCGAGGTATTTCATTACAGAAGCCTGGCTGACAAAAACCGAAATCGCACCTGCGATGAAGAATGCGGGCACAAGGCAAAGGATAACATGCTCACGCGCGTACCACTTTACTAATGCCAGCGATTCGAGAACAGCGTTATTAAATCGCGGCACTCCCACAGGCAGATAGAAACACCCCAGAAATATCGCTATAATAACCGCTAACTTTTTCCATTGTTGTTTTAAGCTCATGACAGTCTATGCCCAAATTACTCGTTTTACTTAGAACGACACATAGTTCGACATTATATGGCTCTCAGCAGCTTTTCGTTTTCTTTCACCTGCTGTTTTACAACTTTCACAGCGCATGTGAAAAAATCCGTGATGCATTTGCATTTCAGGCTGTATATAACTTTCAGCCCTTCTTTGTGATACTCCAATATTCCTGCGTTAACCATTACCGCCAGATGCCGCGATACGTTCGAGCGTTCCGAGCCGATATAGTCTGCAATATCACAAACGCACTGGTCGCCGTCCTTTAGAAAATCAATAATGGCAATTCGTAAAGGATGCGCTATTGCACCGGCGATTTCCGCCTGTTTTTCGTATAATAACTGTTTATTTTTATCTAACATTTAAACTCCATCAATATAACTATGTGATAATATACTCATATAGTATCATAGAGGTTCTAAAAAGTCAAATATTTTTTTAAGAGATGAGAATTTACGAGATATAATCCCGCATATTAAGTGTTTGCAGGATTTTTCAGATTCTTGATTTTTTTGAGGCTGTCCATGAATTGTTCTTTGGATTTTTCGATGTAGGTATTTACTTCATCGATATAACCATCAGCCGAAGCTGACCAGACACGATTAAGATAGCGTTCCCCGGCGGCGAAGCTGTTCATCACTTCACCGTAAGCAACAAGACCGAAAATATGTGAAATACTTTTTCGTGCATCGACAAAATTGGTCAGGTCGTTTGGGAATAGTTCATCAATTTTGAAACGTATATCGTAAGTATTAATCGAATCTTTTTGCAAATTCAGCTCTGTAATATTTTTGACAATATTTGCCAGAGCGGTTTCTATGGAAGCAATATTTTTATTCAAAGCTGTTTCGGATGTATGAACTTTTTTATGTCCGGCTCGCACAACGAAAACGCCTGCTATTCCAACCGCCATAGAAATCGCAAAATAACCCCATCTTACCAAATCGTTGGCTTTCCATTCCACCTTATCAGTTACTATCATTGTTGCCAAAGCTCCGGCAAGGAAACCGATGGTTATCATTAAAAATCCAATTTTCTTCATTGTGATTTTCCCATTTCAAGATAAAATACCCGCAATAATTTTAAATACCGCAAAACCTACACCAACAATCGCTTCTCCTACAATCAGACCGGCGGCAACAGGAATCCCAACTTCTTCACTGAATCTCTCGCCTTTAATGTGATCAACAGATAAGCGAAGCAATGTCCCTATGCTGTATGTCAGGACAATATCAAACGGCAGATAAAAACCAAGACCGACGAGAATACCAAGCCCGCCTATGCCGCTTGCACTGAGCAAAGCGCCAAGACCTGCTCCCGCTATATATTTATTTACCGGAACATTACCACCGAGTATGCCGTCAATCATGCTCGCTAACGCCTGACCTTGCGGCGCAGGCAATTTTTCACTTCCAAGCCCATAAGACTTATGAAGTACAAAAATAAGCACCATAACAACAACAGGCCCGAGCCATGTTGCTGAAAATTGTCCTAATTGCTGTTTTTTCGGTGAAGCGCCGACGAGATAGCCTGTTTTCAAATCCAGCATTAAGTCTGTAGCCTGTGCCATAGCGACACAAGTCGCGGCACCTACCATTACTGAAGAAATAATTGCAACTGATTTATCTTCATGGCCGCTGCTGATTACAATGAGTATAGTTACTCCAATAAGAGTCATGCCGCTTAAAGGCGACCAGTTTGTTCGCCCAATACATTCCGAAAGAATCACGCCTGCAACCCATATCCAGATTGTTCCGAGAAGAGCCATAATCACTCCTCTGATTATGCCCAAATCTTTCACTGAAAGAACCGCAACGATAAAAAGAAGAATTGTCGCGCCGATAATACCTGCATAAAGCAGCTTTATCGGCATTTCATCTTGTGATAGAGCAGATTTTGATTTGGCTGCCGATTGCATGCTTTTTATTGCGCTTACAATAAGCGGCAGAGCCAAAACAATACCCATTATCGCTCCGCCAATCAGCATTCCAATACCAGCCGGTCGGAACAAATTCAATCGTAAGTAGTTTGGCATGTTTGTATCAAGAGCAGCAAGTGCTTCCGCACCCGGTAATTTTCCCATAGCAGATAAAATAGGGGCAAGAATCCAATAGCAGGCGAATCCGCCTATAATAAATGAGAAACCACCTTTTCCCGAAATAAATCCAACTCCTATCGTCATAAGAGATACATACCAAATACCATTCATATAGTCTGGAAGGTTAATTGCTTGTCCGATATTCCAATATTCGAATCCGGTTAACTGGCTTGAGAAATGAACAATCCCGCTTATTGCAATTCCAGTTACCAGTAACATTGCTTTTTGAACTCCGGCGCCTGGTGATTTAAGAATTGTAGCGACCGCGATACCGCCTGGAAAAGCGAGACGCTCGAAATCAATCATCTGTTTGCGAAGCGGAATTATAAATGCAATCCCAAGAATACCTCCGGCGATAGAGGATAAGACCATAAGAGTCGGGCTGAAGTTGGTTTGGTCGAGTATAAATAAAGCCGGAACAGTGAACATCAAACCGGCTGAGGCGCCGTTTACTGCGCTTGCTATCGTCTGGTTTATATTATTTTCGATGATGCTGCTTCGATGCATTAATCCTCGAAGAATTCCGAAGCCCAGAATCGCGGCGACTTCCGAACCTTCGATGGAGAAACCAAGTATCAAACTTGCATATCCGATACTGATGGTGATAAGAATACCCAGGCCATAACCGACAATAAGAGCCGTCCGTGTTAATTCAGGATAAGGACCGTAATGTATAATTCTTTCTCCCTGGTCCGTGATGTTAGTCACTATAAAACCTCCTTTTAGCGAAATATTTTCATGAGTTCTGCAAAATTGAAGTTAGACATATATTGTATGAAGAAAATCGGTTTAAAAGATTTTCTTCATACAATCTGCTGCATTGCT
>JAFGEF010000130.1 GCA_016931715.1 Sedimentisphaerales bacterium
CAGCGAGGCGGTGACCCCAACCAGATGGGTGAAATGCAGGCACGAGGTGGAACAAGAGGCCAGCGAGGCGGCGATCCCAACCAGATGGGTGACATGCAGGCACGAGGCGGAACAAGAGGCCAGCGCGGCGGCGATCCCAACCAGATGGGTGACATGCAGGCACGAGGCGGAACAGGAGGCCAGCGCGGCGGCGACCCCAACCAGATGGGTGAAATGGCTCGAGGCGGAAACGGCCAGTTCGATTTAAGACAATTAGAAGAACAATTACGACGAGGTCAGACTAATCCGAATAGCCGGGGCGGTTATCAGCCCTATGTTTGGGATACATTGGATCCCAATAATCCGCTTACAGGTGATAATTTCAGGCAATGGTTCGACAGGCTTCGCGAAACGGAAGAAATGCTTTCCGAGCAGGAACTTCGAGAGCAGGTTGCCACTGTTCGCGAACGGGCAAGAACAATCCGCGAAGATTACACACGCTTCAGCAAAGAACCTCAATGGGATATGGTTCAGCTCAATGTTGTAAATCCTCTCAAAGAGGTACGGAATCTCATAACTGAAGAACTGGCAAAAATCGAATCGAAGGAAGCGATTGTTCCAATCGACCGTGATCCTGTACCTGCACGGTATTCAGACCTTGTACGAGCTTATTATGAAAATCTGGGAGGTGACAATTGATGATATTTCCCGCTTCCATTACATTCCCTGCAAACCCCTGGATATGGATGTCTCTTTGTATTCTTGCGGTATTATTTGTTTTGTTAATCTGGACATATAGACGGGCAACTGCAATTAGACCGGGGAATAAAGCTGCTTTCCTTTTAAAACTTCTCGGAATATTGATTCTTATGTTTTGCATGATAGAGCCTCTCTGGAGCGGCAGGAGAGCCAAGCCGGGCGCGAATTTGTTCGTTGTAGCCGCAGATAACAGCAGCGGAATGAATATTCTCGACAAAGACACGGATAAGCCGCGAAGCGATACCCTGCGTAAAGTTTTAGACACTAACGATTCCAAATGGCTGGATACACTTGCGGATTATTTTCAGGTCAGAAGATATATATTTGATTCACGCCTGAAACGTACGTCAGATTTTTCCGAAATGGCATTTGACGGCAGAGCTTCTTCCATCGGCACGACTTTACGAACTATCGCTAATCGTTACAGCAGCAGGCCTTTAGCAGGCATAATCCTGCTCAGTGATGGAAATGCCACAGACATGCTCAATCAGCCATTCGATTTGTCGAATATTCCGCCTGTTTATCCTGTTGTAATAGGTTCTTCCAAAACACAAAAGGATATTTCACTCAGTAACGTTTCCGTAAGCCAGTCTTCATTCGAAGATGCTCCGGTAACAATTCAGGCTGATATAGATACAAGCGGCTACGCAGGTAAAACAATAGCCATCGATTTACTCGATAAATCAGGAAAGCTTGTCGAACGCAAAACAGAAAATATCGGTCGTGCCGAGCAGAAAAAAGTTGTGGATTTCCGCTTAAAGCCTGATGAAAACGGCGTGTTATTCTATAATATCGAAGTAAAAGAAAAGACAGATTCAGAAAATGCTTCACAACCTGATGTCTCATCGGAAGCAACGATGGTCAATAACAGGCAAACGTTCGCAGTTGACCGGGGAGGCGGCCCATATCGAATCTTATACGTAACAGGAAGACCGAACTGGGAATATAAATTTCTAAGACGTGCAGTCGCAGAGGATGAGCAGATAAGACTGACCGCACTGGTCCGTGTAGCAAAACGAGAGCCAAAATTCAACTGGATAGGACATACCGGGGAAAATACAAATCCTCTTTACAGGGGATTCGGAAATGAAGAAGACGAAACAGCCGAACAATACGACCAGCCGGTACTGATTCGTTTGTATCCTCCGGACGAGGAAGAGGATGAGCTTCGTGAAGGATTCCCAATATCAGAGGAAGGACTCTACGCGTTTCATGCCATTATTCTGGATGATGTAGAATCCGAATTTTTCACAACAGTTCAGATGACTTTGATCAGGAAATTCGTTGCAGAGCGAGGCGGCGGTTTTATGATGTTCGGAGGCAAAGAATCCTTTCAGCAAGGAAACTTTGTCAACTCGGCTATCGGACAGATTTTGCCGGTGTACCTCGATAAACTGCCTGATAGACCCGCATCAGGCCAGATGCACATAGATTTAAGCAAAGAAGGATGGCTTCTGCCATGGGCGAGACTTCGTGACAACGAACTTGACGAAAAAAGGCGTTTATCGGAAATGCCTGCATTTAAAGTACTTAATCGTCTTGCCTCTGTTAAACCCGGCGCAAGCGTCGTAGCTTATATCGGCAACGAATATGCACAGCAATTTCCGGCTGTTGTCGTGCAGAGATTCGGAAACGGCCGTACCGCAGCTCTGACTATCGGTGACATTTGGCGATGGGGTATGAAAGAATCCGAATTGCACAATGATATGGATAAATTCTGGAGGCAGTCGATGCGGTGGCTCGTTGCTGATGTGCCGGAACGCATAACGCTGCAGGCAGAAGAAAAAGCCGACCAGGTAAACCAGCCTGTGGTGCTTCGCGCCGGTGTTCGTGATAAGGATTTCGAACCGATGGACAACGTCTCTGTTTCAATAGAAGTGTGCGAACCGCAGGGTGACCGGACGATGCTGAAAGTTGAACCTGTATTGAACGAGACAGGTATGTTCGAAGCGACTTATATCCCGCGTATTAACGGCGGTTATCTGGCTAAGGCTATAGTCAAAGATAAGGACGAAACAGAGATTGGAAATGCAGAAACAGGCTGGGCATCAGAGCTTGATGCTATGGAATTCAAGTCCATCAAAACAAACCGGCCTTTACTCGAAAAAATCGCCAGGCAAACCGGCGGCAAGGTCATTGAGATAAAAGATTTAGACAGTTTCGTTCGCGACTTACCGAAAAGAGACGTGCCTGTCTCAGAAACATGGACAAGACCTTTATGGGATATGCCATGGGTCTCACAGGTGGTTTTCCTGCTGGTTTTACTCTGCTTTGTCGGTGAATGGGCTTTAAGACGCTGGAAAGGTATTCCATGAGACAATCGTCATTATTTATAACCTTGATATTAATTTGTTTTACAGGCTTTTTTTCGGAACAAATTTATGCAAATGAGTCCGAAAATAACCAGGCTGTCATTGTAGTTGTCGGGGCAGGCGGCACGCCGGAATACCAGGGGCAATTTGCTCAATGGGCAAGTCTCTGGGAAAAAGCCTGCTCGAATGGTAATGCAAAATATATTCCAATCGGCACGATAACGCTTAATGATTCCAATGATGTAAATGATCTTAAAATCCTGCAAGAGACAATAAATAAACAGCCCAAAGAAGGTGATAATCCATTATGGCTGGTTTTTATAGGACACGGTACTTTTGACGGCCGAACAGCGAAATTTAATCTTCAAGGCCCGGATGTTTCTTCAGACGACCTTGCAAAATGGCTTGAGCCAATACAAAGACCTGTTGCAATAATCAACGCTTTTTCTTCCAGCGCTCCTTTCATGAATAAACTTTCAGGCAAAAATCGAGTAATTATAACTGCAACCAAGAGCGGCTTCGAACTTAGCTACGCAAGATTCGGTCAATTTTTTTCTAATGCAATCAGTGATTCTGCATCGGATTTGGATAAAGACGGCCAAACTTCGCTGCTTGAAGCGTTTCTGGCTGCTTCAAGGCAGGTACAGGAATTCTATTCAGCGGCAGGCAGACTCGCTACTGAACATGCACTTTTAGATGACAACGCCGATGCACTTGGTACTTCCGCAGACTGGTATCAGGGCATAAAACCTGCAAAACAGGCAGCAGGAAAAAACGCTCCAGATGGATACCGCGCACATCAATTTTGCCTGATACCAAGCGAGATTGAGAGAAAAATTCCTGCTGAATTGAGAGCAAAAAGAGATAATATTGAAATGGAAATTATCAAATTACGGGACTCAAAAGAACAATACAGCGATGACGAATATTTCTCCAGACTCGAAATGCTTTCCTGTGAAATTGCTAAAATCTACGAACAATTCGATTAAATATCGAAAAAACCTGTTTAAATTAAGAGTTGTGCAAAATTTCAGTTAAATTTTAAAGTCTGGATAATACTCTCAAAATTTACACTTTCGTTCATAAGTACAGCAATTATCGCAGTTTGCGCAAAAATTCCTCAATTCTGCTTTTTTAAAAATATTTTGATGTAATTTCCTACATTAGTGTGATAAAATAGCAAATATAGTAAAAAAGGGAAATCTTTGTAGCAAATTTTGTCGATATGACATAAGTATTTTTACTATGGAGTCATAATACAATATACAGAAAGGAAATAACTATGAAAAAACACAATTTTATTTCTTTAATTCCTGCGGTCGTATTTGTAATTCTTTTAAGCCAATTTGCCGGTACCAATACTGCTTTTGGCTTAAGTCTTATTGGGCCGCCAAGGTCACTTCTTCAGGAAGGTCAAAGTGCATTTGCGCTGGAGCTTATGTATAGCAACATGGACCTTCAGTCATTTGGGGATGTTACAGAAACAAGCGCTTCTTTGGCTGTTCCGGATTATAGTAAATACGATATCGAAAGCCTAAAATCCATAATGCCTTCAGTTCGTGTTGACACGAATATCTTCGAGGACTGGGACATTTTTTTACGTCTTGGCATAGCCGATGCGGCCGGTGACATATCTGAAGAGCAGGCCGGGGGAGCCGATGGGAGTCAATATGATGATTTCGACGGCGGCTTCGGTTTTTCCTACGGAATAGGAACCAGAACAACATTTTATAATCAAAACAATGTCACATGGGGCGGAATATTCCAGATTAACTGTGTAAATCCCGGTGACAGTGATATTACTGATAAAACTGATCCCGCATTTTCCGGTAATGCAGAACTGAATTACTGGGAAGTCCAGTTAGCTATAGGCCCAACTGTACAATATGATAATGTTCGAATCTACGGCGGACCTTTTCTTAATTTCGTAAATGGCGACCTCGATATCAGTGGAAGCACTACTGATCCCATACCTGTCGGAACGACTATAGAAGTCTCACACGAAATCAAGGAAGAATCTCAATTGGGCGGCTTTTTAGGTGCGCAGTGGAATCTCGGAAATAATAGTACCTTAGTTACGGAAGTTCAGTTTACCGGTGATGCATGGGGCATTGGAATCGGCACTGCCTGGAAATTCTAAAATAACCTCAACAATTGCCTAATGTTCTGTAACTTAACAAATGAAGGGTGTCATTCTGAGTGTGCCGTAAGGTATCCCTAAGGGAAAACAAAGAATCCGGGCATCAGTAGCCAGATGTTTCGCCTCTCGGCTCAACATGACAACTTATCATATCAAGTGTTACAGAACACTAACACAAATTTAATAAGAAAACAAAGCCTTTACATGTATATAGATATGCCTGTAAAGATGATAAATACTATGCTTATATATAGAAGCTGAATTTACTGCCCCGACATCAACGCTTAATGCACAAACATTACGACCAATACGACCTTTCAATTACCTGCGTATTTGGTAATATTTATCGTGGCATAGCCTATAAATAAACTATTATTAGTAAGAGCGCCCTCGATTTGAATATTTTTGGTGCCGTATCCCGGTATCGCATTCATTACTTTCTTTTTGTCAAATACTGCTATAACATACGTCTTGTCAAGTGACTGAGTTACCATCTGGTCACTATTTGCCAATACTGCAACTGCCTCGGAATCCCCGGCAAGTGATAAAAGAAGCGGCGTATTTGTAATGTCCTTGACTTTATATCCCAGAGGCATTTCCAATATAACCATTATGCCGGAAAGATTGCTGTCCCTCCTGATAGTACTCGGTATAACCTGAACACTTTTAACCGCTACAGGTCCGACACCGACCCTGATATCCGCACTTGATACAGATGAAACTGTTTCAGCGCTTTCGACAGTCACAGTATTTGTAATGGTAGTACCTTCCTCAATACCTTCCTGCAGACGAACTGTTATGCCAAGATCCACTGATTCCTGCGATGCAAGAGATGGGATTGTCCACGTATAAGTATGCGAACCCTCATCATATTGTCCTGAAACATCATCATCAGCAGCTATAAAAATTATATCATCCGGAAGAGTATCTGTAATAACCACATCGGTAGCGGCAAAGTTATTGTTCAAATTATCCAGGTAAATATTATAGGTTATAACTTCATTTACATCTACCCATTTTGTAAAACCTTCAGTTGCACCGAAAACAGTTTTACTCAAATTCAAAGGTCTGGAAGCTGTGATAAGTTCAGCCCTGGTAGTAACAGGCGGTGTCGTATCACTTTTAATAGTTACGGCATTTGATATAGACGTTTTTGGCAGAACATTATCATTTATTTTCACAGTTATATCAACGAAAGCATTGGATCCTTTAACAAGGGATGGATACTCCCATGTATAAGTATGCTCTAACGAATCGTATTGACCAAAAACCGGATCGTCCGAGGCTGATACGAAAGTTACTTCATTCGGCAGATTATCAACTACAGACACATTGGTTACTGTATATTCATTTTTGTAATTATTAAAAGAAATACGATAAGTTACTAAATCACCTGCGTTCACAGAATCGCTCTGGGTTTCTCCTTCACTGTTTATAATACTTGTTATGGATTTTTTAAGATTTAGGGGATTAAAACCAACCTCTTTTATCGGTATAACCAAACCTGTCGGATTTCCGACGCTGTTTATAACCGAGACGGGGCAGAGAAGTTTGTCATATACACGAATATTGTCACCGCCTAAAAGGTAATCATGCCCGGTCGTGAAATATATTTTGCCGCTGTCAGGATCAACTGCTATCCCCATCACACCTATAGAAGCATTCGTTTCTACAACTGTTTCCAATTGTTTATCAAGTTTCAAATTATATTGCGTCAAATATGGATTGCCGACAAAACCCCCGCCGGTATAAAGATAACTATTCTTATAATCTACGGCTACACATAACGCAATGCGATCTAAAGATATGGTTCGTTTCAAAGACCAGTCGTCGGTATTATAAGCATATACTTTATTTGTTGAATTGGCTACATAGAGAATCTGATTACTTTCGTCAAGAGCAATGCCGTATGTCGTGGCGTTTCTGAGCAGGAAGGGTGCACCGCTAACACGACTAAGTGTTTTGGAATTCGAATCCCAATTGAAAACCCATATACGGTCCCTGCCGCGATCGACACAATAGAGCTGCTTTTTAGCGTGATTATAAACAATACCTGCGAGATCCCATGCACCTGGAGCGCTTGTCATTTCCGGTATAGTAACCATCGTTTTAGAGTCCACCACAATGACCGAACCCCAAAAAACATATGTAACAAACAGATACCCGGATTCGGAATCAAGAGCTATTCCTGTGGCTCCAAGATTATATCTCGGCAGGGAATACTGAGCCTGAAACGTTAAAGTACCGTTTGTCGCAATATCATATGCACGGAGAGGATTCGGAGAAGCTTCTATATCAGAAAGTACATATAGTGATTTTGCTGATGCGGCCCCTGTTATTACTGTCATAACAAACGCCAGCAATAAAAGAACCTTGATTGCTTTAAGAACACATTTTTTTTGTTTATTCATGGTTAAATTCTCGAAAAAATTGCCCATATTTAAACCTCCCCAGCAAAGAAGCTTTTTCTTAAACAATCTTTGCCCGGCTTTTTATTTGTGTTATGGTAATAGAAAATGAATGAAAAGAATTTCTCATCATTTTCACCACACACTGCTCCGATATATTATTATTGTTTAATATACAAAAAATCACCATTTTTGTCAAGAAAATTCGCCCAAGACCTATAAATAAACAACCTTTTCTTGAACAAACAGTCCCATATCCAAATCAAAATCCTCTTTTATAGGGCTTTTAACGTTAAAAAATGATATTGCCAAATAATAAGTTGTCGTTTGTATAACTCTTTTGTGAATAATATTTTATGTTTAGAGAGAAAAAATTAGTAAAAAAATTTCTTTCCAAAAGTATGCCTTTTCTCAGTTTTGCAGAAGTTCAATTACTCAATGAGATACCTTCTTTTTTCTCAATATGCCGTATCCTAATAAAGCAAGCAGAACCAGAGCCGAAGAATATCTTATAATTGCCGGAAGCATCATGCTATGATGATGACCAGTCATGCTTTCGGAAATCATACCCGCCATAAAATAATTAAGCGTAATTCCGCTTAATAAGGCACAGCTTGCCACAGTCAAAAGGTATATTATGGCGGTTCTGCCGCCCAGGCTTTTCCAAATAGTAACAAACGAAGCGGCATTAGTCGCCGGGCCGGTCATTAGAAACACCATCGCCGCACCCGGAGTCAGTCCCTTGGCAATCAGCGCCGCCGCAACCGGCACAGAAGCCGTCGCGCAAACATAAACCGGTATGCCCAATAACATCATTACCACAAGCGACAGTATGCCTGTACCGAGTTTGTCGGCGAAGAAATCATCGGGCACAAGTATCGAAATAAAAGCCGCTGCGGCCAGACCAGCTAACATGGGCTTGCCTATGTCACGAGGCAAAGTAATAAAAGCAAATTTCATGCCTGATACGAATTTGCTCGACATTTTCTTATCATGCGAACAGCAGCAGTCATCTGTGCATTTCTCGGATTCTTTTTCTTTATCGCTGGTTTTTTGATCGAACAAGTCAACAAATAGACCTCCTATAATCCCTGTGATAAGCGCAACAACAGGTCTGAAAATTGCAAACACAGGACCAAGAAGGCTCAATGTCACCAGTATGCTGTCAACACCGGTTTGAGGAGTTGAAAGAAGGAACGCTACTGTCGAGCCTTTACTTGCGCCGTGCTTGTGGAGTGACACAGATACGGGAATTACGCCGCACGAGCATAAAGGCAGCGGCACACCGAACAGTGACGCCTTTAGTACAGGCCATATCCCCCTGCCGCCAAGGTGCCTTTCAACAACCTGCTGGGAAATAAATATCGAAATAATCCCGGCAACAAAGAATCCGAACAGAAGATAAACCGACATATCCGAAGTCGTGTTCCAGAATTCCGTTATTATCGTTTTTACAAATCCCATTTTTTTATATTCCTAAAAGAAGTATATACATAATCTATACTCCTCATGCTGCACAGTTAGCTACTTTTCGGAGTAGTATCTGCTTATTAGTACGTAAATAAATATTTTATGTTTGCCCGATATTCACGATTATCTTGACGTTATTATAGTATCAAGCTAACATTATGTTTTTATAATAATATTAATGATTTTATAACTTAACTACTCATTAAAACTGGATAAATATAGATTAAAGAGGAAAAATTGAAACACAATAAACTTCAAACAAACAACCTTGAATTAATAGCGGCAACGTTCGAATATATCTGTGCAGAGTTAGAGTCACCTGAAAAACTTGCATCTTTATTAAATACACAAGTGGAACCAGGCTGGCCGCCAGGTGAATATGACAGTAACGCTCAGAAATTCTTTCACAAATGCTATAAAGAAAACGGCACATCAGTTGTTGGGTGGTTTGTATGGTATGCAATTACACTGCCCAAAAATAGCATACCTTCTTTACTTATCGGCGCAGGAGGTTATTTCGGGCCCCCAGACAAAGACGGGATAGTTGAAATTGGATTTTCAATAGTACCGTCACAAAGACAGAAAGGTTATGCTACAGAGATTGCAAAAGCGCTCGTAGAAAACGCGTTCAATGACAACCGTGTACAGAAAATTATTGCGCATACGACCATTCATAACAAAGCTTCTTGCAAAGTACTTGAAAAATCCGGTTTTCATTATATTTTCAATAAACAAGAATCAGATAGTCTTCTTTTTGAAAGACAAAAACAATAATTAATAGACAGGCAGGATGGGCTTTAGCCTTCTGCCTCGCAACGATATTTTTAGAGGTTGATTATATTACAGGTCTGATTACGTCTTTGATGGCGATGATTTACGGAAGTAGTTTGCCTTAATCCAGTTCCAGTTCAGTATTATATGAAAAACAATTACTATCCCTAAAACAACTCCGGCGTGCTTGTGAAAATTCACAAATGCCCATCGCGGTATTTGACGGCCAAAAACTCCGGTAAGTATCTGGCTTAGCATCATAATCCCGATAACCGGATTCAATATCTTTAAAATTGAATTCCTGCTCATAGACTTCTCCTTGCCTTTTTCATCTTCAAAGGATTCTGCAAAATTGAAGTTAGACATATATTGTATGAAGAAAATCGGTTTAAAAGATTTTCTTCATACAATCTGCTGCATTGCTGTAAC
>JAFGEF010000131.1 GCA_016931715.1 Sedimentisphaerales bacterium
GCACTCATCCTAAGCGGCGTGCTGATGCTCAGACACATGGGCAAAAAAACCGAAGCCGATAAACTTGAAAACGCAACAGCCGCCGTTATCGCGGAAGGCAAATATGTCACCTATGATATGAAACCCGACCGCGACGACCCCACCGCCGTAGGTACAAGCCAAATGGCTGATGCCATCATCAAAAAAATCAAAAAGTAAAATGTAAAATTATGAAAATTCGACTTCGTCGAGAAATAGTTTTTTAATGCTTCTTTCCCAAATATTTGTGATTTTTACAAAACTGAGGAAATAAAGTTCTTGAGGATAGGTAAGTCCTTTTTGCAGGTATCCCAGACTATTTTTGTATTCACACCAAAATATTCGTGAATTAAAAAATTTCTCATATCTTTAATTTGCCGCCAGAATAAGTCTGCATGTTCTTCACGAAACTCATCGCTGAGGTTTTTTGATGCCTCTCCGATTATTTCCAGTTCACGCACAACAGCATCAATAATCATTTTGCTTGATACGAATTTGTTATATGAGACTCCGCGAAGATATTCTTCGATACTCTCGATTGCTTCATTGATATGCCTCAAATACAGTTTATCATTTTTCATAAACTGTCTCTGCCTGATTGAGAACTTCGTCACGAAAGTACTTGCTAATAGCCGCAGGAGTAAGCAAATCGACTGACTTTTCCAGAAAAGACTCGAAATTATTTTTAATATCAGACAAAGCAAAAAATCCTATTGCGGCCGAAGGCTCGAAATCTATCAGAACATCGACATCGCTGTCGGTATCAGGTATGCCGTTCACATAAGAGCCGAAAATAGCCACAGATTTAATTACCTCGAAATATGGGCTGTTTTCAACTGCTTCTAATAATATTTTCTTGATTTTTTCTTTGTCCATATCAACTAATATAACTTTTAGCAATAATAACGTCAAATAGAAACCAAAATAAAAGAGGCAATTGATTGCACCTGGCTATTTTATTTTTCTTTTTCGTTCTTATACGAACCTGATATCTTAGCATCTGCTTGAGAAGCGATTTTTGAAGCCACACACGGCAGCGCACCAAAATATAAAGGACAGAACAAAGTCAATCCCGCGGCACTCATCCTAAGCGGCGTGCTGATGCTCAGATACATGGGCAAACAAGCCGAAGCCGATAAACTTGAAAATGCAACAGCAGCCGTAATCAAAGAAGGTAAATATGTCACCTACGATATGAAGCCCAACCGCGATGACCCCACCGCTGTTGGAACCAGCCAAATGGCTGATGCTATCATCAAAAATTTATCTTCATAAATTATAATAGGATTGCCGTGACAAGCCTTAGCATATAAGACTTCTTATATATCACGAAGCCCAGTTAAATCTGCTATTTCTCTATCTCGGATTTTTTCTTTAATTCAGCTATAAGCAAATCATAGGTTTCACGGTTGTCTCTCTCTAACCTTCCGAGAAATAAATTCAGTCTTATATATTCAGGGAACTGCTTATCCATAACAAAATCCTGCATGGAGGTCAATTTAAGAGTGTCAAACGAAGGCAAAGCAATTCTATCCTCCTCCTCAGACAGTTTTTTATAATGCTCATAAAGAAGCTTTGCATTATTCTCACTTCCTGCGGCGGCATCGTCATCTCCGATAGCAAGGTAATAATAACCTTCTCTCAAAATCGCCGTTATCTGATCAGTCGCATCCTGATAGCCGTAACCTTGAAGTTCTTCGAGCATTCGCTTTTGCGCGAATTCAACTAAAGAAATATCAAATTCAGGAAGCGGATATTCCTTTTTCATGTAATTATAAATCTTCTGTGCCTGCTCTCTATGTCCCGACTGGAAAAACAAAAGCACGGCGTTTTTCAGCATATTACGATGGCCATTCCGAAGAGTTTCATAAGTGCCCCGGTCTTCATCATTGTCATATTTTTTAACTACTTTAAGTATGGCGTCATTATAAGGTTTAAAATATCTTAAATCTGGTCTTAAAAAAATCTCTTTCATTTTAACTGTCTGTACCGGCTTTGAAGGGTCATCCGTAGCAACCTGTCTCTCGACTGTAATGGTAATCAAATTACCCAAACGAAACAAGTTTTGCAAGCCGTGAACAACGATACGATCAGCATTGTTTTCAGCAGAACTGATATCACGCGAACTATCCTGAATAGCTATCTCCAATCCTTTTTCAGCCCAGTAAATTGCCTGTGTATCGGCATGACGCCAGTCCATAGGCAGATGAGTATTGGGATCATCGAAGTCAACCGGACCATACTTTTGATTTACTTTACGCATCAATACAGGATCAAGCTTCCAGGCATTTCTTAATTTATATACTTTGGCAAAAATATCGAATTTTCTGAGAGTATCCGTGCCCCTGTATTTATCAATTACCTGACCTGCCTCCTGATTATACCTGCCGGAATATTCTCTCAAAGACAGATAGTTCTCGGCAAAAACACTCTCATCAGAAAACCTTTCGTCAGCAGATTTCAAAGCGGTTATAAATTCAACAATATTCGGGTCTTCAATAATTTCCTGCCATGATTGAGGTGATTCTGCAAGTAAGTCAAAATATTTATTATTCTCATCTGTAAGTTCCGGCTGAAAATCCCTGGAGCCAAGAAGAGGCTCCATCTGTGTTGCGAGCTGCAGTTTGTAATATTTATGTGCTTCATCCGAAATACCGCCTATTTTATGCTGGAAAATTCTGCCAAGCTCATGATAAAGACCGATATCTCTTAGCTTATATTTATCGATGGCTTCGTCCCGAAGAAGCTCATAGCCGTTCTTTACCCATCGCCATCTTTGTTCAGGCTGAGTCTCGGGAATTGCTACCGAAATATTATAGGCCATATTCCATGCCTGGAATTCCCAAACCGATGCAAAACGAGGCTGCAGAATTGTAATCCATTCTGCAAGCTGTCTGGCATCGAAAAATTGTCCTTCCTCTTTTAATCTTTCTGCTCGAATCCAGAGAAAATCTACAAGCAGGCCTTTAAATGCTCCTGTCGCCGCAGCAGTAAATACCAGCGAGGGAGGAAGATTTTCAGGCTTGTCCATTATCAGCTTCATTTCCTGACGCTGACGATTAATCGGCTCGATCTGCAAACCAGCCGCAATGAGCAGGCCAGCCGCTAAGACAATGCAAACTACAACAATTATTAAATCACGAGTACGCATAAGGTAAAACAAAATTTATAAGTGCCTAAAATATCTAAAGTTAAATTTCGAATCTCTTTAGGCGCTTTAGTTCACTTTAGACACTTTCAACTTCATTATCCTTTCTCTTTCATGTATTGAAAAAACTCTTTTTTAAACTACGATTTTAGCAATTTCCCGATAAGTGAAAATCAGGAATGCCAAAACCAGCAGCAGAAAAGACTTTATACAAACCATAAAAAGAATACACTGGCCGACAAAAGACCAGCTTAACAAGCGGGCAGGAACCAGAAATTTAGTCGGATTATATTTATCGAACTCCGGTAAAATCTGAACTATCCACTTGAGAGTATAAGTATATAATATGCCAACGTTCCGGCTTAGAAAATCAAACGATTCAAGAACAAAACCGCTGAAACTCGCCGTAACAAATAATACAAGACAAAGTAAAATCGCAACAGGAAACGACAGGAAGGTCGATGTCAGTATTCCCAAACATGTAAGAAATACAAGACGAGATAATATTAAAATAACAGACCTTATGAAGTTCATGGTAAAATTATCAGCTTTGAATAAAACTTCCATGCCGTCTTTGGGAAACATAACGACTGTATCATTTGAAGGATAATTATAAAAAACGACAGCCAGCTTGCCGCTTTCCGGTATAACCTCAGAAGGAATTTCGATTTCATGGAAAGTTTCAGTCGTATGCCGGTAGTCCTGTACAAAAACCGGTGTTTTGCCAGGTTCACCAGTCCTGACTGAATGAGGATCGCCAACCACCCACCTGCTGTAAATACGCGAATCCGGTGTCTCCTGCAAAACTTCATATTTAAATCTTATGAATATGCTGTCAGCAAGTGGTTTGACATTTTCGAATTCCCACTCTATACCATCTCCTATATCAGCAGCACGACTCAAAACCTGCATTTGATTATTGATTTCCCTGATGACTTCTGCGGGTGACATATTCTCAGGCAGTGCATCCTCAGCCTTTAGCTTATTAAACCTTTCCCGTGCTTGTTCCGTAAAATCCTGTTGAGGAATCACCAAAGCCGCTCGTGCTGTAAAAAATTCTGTTTTAGCCTGGGCAAGCTCAACGCTGTTGACCTGATAAAACTTTGGCATATATACGGCAATAGAATAAATGATTATCGAAAATATGACAAGAAGAAGCATATCCAGCAGTATTACACCGAGCAGTTTACCTGTAAGAAACTCAAACCGGCGAATCGGCTTGGTTATGATTGTGAATATCTGTTTTTCTTTAATATCGTTGGTGACAGTGTAAATCGAAATTGCAATTGTAAGCAGGCACAACAAAAAGCTGGTAAGTGAAAGACCATAACTAATGAAGGTTTGCAGACGCCCTTTTATGGTCTCATCCCCTGTTGTTGAAACACCAAGTACAGGAAGCAGGGCAAGAAGCAGGATAATAAACACTACCGCTATTTTCATCCTTAAAGCCTGCTTTATCGTATTTTTGGCAACTGCCCAGATACTATTCATCGCCATCGCCTCCTGCCTGACGTTCTTTTTTCTCCTGTGATTCCGGGCTGCTTACAAGACGATTAAGAATATCTCTATTAATTTTCTCTTCCTGATTTGCTTCGCCTGCTTCCACTTTCTCCGTTAGCTCTTCTTTAGGTGTCTTGTCTATCCGCGATGTCGCTTTTGAGCCGGTTAGCTCAGAAAGAAGCTGCTTATTCGGTTCAGGAATATCAGACTTTCCTGCTTCAACTTTCTCCGTAGTGATAACTTTTTCCGGAGATTCCTCAACAACCGGAGAAGAAACAAGTTTATCGAGAATACTTTCAACTTTAGCGTCTTTTTCAAGGAAATCACTTATCTTAGTCGTACTTACAGCGCCGCTGGTTGACTGAGCCTGTCTTTGAGCTGTTTCGACTGTTCGTATGAAAAACGATTCGAGCCTGTCCATAGGAGAAGTTATTTCAAATTCGGCATTTTCCGCATGAATAAGCTTTTTGATTTTTTCTACTGTCGCATCACTTATTACATCGGTTGTAATTTGTCTTTTGTTCGTCTGCTGGAGAAGGTCTCTTACCTGCCCCTGAGTTTGAATTTTACCGCCGTAGAGAATCGCAATCCTATCGCAAACATCCTCAACATCTGCAAGCAAATGAGAACAAAGCAGAATTGTCTTGCCTCGCTGGGCGAGTTTAATAATCAAATCTTTTATCTGCCTTGTTCCGATTGGATCAAGTCCAGTCGTAGGCTCATCCAATATCAGCAATTCCGGATCATTTATCAGCGCCTGTGCCAGACCTATTCTGCGTGCCATGCCTTTCGAGTATGTCCCGACAGACCTGTTTGCAACAGCCTTGAGACCGACCATATCAAGAAGAGCTTCGATTCGCATCTTGCGCACCTTTGCGGGTAATTTGAACAACCTGCCGTAGAAATCGAGAGTTTCCCTCGCGTTAAGATAGCGATAAAGATATGATTCCTCGGGCAGAAATCCTATTCTGGCATTAATTTTCGGATCCGAGCCGTCGCCGCCAAGCATTAGACATTTACCCTTAGTCGGATGAAGCAAGCCAAGAAGCATTTTTATCGTTGTTGTTTTTCCTGAACCGTTGGGACCAAGCAGACCAAACACTTCATTGGTACGAATCTGCAGATTCAGATCATCTACGGCATAAACTTTGGCACGCCCCCACCAATCCGAAAAAATCTTTGTTAATGAAAAAGTTTCAACAGCATAATCCATATTATATCAACTCGTGTTTCTCCAGGCATTTACCTGCTGCAATCAATGTCCGTGGTCAAGCTCTTCTCCGAAACGGACAAGACGAGCGCTATTAAATACAACTACCAAAGAGCCGACAAAATGCAGAACAGCAGCGTAAACCGCCGGCAGCCATGCAGCAGCACCTGCAGCGATGCCAAGAATAATAAATAACATTCCAAAGCCAAGATTCTGATAGATAACTCTGCCGGTTTTCTTGGACAATTTTACAAGGAAAGGCAAACGTTTCAAATCATCGTTCATCAGTGCAATTGATGCGGAATTGATAGCTACATCACTTCCTGCCGCTCCCATAGCAATTCCAAGGTCACCTGCCGCAAGAGCCGGGGCATCGTTGATGCCATCACCCACCACAAGAACTGTATGTCCATCTGTTTTCAATTTTTCGACAATAGCCAGCTTATCCTGCGGCAGACATTGCGCCTTGAAATCAGTGCAGGCAAGCTCAGCAGCTACGCGGCGGGCTACTTCATTGCGATCACCCGTGAGCATTGTCACTCTTTTAACGCCGATATCCAGCAAATCCTTTACCGCGTGTGCCGCTTCAGGCCTGGTTTTATCCTGCATTCCAATCCAGCCGATACATCTGGAATCCTTTGCGACATAGAGCGTGCTGAATCCCTGTTCCTCATGCAAAGCAGGATCAGATACATTATTAACATCTATATTGTTTTCTTTGAGAAAAGAATCTCTGCCTACCATAATTTTCACTGCGTTGACAACCGCTGTAACGCCTTTTCCCGGTGTTTCACGGAAATGCTCTGGTGAATACAAAGAAAGTTTTGCTTCTTTTGCAATTTCCTGCAGCGCTCTTGCAGCCGGGTGCTTGCTCATCTGTTCGGCTGATGCTGCGTATGATAATAATTCTGACGGCTCTGCACCTTCAGCCGGCGTGAGTTTTGTTACATATAATCTTCCGGTCGTTACAGTTCCTGTCTTGTCAAAAACAATCGCTGTAATTCTTCCTGCAATCTCAAGATCTGCTACATTCTTTATCAGGATTCCAAGTCGTGCCGATGCTGAAATTGCGGCTACCATGGCAGTCGGAGTCGCCAAAATCAGCGCACAAGGGCACGAAACAACAAGAATCGTAATCCACCTGTCTATATCGCGTGTAAAGAACAATACTATAAATCCAATCATTAAAATCGTCGGTGTGTACCACTTGACATAACGGTCGATAATCCTCATTATCGGGATTTTCGTCTGTTCAGCCTGTATAATGAGCGACTGCACCTTGCCGAGAGTCGTATCCATACCCGCCTTGGTTACAGTGACATTCAAAACTCCCGTAAGGTTATTCGTACCTGCAAAAACCTGCATTCCCGGCACTTTATCAACAGGCAGCGATTCACCTGTAATAGTCGCTTCATTAACTGAACTGAGACCTTCGACGACTTCTCCATCAGCGGGAATATTATCACCCGGACGGACCCGGACAATATCTCCGGCTTTAAGACTGCTTACCTGAACTTCAGTTTCGACACCTTTACTATCGATAAGATTAGCCTTCGTAGGCGTGAGTTTTATCAGAGACTCTATCGAAGCACGCGCCCCGAGAGCTGTACGGCTCTCTATAAGCTCACTCAAGAGCATAAAGAAAGCAACGACACCCGCCGTAACATATTCACCTGCTACGAAAGCCGCCAGAATAGCCAAAGCAACCAGTTCATCCATATGCGAATGCCTGTATATAAGGCATAACAACGCATGCCAGATAATCGGAGCGCCAAGAAGAATTGCTCCGAGCATGGCCATAAGTTCCGCCTGGAAAGCGCCCTTGCCGTAAATTATTCCGGCCGCGTAATAATTTAACAATAAAACTCCGCCGGCCAGTGTCGCAAGCATAGCAATACTGACGCGAACCTGCTTGCCGTGAGTATGTTCGTGAGCAATATCATCTTTCAGATGTAAATGTTCATGTGCCATAATTTAGTCTCTTGTCCGTGTATTTATCATGGGGACAATGTCAAGTTATATATTAATTCCGGTTCTGTGCCTGATTTGTTTCACTTCGTTTTTTCAGGGAAGTGTCCCTATTAAGAGTAATCCACAATTCACTGCCGTTGGCATCTTTGGGAGGCTGAACAGTAAATTTCTCATCAGCAGATGCGAAAATATTTTCCATCGCATCATGATAAAGTCGATTTATTACAACATCCGGGCGCTGCCTGTATTCGGGAAGCAGGCTATGAAGATACTTCGCATTTGCTTCCGCATTTTTCGCAACTTCAGTTGCATATACTCCCGCTTTAAAAAGGTAAGTCTTCAGATTACCTGAAATCTGTGACCATAACAGCTCTTTTTCTTCTTCACTCATATTCTCATCATGTATAGCATGGTAAAGCTCCTCAGCTTTTTCGACAGAACCGGCAGTTTCAGTAAGAAGTTTCTCAGCGCTGGTCTCAGCTTTGGTTATGGCGTCACTTCTATTCTGGGCTTCTATAGTAGTAGCTTCAAATGCTCTCTTAGTCTGTCTTGGCACCTCGCTTTTTGTAAGCTGTACAGAGACAACGCTTATGCCGCTGTCCACAGAATCGAGTTTTGACTGAAGCTTTTCCTTTACTTCTCCGGGAATTCTGTCTCTGCTTGTAATTGCCTCATCGATTGTATAATTTACCATTGTTGTTACAACAATATCCTCGAACATGTTCTGCAGGAGAGGACGAACGCTTCTTTTAATAACATCATCATAAATGTCACTGGCTTCGACATTCGGGTCCTGGACATTAATATAAAAAAGTTCCGGATTAATAATCTGGTAAGTAAGCTGCCATTTAGTATGAACTATATTATAGTCACTTCCTTCATTATTTATATCAATCCCGTCATTTGAGTTTTCTTCACCCAGAGCCTCGCTTCGCGTAAGGCAATATCCGTCCTGCAGGGGGCTTAGAGCTTTATTCGGATCAACTTCATCGGGTTTTCCCGCAAGCTGTTCCCGTTCTGTTAAATAATACCAGAAAGAATCAATATTTAAATTATCTTTTCTTGCAACAGGAATCTTGACAATTTTGTCAATCGGGTATGGTAATATCCAGTGAGGTCCTGACTTAAGAATACGCTTATCTCCGGTTCCCCTGATTTTGCCAAAACGCAATACAAGCGCCTCCTCCTCCGGACCGACAGTTTTAAAACCGGAAGCCAAAAAAGCAATAACAAGAATAACCATTATCACTTTGAGTATTGTGAAACTAATCTCCAGAGCATCGGAAAGGCTTTTACCTGCTGTATCTGATTCAAGGGATGCAGGATTATGCTTATTCACCCGGTTTAATTCTGTGATTTCTTCTTCTTTTGCCATAATAATCTATTAGTTATCGCTTCCTGCAGGTTTGTTTGGATCATTTAAACTATTTGGATCTTTTGGTATAAGAGCAGGTATCTTCTGTAATAAGGAAAACGGATCCATCTCAGTTGAAAGAACATAAGTAGCATTCTTACCCAACATTACAGGCAAAGCTTCAAGAGCACGCAGAAGTTTTGCGAGTTCCGGGTCTGCATCGAGCAAACGATAAAATACCGCTGCCGCACGATCTCCTTCACCCATTATTTCTTTTGCCCTCGCCTGGGCTGCGACTGTTATTTCCTCGCTTATACTTCTTGCCCGTTCTTCTATTTTAACAACTTTGGCATTACCATCTGCAATTATTTTCGATGCCTGGCGTTCCCGTTCTGATCTCATTCTCTGGAAAACCTGTTTACTGACTTCTTCACTGACTTTAAGCTGCTTTATGCCAAGAGCTTTTATTTCAATTCCATACTGGGCGGCCGCTACTGCTTTTTGAAGGTCCTGCAGCATTTCATTTTCAATTTTTTCGAACTGAATCTTGTCCGGGTCGCTATTTACAAATTCTGAAAATTTATGAAGTCCTATTACATTATTCTGTGTATTGCGAATTCGGCTTTTAAGCAATTCTTCCTGCGGGTCTCTTATCTTTTTTGTAGCTCTATAATAGTCAAGAGGATTGGATATTTTCCAGACAACATAGGAATTCACAATAATAGGCTCACCACCGGATGTAGGAGTTTCTTCGGTCTCAGGAGCATACACTCTCATGCGGGAATCATACTTCACTACCTGCTGAATCGGAAAAGGCCACTTAAAGTACCATCCCGGTTCGGTAATCTGACGACCCGGATTTCCGAAAGTTACCACGAGGCACAACTCGGTTTCCCGTACCTGAAAAGAAATCAGATATAGACCTAATGTCACTATGATTAAGATTATAAAGATTGTAACTGCAAAATTTTTCATTGTCCGCCGCTTTCCCTTATAAGTTCAGGAACATGCATCATACCGGAAGCATCAAGTTTGTCCTGAAGGTCAATTAAAGTAATTCGTTTGTCTTTTTTATCAGACACTATCACATATTTCCGTATGTCTTTTAAAGTGTCTTCCAGCGCCTTTATCCTTTGTTCATACAGGTAAATTTCCGGGGCTGCCCTGTAAGCATGAAGCTGTCCTGCAAATCTCTTACCCGTTGCTTCTGCGTCAATTTCTTTTTTAAAGGCATAAGTTTTTGCTTCTGTAAGAGTTTTATAAGTGCTTCCGCTCGCCTGAACAAATGCTTCATCCAAAAGTCTTTGATTTTCAGCCGCTGAATTCGGATCTTTTTGTCTTTCGCTTTCTTTAATCTTTTTCTCGAGTTCATACAGCTCATGTGCTTTTTCGACAGACCCGGCGCTCGCACTTAAAGTCCTGATACTGCTTGCCTGTGCATCCAGAATCAGCTTTTGCTGTTCCTGAATTGCGCCTGTAACTTTCTGATAATCCGCAGCCACTTCGACAGGAGGATGAACTCCCTGCAAACCAAGAAATACAATTTCAACACCCAAACCCTCCTGGTCAGCGGCATTCTGAATCTTTTCAATTAAAATTTTAGAAGCCTCTGTCCTGCCTTTTCCAAGAAGGCTCTGATCCGAATCAGAATCTTTATCTGTTTCGAGCTTTGCGCTGACTGCGTACTTTGTCAACTCGCGGTAACAGATGGATTCGAGCAATTTTTCAGGCTCGATATTATTGTATATAAAAGAATAAAGATCTCTAATCCTGTATTGAACAGGCACAGCGGCTATTACAAGGTTGACTGGAACGGTTGTCGAATCACGAGAATCCGCTTTTTCCTGCATACTGGCAACAATTAGCTGATATTCCTCTTTATAATGCTTTTGACCCCACAATTTCGGTTTGTTTCTTTCAGCTTCGTCCTCAAGATAACCTATTCCGATTTCGGAGATTTTACTTATCGGATAAATATATGCTTTTTCAACAGGCCATGGCCATTTCAAAGTAAGACCCGAATCGACAATTCTTATATCATTGGCATCGTTGACAGGATTGCCGAAACGCTCTATTACAGCCTGTTCGTCAGGACCAACAACTACGATGCAGCTTAGTAAATATAATGTCACAATGCCGAATAATATTAAAGGAACAATAGCTTTTTCGAGAAGTTTATAAAACCATGTATGAGAAACCTGGAAACCGAACTGGTAATCGAGTGCGTCAGCGGCGCTTTTTAAAATTCCCCCCGGCTCGTTGATAATCCCTAAAAGCCTGCTGTCAAACGCGCTTCTGCTGTACTGGCCATGTAGTCTCGGACGATAAATGTCCATCACCAGATTTAAAGAAATTTCCACGCCAAGAACAATCATCAATCCCGGAATAACTTTTGCTATTATTTCCTGAATAAAAAACAACGATGGAAACAGATAACCAAGAGCAAAGGCAATTGACAAAGCGAAACATAATAAAGACGCGCCCAGCATAGAACTGCCGCCGGCACGCAGAGGCTTCCACTCTGTCTGTGCAGACATTCCCGTTGCATATCGTGACAATAAAAAGCTCACGAATGCTATTGCCGCCATGATTATCGAACAGAACAAGGGCTCTTTAGGTGTTTCATCTATTCCCTTTATAGCCGCCCTCAATACAAACAGGCCGACAATTATTTGAAATACGGCAATAATAGCTGCAAAAACAGGTATGAACCATTTTTCGAGTATTTTCAGGCGTTCCTGTGCGACTGAGAACAGATTTTCATGCTCTTTTTTTGCCTGGAAGATTGTGGAATCCCGCTCACCTCCAGCCAACTCGCTCAAGTCGAGTTTTTCCTGCTCCGCCAATGCACGCTGGTAAAACTGAATACATAAAACAAACCAGGTTAACGCGACATAAAGAATAAACCAGCCGGCGGCAGAAATCGCGAAAAATCCGCTCCATTTGCCAAGGAGTAATGCAGTGCCAAAAAAGAAGATACTAAAAATAAAAGAAATTATGGCCACATTTTTTGGTCTTTTTGATGATACTATCATTTCTTATCCCAAGTTTAATGCTATGAACAAAAAAACTCAAATGTCAGTATTGATTCTATATATATAATAATCTTAATTTAAAAATGTTCGATAATAAGTTGCGTAATATAGCAATAAAAGTTATTTTAGTATAGATTTAATTATGAAAAATTTACCTCAAGTACTATAAAAAAAACAAAGCCAATTTCAAGTATAATTATAGGACTAAAAAAATAACTGAAAAATGAATAAATTATACACAATATCCAAAAACACTTTGATAGAAACACTAAGACAACCTGTGTATTCGATAATAATCTTTGCCGCCCTGCTTCTTTTTATCCTGAGTCCTTCTATTGCGATGTACACCATGGACGACGACAATAAGCTCTTGCGAGAGATAGGTCTATCTACGTTGTTTCTTGCAAGCTTGTTCATAGCAATTTTTTCGGCATCCGGCGCTGTAGCCGAGGAAATCGAGACCAAGACAATTTCTACAGTTTTGAGCAAGCCTATACAGCGACCAGTATTTATAATCGCCAAGTTTTTCGGTGTAGCCGCCGCTGTTGCACTGGCACATTACATCTGTACTATTGCCCTGATTATGGCAATTCGTCACGGCGTCCAGGAAACTGTAAACGATACACACGACTGGACAGTTATAACATCAGGCGGAATTATTATCATCGCTTCATTTATTCTAAGTGCTTTCTTTAATTATGCTTATGACTGGAAATTCACATCAACAGTGATAGTATTAATCGCATGTTTAGCCACAATTGGACTGATTTTTCTAATTTTTATTGACCGCAACTGGAAGTTCAATCCTGCCGAGAACGGCATAAATACAGTAGATATTTACGGCTCGGTATTACTGCTATTGGCAGCTTTGATAATCGCAGCTTTGGCAGTTGCGCTTTCAGCAAGGTTTAATATAGTAGTCACTTTATCAGTTTGCGTCGGAATATTCCTTTTGGGATTGGTGAGCGATTACGCTTTCAGTAACGCCGCTCAAACTCATTTATGGGCCAAAATCGGCAGATTACTCATTCCAAATCTGCAAATTTTCTGGATAAGTGATGCAATTTACGAAAACAGCAAAGTCTCACTGAAATATATTATCGCAACAGCATCTTATGCCATTTGCTATACAGGAGCGATTCTCGCTTTGGCAGTTGCAATCTTCCAGAGGCGGCAGGTAGGTTAATTAACTCAAATTGACCGATTTCAAGTTCAAAAAACTATAAATTCTTATATGGTAAATACATATAGAAACTTGTCATCCTGAGCACCGGACCAGATTTTCAGGATGTATGCGAAAGAAACTTATTTTTCTGAAATAATGTGTGGCATCCTCATCCTGATTTTTTTCAGGATGGGGATGGTGAACTCATGCCAAGCCATCTCTAAGCTGCGATTGAAGATACCACCCGTCTTAGTTTCTTAGGAGTGTAAATAACCTTCTCTCTTAATGTTTCGATGCACTCTTTTCATCAAATATCTCTCGATATCCTCTTTACAACAGCAGTTTCATCACAATGCTGCTGCTTGGGGCATCTTGCGCAGTCGCTCCATACTTTCATTGGCAGCGTCTCTTTTTCTACTATTTCAAAACCTGTCTTAACGAAGAATTGAGGAACCAAAGTCAGGGCAAAAACCTTTAAAACGCCAATTTCGGAGGCTTTTTGTACAGCAGCTTCTACTATTTTTTTTCCGATACCCATACTTTGATGACTTTCACTGACCGCTAATGATTTAATTTCAGCCAAATCAGCCCAGATAATTTCCAGTGCGCCGCAGCCGACAACTTTCCCGTCGATATCAGCTACAATAAAAGTCTGGAGCTTTTCATAAATATCCGCCATTGAGCGAAATAACATCCTGTCTAACTCGGCATAACCGTTCACAAGCTGATGAATGCTTACTACATCTGAAATTTTAGCGTTTCGTATTTCCATAGTAACAAAGTATAACAAATCTGAGAATTTTTAATAACTTCAATATGATTTTTTTACAAAAATGAATAACAATAAATAAAAGGACTCTGCAAAATTGAAGTTAGACATACTTTAAGAAAGAAAAAATTGCTTATTTTTTAATTTTTTCTTTCTTAAATAACGAACTTAAAATATTCACTATTAAGCAGTTACAGCAAAGCAGCAGATTGTATGAAGAAAATCTTTTAAACCGATTTTCTTCATGCAATATATGTCTAACTTCAATTTTGCAGAACTCATATAAATATAAAATAGCCAAAAAAGAAAGGAAAAACAATTGAAAAAATCGCTTTTTCAGTATACCGTATAACACCACAGAAAATTAAAATACGAAATTAAACTGGTAAATATAATTATTACATGCGATTTTGAGTAAAAATATATGCGTTTTATACTTATTGATAAGGTTATATCACTGGAACCAGGCAGGTATATAAAAACAGTGAAAAACGTTTCGCTCTCGGAAGAGTATCTGGCGGACCATTTTCCTACCTTCCCTGTTTTGCCTGGCGTGTTATTACTGGAAGGACTTATCGAATCAGCTTCATGGCTGGTACGACAGACTGAAAATTTCTCGCATAGTATGATATTGCTTGAAGAGGCAAAAAATGTTAAATATAAGAGTTTTCTGGCGCCTGGCGCCTCGATAGAATATACGGTCGAAGCCAAAACCATCGAAGAGAATATGAGCAGCTTCAATGGTTTCGGTGTATCTAAAGACCAGCAAATCGTGGAAGCACGATTTGGATTGAGACATTTTAATCTTGCAGATGAAAATCCGGCAATGACGGCCGTAGATGCCGTGATTATTAACAATATGAAAAAAAGATGGAAACTTTTAAGTTAGGAATTTGACAACAGCACATCGGAGGTATTGAATATGGCAATGAGTCGCGATGATATTTTTACAAAAGTACAGGAAGTCCTGGTAGATGCTTTAGCAGTTGATGATGATGAGGTTTCTTACGAATCGACTCTGATGGGAGACCTTGGCGCTGAGAGCATCGATTTTCTCGATATAGTCTTTCGCCTGGAAAAAGCATTCGGAATTAAGATTCCGCGTGAAGAGCTGTTTCCCGCTGAGAGTCTTATGAATGATGCCGAGCTTGTCCATAACGGCAAATTAACCGACAAAGGCATTAAATTGCTCCGTGAGAAAATGCCGCATACAGACCTTACAGATTTCGAGAAAAATCCTGACATCAATAAAATGTCTGATTTATTTACAGTTAATGCAATTGTGAACTATATTGAAAACAAAATATCTTGATAGAAATCAGGAACAGGAAGAGGAACAGTTTTATTCCTATACCTTTTCCTGTAACTATTCCTATTTATGAAATAAAAATATGCGTTGGATTTGGATAGATAAATTTAAAGAATTTGAGACCGGCAAGCGGGCTGTTGCAATAAAAAATGTAACACTTGCAGAAGAGCATTTGCACGACCATTTCCCCGGTTTTCCAGTAATGCCCGAGTGTCTCATGATTGAAGCGATGGCACAAACGGCAGGAATCCTCGTCGGAGAAGCGAAAAAGTTCCAGGAGAAAGTAATTCTCGCAAAAATCAAAAAAGCTGTATTCTTCGATTTTGTAAAGCCGGGAGATACGATAGAACTTGAAGCAAACATAGAATCCATCGCACCAGAGGCGGCAAGTATAAGCGGAAAAATCACACGAGATGGTAAAATAATCGCCGAGATTGATTTAATGTTCAGTCATATCGACCAGAATCTCGCCGGTATAGAATTTCCCGAAGAAAATTTTGTTTTCGGCTCAGAGACATCTGTCTTCAAAACACTCCTACAGGATATTCTTTTAAAAAGCTCAAAAAAAACGGAGGCTAATTAGTGGGCAATTCTCGCGTAGTAATAACCGGCTTTGGAGCAATTACCCCTCTTGGACTGACAGTCGGTGATATGTGGGCGGGGCTTTGTGCCGGTAAAGTCGGAATAAACACGATAACAGCCTTTGATCCGGCAGGTTTTACGTGCAAAATTGCAGGACAGGTCCCCGATTATAACATACGCGATCTTGTACCAAAAACTCATCGAAAAGCGACAAAACTCATGTCAAGAGACATCGAGCTTTCAGTTATTGCGGCACATGAAGCCCTTGTTCAAAGCGGCTTAATTACTAAAGGAATCGATCCGGAAAAAATCAACATCAATCCGCAGCGAATGGCAATAAACCTCGGCGCCGGTCTCATTAGCTGTGATCTTGTCGAATTAGCGCCCGCTGTAGCTGCAAGCATTACAGACGGTCAATTCGATATTCGCAAATGGGGCAAAAACGGCCTTGAATTAGTTACGCCCCTCTGGCTGCTGAAATATCTGCCGAATATGCTTGCATGTCATGTCGGAATCATACACGATATACAGGGACCGAGCAACAGCATTACCTGCGCTGAAGTCGCTTCGCATCTTGCAATAGCCGAAGCTGCTCATGTTATTTCCAGAGGAGTCAGTGACTACGCTCTCGCAGGCGGAGCTGAAGCAAAAGTCAATCCTATTGTTATGATACGCCAGTGCCTGCTTAAAAGAGCTGCAACAGAAAATAATGATAATCCTGCATCTGCGTGCAGACCTTTCGATGCAAACGCAAAAGGTTCTATTTTCGGCGAGGCGGCGGGTATTCTCGTACTGGAAAATCTTGAAAACGCACAAAAACGCAGTGCAAAAGTTCACGCTGAAATTGTCGGCTTTGGTCAAAGCAACAGCATTAATCCTGTATATGAACATCTTGAGGCTGACGGTTTCGGCCTGCAAATAGCGATAGAAAAGGCAATTACAGAAGCACAAATAGAGCCAGACCAGCTTGACCTGATTATACCGCATGGAACTGGAATCCCTTGCGATGATATAGCTGAAGCAAAAGCAATCAGCTCCGCCCTCGGCGAAGCTGCATCAGAAATTCCAGTCTGGCCAACCAAAAGTATGTTAAGCAATACCGGTGCAGCAGCCGGAGCTATCGACATTATAGCCGCCCTATGCGCTATGAATGAGCAAAAGATACCTGCCGCGATAAACTGTGAAAATATTGCAAATGGCTGCAACCTGAATATCGCAAGAGCAACAATCGAAAAAGAAATAAATTACGTGCTTTGCTGCAGCTATACTTATGGCGGCCAAACCGCAGCAGTAATTCTAAAAAAAAATAATTAAATACTTAACAAGGAATATCGAATTAAATGTCTGAGAGAGTAGTAATAACCGGAATGGGAATTATTTGCCCCCTGGGTCACGATGTCGAAACGCTTTGGCAGGCATTGCTTTCGGGCAAAAGCGGCGTTGCCAAAAATACGCTTTTCGATGCCTCAACTTTTCCTACTACATTCGATGCCGAAGTTAAAGATTATGACTTCACAAAGTATTTGAAAAATCCGAATCTGCACAAACAAAGCAACAGAGGTTCTGAATTCGCAATAGGAGCCGCCGTTCAGGCTTGCAGGCAGGCGGGAATTAATGTGGAAACGCCTGAACCGACAGATGGAATTGACCGCAGCAGGATGGGAATTTACTTAGGCGCAGGTGAAGGCTCTATTGATAATGATACTTTTTTCTCTGCAATTATACATGGATGGGACGCAGAGAAAAATCAGATGGACTGGGGCAAATGGGCGAAAGTCTCTTTTGACAGAATGGACCCAATAGGTGAGCTTGAGCAGGAGCCGAATATGCCTGCCGCTCATATCGCAATGCTGACCGGAGCGAGAGGTCCATCACGAAGCTGTCTTACAGCTTGTGCCGCAAGCACACAGGCTGTCGGCGAAGCTGCTATGATGATTCGACGAGGCAATGCAGATGTAATTATTGCGGGCGGCGCTCATTCGATGATACACCCGCTCGGGCTTACAGGATTTAACCGCTTGACCGCCCTTTCGACAAGAAATGACAGTCCCCAAACAGCATCGAGGCCATTTTCAGCTACAAGAGATGGTTTTGTTCTCGGTGAAGGCTCTGCGATTGTTATTCTTGAATCCCTAAGTTCTGCAAAAAAACGAGGTGTTAGAATTCTCGCCGAGATTATCGGTTACGGCAGCAGTTCAGATGCCTTTCGCGTAACAGATATGCACGAAGAAGGAAGAGGAGCTGTGCAGGCAATAACCGCGGCTTTAAAAGACGCCGGAATTAACATCGAAGATGTGGATTACATCAATGCTCACGGTACAAGCACAGCGGAAAACGATTCGATAGAGACCAAAGCTATTAAAACAGTATTCAAAGACAGGGCAAAAAAAGTCCCCGTCAGCAGTGTAAAAAGTATGCTCGGGCATTTAATCGGGGCCGCAGGAGCGGCGGAACTTATTACCTGCGTCTGTGCAATAAGAGATAATATCATCCCGCCAACGATAAATCTTCATGATCACGATTCGGAGCTTGATTTGGATTATGTACCAAATGAACCGAGAAAATCGCCAGTTAATATCGTAATTAAAGAATCCTTCGGATTCGGCGGCCAAAATAACGTTGTCATTATTCGCAGATGGACAGATGAGTAAATGAGAAAAATATGATTGATATAAAAGAAATACGGGAGAATTCGGAAAAGTTCAAAGCAGCTTCGGCAGCCAAAAACTTCAACGTCGATATCGATAAACTTATTAAAGTCGATGCAGACCTGAAAATAATAAAGCAGAAACTTCAGGACATTTCCACAGAAAAGAACAGGATTGGTAAATCAATACCAAAACTGTCACCGGATGAAAAAACTTCAGCAATGTCTCAGCTTGCGGAGCTTAAAGAGCAGGAATTAAAATATAATGACGAAATCAAAGAACTTCAGCCTCAATTCGATGAGCTGATGCAGCAGGTGCCTCAGCCGGCGGATGATGATGTGCCCATAGGCAAAGATGATACAGAGAATATCGAAATAAGAAGAGAGGGCAATGTGCGCCAATTTGATTTCGAGCCGAAAGACCACGTCCAGTTGGGACTTGATTTGGGCATTATCGACATAGAAAGAGGCGTAAGACTTGCTGGTTCGAGAAATTATTTTCTGAAAGGCGACGGCGCATTGCTGCACTGGGCAGTCCTGCGATTCGCGATAGATACGATGGTTGCCAAAGGTTATGTTCCCATGTCAGTACCTTTGCTTATGAAAGATGAAGCGATGCGGGGAACAGGCTACTACCCCGGCTCTGAAGAACAGACGTATCGAATGGAAAAAGACCAGTTGAACCTGGTTGGGACCGCCGAGGTGCCTTTAACTGCGTACCGCATGGGTGAAATTCTTGATAATTCAGAGCTGCCTCTGAAATTTGTCGGTCTTTCAAGCTGTTTCAGGCGCGAGGCCGGAGCAGCGGGGAAAGATACTTACGGTCTATATAGAATTCACCAGTTCGATAAAGTAGAACAGGTCATAATATGTGAAAACAGCGCCGAAGAAAGCTATAAATATCATAACGAGATTTTAACGAACTCCGAATCAATACTGAAATCGCTCGAACTGCCCTATCGAATCGTAATTGTTTGCACAGGCGACCTTGGCAGAGGACAGGCAAAAAAATTCGATATAGAAACTTGGATGCCTTCAAGAGGAAATTACTGCGAAACACACAGCGCAAGCAAATTCTACGAGTTTCAGGCAAGAAGAATGAATCTTAGATATAAAGATTCCATGAGCAAAAAGAACCTGTTCTGTCACACGCTGAATAATACTGTTATTGCCTCGCCAAGAGTTTTAATCCCGATTATGGAGCTTTACCAGAACGCTGACGGCTCTATAACCATTCCGAAAGTACTGCGGCCTTACATGAACGGCAAAGAAGCAATCACACGAAATACGGTATGATTTTGCATCCGAATTTTTATTTTGTATATTTTTTATATACGACAGGACAAAATAAAATTTTGCTTAAATTCGGTATTTTGCCAGTTGTGTAAATTCGGCTTAATCTAACAATTCCCTCATGATTATAGCTGCATATAAAGGGGGTTCCCATCTTTTATATTAAGATGGGAACCCCAAAATTCTTTTATTTAGTTTTTTTGAATATACCTGTTTTAACTGTTAAATAAAAGCCTTATTTTCGTTATATTTCTTATAGCTTCGATTTACCAGTCCATAATTTTTCAGTATTCTCTTCTGCTGTAAGTGTCTCTCCATGACCATCGAAGAAAAGATTATTATTGCTATTGGAGCCATGGCGTTTTGAGGCAATTCTCCTGCCTTGTTCACCGGCTTGCTGTACTGTAGAGGCAGGTAAATGTGACATATTCCATACATCCAGCCTATATAAATTATCGAGCACCATATCCCCCTCGCCGCGAATTACAGGCCGCCAATTGCCATCTTCATTATCAGCCATATAAATCTTCATACTCGGTGATTTGACACTGCTTAGCTTGGTCGGATTTATCACAGAAGTTCCGCCGGTAGCATTCGATAAACCGGGATTATCCATATCCCATGCATTAACTACATAATCCAGTGTTTGCTCCTTATTTGGATAATTATTTGAACCGTTACCAACAGTCGGAAAAGACGGGCATTGATATACATCGACTTTTCGGTAATCTGTAATGCCTGTACTTTTTCCACCGAGATAAGGAAGAAATACAAGAATCCATTTAGTTCCGGAATCCAGCGCTCTTGGAATAAAGTCTTTATTATCCATAGAATAAGCTTGTGCGGCAATCCCAATTTGTTTTAGATTACTCTGACAGCTAACCTGCTGTGCCTGCTTTTTAACTTTTTGCAGAGCGGGCATTAATATACCCATTAATACTGCGATAATCGCAATAACAACCAATAATTCAATTAAAGTGAAACCACACCTCTTTAACATCCGATACCACCTTTCCTTCAAGCTTAACAAGCATGATGAAAAAAAAACAAACCCCAATAAGATTCTAACAACAAGATTATTATAAAAATCCACCCGGTAAAAGTCAAGAATTTAAATTCCATCTGCCATGTTTAGAGTTGACATCCGGGAATTCTGAATTGTTCTGAAAAAAGATTAATCGTATAGGGCTTCTAACAAAATGAATTTTTAAGATACAGCATTGCCATCCCATTCGTTTATAGCTCAGGGCAGGCTCTGGTAATGTTTCGCGGGCAAGATGTCCGCGACACGATTCTTTTTGTTAGAGGTTCTTAGTGAATTATAAGCCGCCAGGCTGTTTATCCGACTGAATTTTGTTTAATATTGCGTTAGGATCAGGATTTTCAGTAATTTCAACTTCTGCCTCGTCTTCGACTAAATCCGAAAGTTCCATAGTCAGATATTTTGCCTTATAAGGGGAAATTTCATATACCCATCCGATATGCCGTTTGGTAAAATCATCTGCCTTATCATCCAAAAGCAGTTTTTCCTCAACTTCCTTCAATTTTTCTTCCGGCTCGTCTTTCTTTATAGATTCCGGCCTTCCTTCAGTAAACAACGCCCTGCAGGTTACATAAGTTGCTCCATCTTTTGAAGCTATATCAAATGTGAACTCGGTCGAATTATACAGCTTGCATATATAATGCCTGTCGAAATTCAAATCTCCCGGATTCTTCATAACATTTGTAAAGTTCAAACTTGATAAGGCGGTAAATATATTCACGGCTTCACTTTGTTTGAGTTTCTTGCCGGCAGGAAGATTTACAAGCTCCACATCTTCGCTGTCTGCTATTGGTTTGAGAACATATTTACCGTTTGGAGAATTAACCGTGACCATCGCTGTATCTTTGCGCATCAATGCTGTAATCTGCGTCTTAACATAATTTATCGCATCGCTTTCAATCCATGGCGACTCGGATGTTACATAAACCTTGTCATTCGAGGTAAGTCTTACATAAGAGCTTTGCCCGTTTTCTTTCGTATTTCCAATAATAATCCCTACCAGTTCCGATGAATCAGGTTTAAGGAATTTGATGATAGTTTTTGCTTTGTCTTCTGTAACGCCAAGGTCTTCATGATTGGCAGGATTATCGGTTACAACCTGCGACGAGACTTCAATTTCCAGACAATCTGTTATTAATTCATTTATTTTCTTCGTATCAGCCGGGTAATTGTTTTTATCAGCAACAACAAACCTGCCGGATTGACGCTGCAAGTTCAGGGTTTTATCCCCAGACTTGATAACGATAGAACCTATATCATCAGTATTGACCCCGCTGACAAGGTAAGCCAATCCCGCTGATACTGTTCGTGATTTGTTTGAAATCTTCGACTGAAAAACAGCCCATACTAACATAACGGCAGCGATAATTCCTAATATCGCAAGTTTTTTATTACTCATTACAAAACCTCTCAAAAAAAATCAGGCATCACTGGAGTGACTGATATAATGTCTTCTTCTCATGCTCCGCCATAACCACAGAACAATCGCAATAAAAAGAACGACCGCGGGAGCCGCAATAGTATTGGCTCTTTGCAGCTTTCTGCCCAATCGGTCGATTTTCTCACTTTTTTCCATATTGATTAACCGTCTCTCTTTTTGTTTCTGGTATATTTTTTCTTCAAGATCGCGGATATCTTTTAATATTTCTTTGCTGATAACCAATTCCTGGTCTTGCCCTGCAGCGGGTGAAATAGACTGACGTTTTGCATTGAAACCGGCTATTTCTGCATCGATACTTGCCAGCTTTGCAGCAGTTTCGGCTTCGGCTTTCCTTTCAATTTCATCGACTACAATGAACGGACGTTTGACATTACCCCTCGACCTGATGGAAATTAAATCCGACGAGCCGCTCAAATCGTCAATTGTATTAAACAGCAAAGCGCTGTTATCGCCAACAACAGCCTTGCTCAATCCCAGAAAATTCTGATATGCGAGCATGTCACTGATAAAATCGACATCAGCAAAAACCGCCACCGCACAATCCTTCTCTGACTGCATTAAGCCTTTAATCTGTTTCTTTGCGGTTTTTGGCTGATTCGGGTCTTCGGAGTCACTGGAAGATTCCTGTCCATCGGCAGCAGTCTCGATTTCGATACCATCGGGAAAACTGCTCTTAAACCGGCCGGAAAGAAGATAGCCCATCGTTACAGGCTTTGTTCCTTCGATAAATCTTTGTAAAAAAATTGATGGATCAAGCAGCATCAATTCATAAGAATTTGTTACCGCAAAACTGTTGCCTTTATCTGTTGTCATAAGAAGAGGCGTTCGCTCAATCGGAAATTCTTTATCTTCGGGCTTATTCGGATCAGCAACCAAATTTAGAACACCTGAAAATAAAACTCTCACCTCATTAAGCTGTGCTGTTATTACATTATTTCTATTAAAACAATCACGTGTAAGATTAAGCAATCCTAAAATCTTCTGTACCCTGGTGTTTTGGCTGACAGCACGGCTCTCTGCCAGTTTCAAATCACCGGCAAATTCACTCCTGGGCATTTCAATGCCCCATGTCCGCAGAAGAACATTCAAATCCGAAGCCTGAGTGCTTTCCGAACCGAGCATTAAACCCTGATTTACATTTCTTGAAGGATCAGAGAAACAGTGAGGATCCACACAGATAATAGTTCTGCCTCCCTTGAGTATGTACTGGTCTATCGCGAATAATGTCTGCTGAGGCAGATTCTTGGGATGAACCACCAGCAGTATATCAATATCATTTATATCATTCACGTCTGTCGGAATTTCGGTTACTTCATACTTTTTCTTTAAATGTTCTACAAAAGTCCATGGCATTCTCGGCTGCTGCTTCTGAGCCGCCAACATCTGTGCCATATACTCGCTATCGCCTATTACAGGCAGTGAGCTCATAATCCCGATTCTGTTTTTCTGACGGGTAATAGCGCTGTCAATAAGATAGCTTATATCGTACTCAATAAAACTCTGGCGGTCAGGTGAAAAGAACGGTATTACCTTCTCAACTCCGAATTGAGTCTGCACGACAAGCCCGAAAAAGAAACTTTCCTCTTCCGATACCCGGTATTGCCTAAGACCGAATCCTATCGCATGTTCCTCATCATCCGAAAAAGGCCTCGGGTCAATCACTTCCAGTTTTACCATGTCGTTGGAAACCGAGACATATTCCTCCAGCAAAGATTTCACATATTCGTAATAGTTATTATAATACTGTATCTGGTCCGGTCCCTTCAATGCAGCAGTACTGGCATAGAAAAGCTTGGCAGTAACAGGCTGGTTTAATTTTGATAATATTGATTTTGTGCCGTCTGACAATGTGTACAGTTTCTCACCTGTAACATCTATCTTCCACGAAGAGCCTATATCATGGCATATGCTTATCGCCGAAAACACTATTATCAAAACAAGACAGGCTCCAATAATCGCTCGCAGCATCCGGTTCATTATTTGGCCTTCCTTTCATCTAAAA
>JAFGEF010000132.1 GCA_016931715.1 Sedimentisphaerales bacterium
AATGGGGACAGCCACCATTTTTTGAACTCTTTTGTAGAAGCATTTTTGTGAACATAACATATTTTATCCTTTAGAATGTATTTATGTGACATATTTGCAATGCATGTGTTTTTTAACAAACAGTTCAGTTTAGATATTTTATAATTTATTAAGTCAATGAATGTATTTGAAAGTGACGGCTTCGTCAACTTTTTACGAAGTGTACTGAGTTGTGCTATTATTCTTTTCTTTAGTGAAGGAACAGATTTTGGAAACTCTTTCAGTATTATAAGACGAGTTCTTGAAAATTTACTTGCCCCCGTCGATGGACATCCGCCTGGTCTTGACATTGCCTTGTTCTCCTTCTTCTATGAATACGTTTTTCAACAAGTATTTACAATCGAACAAACCTCATAAATCCCTCCCTGCCAGAACTATCCCAAAAAAAATATTATACCAGAAAACAGCTCTATAATCAATAGGGTATGTCCTTGATCATAATATAATCATTTATCACTATTTTTTGTGTTTTTTAGGTCTGCCGTGGGGTAAGGCTCGAACACGTCTGCCAATGAGCTTTTCGAGCTTGCTCATGAAGCTATCGGTTCCGAGCGGCCTGCCTGTATGGGTGCTAAGGCGAAGTTTACTTATCTGTTCAAGGTCTAATCCTCTTAGAAGCTCTTTTTGCCATTCTTTGACGGTGACCATCCTGTTCCATTTTTTGAGGTCAAGAAGCTCATGTCTGTCATTTTCGCCGGAATGTGCTGCAGCACTCGACCATTTATACCGCCATGGAATACGACAGATTTTCGCGCGTAAAGGATTCAGCTCGACATATTTCGACGCAAGCCAGAATCCTCTATTATCAAGAGCACACGAATAAAACCTTCCCTCCCAGAGATGGCCTGTTCGCTTATGCATCCGGTTTATATACTGCGTGTAACGAAAATCCGCAGTTCCTACGGCTTTGGCAAGTGATTCCTCATTCTCAGGCACGGCTATAAGGTGTATATGATTTGTCATAAGGCAGTATGCGAGAATATCCAATCCATATTTTGCGCAATTGTCTTTCAGGATTTCCAGGTATGCGTGCCTGTCGTCATCGACAAAGAAAACATCCTGCCTGTTATTGCCGCGATGGGTAATATGATGAGGATAACCTGGTGCAACTATTCTTGCTATTCTTGACATGGCGATAATTTTAAGTGACTATGGATTTGATTGTCAAGTTCAAAGTTTTATGTAATATCGCCGGGGAAAATATCATCAGCCATTTCTTCGCCTATCCGGCTGACATAATATTGTTTATAAGCTTTCTTTCCCTGAGTCTGAAAATTGTCCATCGAGGAAAAAATACCGACTTTCATTAGGAATAGAATTAAAATGCACGCCGCTATATTCACCGAGGGCTGAAAACACCAAACGAGCTTCTGTGTAAGCTTCTGTTCAGGATACATCTCTTTTAATTTTTGTGCTTTTGGCACTTCCTGAAGACTGTGTTTAAGCACGCTTATTGTCTGAGTATTCGCACGCATCAGCAAATCGAGACTGTGAGATTGCGACTTTATAAATGATAACGCCAGATTGACCCTGCTGATAGCCATAAGCCGCTTCTGGCAGCGGGGACATTGCGCGATATGCCTTTGAATCCATGGCGCATCAGCAGAAATAAACTTGCCTAAAAATGAATTCAAGCCCTGCCTTATCTTTCTGCATTTTTCCGTATTATCACCATAAGTTTTATTGCAGTTCATATCTGATTTTTTTATTTTTAAGTTTGCCATGATTATTCTTCTTTCGACATCCAAAACGCTAACAACTGGATTGCTTTGCACCTGTAAACTCTTGCAGTACCTGTCGATATATTCAAAATCGAGCTTATTTGCGGGTAAGACAACTCCGCCAAATCATGCAGAACGAGAACTGACCTCATATGCTCAGGAAGTCTTGCTATACATTCCCGCAGGCTTTCCTGCAAATATTTCGAATCAAGCTCTTTAACAGGCGAATGTTCTTCTACTGCCTCAATCGCTTTTTTTGTAATTCTGTTTTGTTCCGCTATTTTTCGCCTGAGCATTGAAATTGCAATATTATTGGCTGTGCGGAAAATATATGCTTTGATATTCGAGGGCTTCATACCTCCCTCGAAATGGGCTAACTGCAAAAACGTATCCTGGTACGCATCACACACATCCTGCTCATTCCCGAGAATACGCCAAAGCATGGTAATGAGTTCTTGGCCGTATTTCTGAATTGCAGACAGAACCCACCTCTGCTCCCCTGCAATTGCCTGGGAACCTATATAATCCAATATAGATCCGCAAGTTACGGCCTTATCAAACATAAACATCCTTTAATCTTTACTGTTCTGATTATAAAGACGCAACACTCACCTTTATGTTAACATAAAAAATGGAAAAAAGTGAAAAAATTTTATTTTTCTTATGTAACGTTTCATACCCTTGCTTCGTCTTATTATCAGTCAGTCAAGAAAACTGATATAAAAATGAAGTCAGGTAACAAATAGCAGCACCGCTTATTGGTTTTTGAAGATTATGAACGTAAACAATTCACCAAAAGACACTTATGACAATACCAAGGCAATAGATGTTGTTGCCCTTGTTGATAATATACTACAAACAGCCGTTAAATATCACGCAAGCGATGTTCATTTCGAGCCGACAGGAGCGGATTTAGCCATAAAATACAGGCTCGATGGTGTTCTTAATACTTTTGAAAAAATCCCTAAGTCCTTGTCAGATAACGTTATAGCAAGGCTCAAAGTGCTCGGCGGGCTGCTGACTTACCGAAATGATATTCCGCAGGAAGGCAGAATCGAGATTGAACCGAGTAAAGATGGGCAGGTTACAGACCAAAGACTTGCGATTTTCCCCACAATTCACGGACAAAGAGCTGTTGTGCGGCTTTTTTACAGCCACAAAGAGCTTATGGACTTAAAACAGCTTGGTTTTTCTGACCAGATATACTCGGCTATTAAGGAAGTAGCTTCAAAAAATATGGGCGTTTTACTGCTCACAGGCCCGGCTGGAAGCGGAAAAAGTACTACACTTGCGGCGATTCTCATATATATTTTGCAGAAATATCCCGGCAAAAGCGTAGTAACGCTTGAGGACCCTGTAGAAATAAGAATCAACAACGCCACGCAGACGCAAATCACGCCGCATGGACAGATGACTTTCCCGACCGCCCTGCGTTCATTACTGAGACAAGACCCGCAGGTACTAATGATTGGAGAAATCCGGGATGCTGAAACTGCAAAAATCGCTATCGAAGCAGGTTTAACGGGACATCTGCTTATGAGCACGATGCACTCAGGCACACCTGCGGGCGCTTTTTTACGTTTGCTTGAAATGGGAATCGAACCATACCAGGTCACTTCAAGCATTTCGGCAGTCTTAAACCAGAGACTCGTGAGGAAACTCTGCGAAAAATGTAAAAGAAAATCAAGCGGCGATAACTCATTCGAGCCGGTCGGCTGCGAAGATTGCCTCAATACTGGTTTCAAAGGAAGAATACTTATCGCTGAAATGGTTCAATTAGACAGCGAACTGCGAAAAGCAATTTTAGCAAAAGCAGATATAGACCAGCTTGAAAATATTCTCGAAGAAAAAGGTCATACGAATATGGTATCTCACGGCAAGCGGCTGATTGCAGAAGGCATGACCACAATGGATGAATTAACAAAAGTTTGCGGAATTATTACGGATAATTAAAAAGGACACAAATGAAAAGAGTATTATTTATTATCTTTCTATTTATAAGTCCTGTTCTTTATGCAGGAAGCAAAGCTCTTCCCTGGGTTGAATTAAATATCAAGCCCTCAGTTGAAACAAAGACAGATTCGCTAATTACACTTATGCCTAAAGAGGAAGAGCTAATTGAAGGTGACGCAGTTCCTTTATATAAAAAGGCTCTCGATTCAATTCCAAAAGATTTCGATCCAAATCAATTTCCTGATTGGAGAAAATTGCCATCTGATATAGATCAGTTACCAATCAAAGAGATAGAAACTGAAACAAAAAAAGTCGAACCAGTAATTGACCTTTTAAATCAGGCCGCAAAATGTAAACAATGTAACTGGCCATTTAAAAAACCAGAACAGATAACACAGAAAGATTTAGATGATCTAAAAATTTATCGACAATTATCATTCGTACTTGATGTAAAGGCAAAACTCCAAATTATTCAAAGACAATATGATTCGGCAATTGAAACGATAAAGACAAATTTAAAAATGGCAAATAACTTCGGCGGAGCTCCTTATTTGAACTATGCTATGGTTGGAATCTCTATGGAAGCAATCAATCTTCAAAGAATTGAAGAAATGATACAAACTAAAGACGCTCCGAACCTTTATTTTGCACTGAAGAAATTGCCTCAGCCGCTTGCAGATTTAAATAAAGCCATTAAAGTTGAAAAAGATAATCTTAAAAATTACAACATCCTCACACGTATATTATTGAGAAGGCAACTCGAACCTGCTCATGAACAAGTTCTAAAACAGATGAATCATATTGATCGTAAAGCCGCCGCATTGCAGATTATTGAGGCGATAAGGCTATATGCAGGCAAACATAAAGGACAACTTCCCAATAAGCTAAGTGACATTACGGATGTAGAAATCCCGAAAGATCCTGTAACAAAAAAACAATTCGAATATAAAAGCACAGGTTCAGAAGCAGTTCTTCAAATAGAAGGCACTGAAGGTTCGGATGGCAGAGATTCAGTAAGATACGAAATAAAGTTGAAATAATAAAAGGATATTATAAAAATGTCAACGTTTCAATATAATGCACTTACATCAGACGGTCGAATGATGAAAGGCACAATCGAAGCGGCTTCGCATGATGACGCAAACGAATTGCTTAAAAAAATGCAGCTTGTCGTGAATTCCATCGAGAAAGCCAAAGCCGAGAGACCGAAAACCGCAATCGGCAGAAATGAATTCCTGCTTTTTAATCAGCAGCTTGCTTCAATCACAAAAGCAGGCATTCCGCTGGAAAAAGGGCTTCGCGAGCTTGCGCATGATGTAAGCTCCCATTCGATGCGAAATTTAATTAATGATATTGCAGGCGAACTTGAAGCAGGCACAAGCATCGACCAGGCTTTTGAAAAGAGGCAGAAACGTTTTCCGCCGCTCTATGGGCGAATATTAAAAGCCGGAGTGGAAACAGGCAGGCTCAGCGAAATGCTTACCAGCCTAAACAGGCATCTTGATATTTCAAATCAAACTCGAAGAATCATATTCGAGGCTGTCAGTTACCCGATTGTAATTTTTATTCTCGCATCGATAATTGTTACAGGAATGTTTTTATTTGTAATTCCGCAATTTGCAGTGACGCTATCAGAAATGACGGATGGAGGACGATTACCTGCCATAACAAGGGCTTTTTTCGTATTGGCGAGAAACATAATTCCATTCTGGATGACAATAGGAATTACCATTGCAGGGATAATAATTTTATTTACTTTTTTATCCACGTTCCCCGGCGGGCGCAGATTTAAAGAATCACTCTTTCTTGCCATACCGGTTCTCGGAAAAGTTTATCACAGCAGCCTATTAAGCAGGATGGCTGAAGCGATGGCGATACTTGTCGCGGCGGGTACCGACATGCCGGAAACATTGAGACTCAGCGCCGGTTCTACTGGCAGTGAAATACTTATTTCCGAAAGCGAAGTTATCGCAAGCCGCATCGAACAGGGAACAAGCATACTGGAGGCGGGACAATTCTGCAGAATAATTCCAAAATTGTTTATGTATTCCATGCAGTTAGGCGCGCAGCGCAACGAATTACAGGATAATCTTTACAGTTTAGGTCAGATGTACTCGGAGCAGGCAGAATATGGACAATCGAGATTGCAGGCGGTACTGCTGCCTTTTATGATTATCTTCGTCGGTATTTTCTTAATGATGGCTATTCTGTCTATGTTCGCCCCAATGGTTAGTATTATTACAAGTTTATCTTCGAGTTAAAAAATATGATATATCTATTTATCATCCCAATATTGTTAATTTTATATATTTATCTCGGACTGAAAAAACCGGCTATCGCGCTGATTACATGCCCAATTGCTGCAGGAACACTTTTATTATTTGGAGCAGCAGAATATGATATAATAATTATGTTCTCTGCGGGTATAATCTTCCTGTCAGCGATTATAGCAATTCTATTTTCCAAAAGTGATCCTGACCATATAAACTGGCCTAAATTGATTGTGCGATTCTTTTTATTTTCTTTATTAGTGGTTTTACTTTTGGCGGTGTTGATTTCTTTATACGCCCCGCTTGGATTTATTGGCATCGCATTTACTGTTTTTTTAGTCGGTTCTATTATAGCTTATTTCATAACGGCAAGACATTCTACTGCTGCTTATGTAATATCAACAATCGGCTCCAGCATTCGCCAGAACCTGCCGCTGCCAATGGCGCTGGAATCCGCCGCATCCGGACAAACAGACAATCGTTCAAAAATTCTTATACGAATAAAAAAATGGCTTGTACAGGGCTGCTCGCTGAGCGAGTCTCTTAAAAGAGGCTTTCGCAAATGTCCCGGTCATGCGATAGCAATGATAGCCGCCGCCGAGCGAATCAATCAGGTTCCGCTTGCAATAGAGGCAATAGAAGCCAATATGACCGCACAGGCGAAAGAAAAAAGGAAAATCAGGCCTGTACATCCTGTTTACCCCGTCTTAGTTCTCTGTTTTACGTTCTTTATCATAGCTTTATTAATGTTGTTTGTAATGCCGCAGTATTTTGCTTCATTGTCGGAAATGACTGAGCATGGAAGATTACCGGCGATTACACTATTTGTATTAAACATTACTAAATTTATTTTAAGGGATTACGGTATAATATTTTTAATAATTTTAGCAATTATTATCCTGGTAATTATCCCTTTAGGCATATATGTCAGATTCAGGCCTCGCAGACCTGATAACCCGCACATTCTGTCGCTGATAGGTGACCAAATAAAATGGCATCTCCCAATTCTGCACTGGTTCGATAAGAACTATTCGATGATACAGGTAATCGAGATGATTCGCCTGTCACTCAATGCAGGATGCACAGTGAACGATGCTATTGCCAATACAATAGTTCTCGATATTAATTGCTGCTTCAGGAAAAGACTCAGGAAATGGCTCGCGAAAGTCGAAGCAGGCTCAAATATCTCCGAATCCGCAGAACAAAGCGGATTAGGCGCTGCGATTGCCTGGGCTTTCGATGACAAAGTCAACCAGGGTAATACAATAAGTATTCTTGAAGCCCTCGAATCTTTCTATCGCTCGAATTACGGCTACTGCGTGAATCTCGCAAGATTTATCATGTGGCCATGTATTATTATTATGTTGGGAGTAATTGTCAGTATTGTTGTATTGTCAATTTTTTTGCCAGGTATAGAAATTATAAATCATATGGTGAAATTAGTATGAGCGCTGTAAGTAAAATATTATGTGTGTTTAATCGTGCCCGGCACAGGAAAAAATATAAGGGCGTTTTTTTGGCGGAACTTATCGTGGCATTTACCGTATTGGGTATGCTTATGGCCTGCCTTGGTTTATCACTTCGCGGATTCGCTAAATTTAACCTGTTTCAGGCTGTAAGACAGCAGTGCGTTGCCGCCGCTCAGGCTCAATTAGATAGTATAGCTGCAACGGGGCAACCTGTAGCAGATGATGATTTCAAAAGACTCTGGCCTAAAATCGACGTAACCATAGAACAATCTGAAGGAACAGGTAAATGGCAGGGACTGAAATTAGTCCGGGCGAAAACAAACGGCATGAGCTACAATACGCCTGTAAAAGTCGAGCTTTCAAGATATATCGAAATTCCAATGATGGCGCAGGAGCAGTAAAAAATGAGAAAAGCATTCACCCTGGTAGAATTGTTATTGGTAATAACAACAGTACCGGTATTTATGATTGTCATGAGCCGCCTGTTCAATACTTTGCTGCGAGAGACGCCGCGCATCTGGAATAGTGTACAGCAGAATACAACTATGCTCGATATGCTCTCACAACTGCAAAGTGACATCGACAGGGCAAAGGACCTTCCTCAATCAAAAGGAGATTTCATATCAGATGATAAAATTCTTTTAATTGAGCATGAAGATTCGCTGATCGGTTATGATTTTGGCAACGAGCAGGTAATAAGGCGAATTTTAAGCAGCACAAATGGAAACGCCGGCGAAGAAAAAACATGGAAAATGCCCGATGCAAAAATTGAATGGAATATCCATCGGAAAGACGGCAAAGGCTATTGCCTGGAAATTGTCAACTATATCGAATATAAATCATCCGGCAGGCTCGAAAAGAAAATGCCTAATTCTCATTTATACTTTACAGGTGCAATGTGAAAAATTACACAAACAAATCGAATACAAAAAGAAAAGGCGCCGTTCTTGTGATGGTTATTTCTGCTATCGGTCTTGTTGGCGTCGTTATGCTTTTTTTGTCCAGTGCGTCAAACACAATGATGTTTCAAGCGAACGATTTCTATCTTGAGGCATGTGAGCGAAATTTAACCATCAGCGGCCTGAACTGGGCGAAAACAAATTTACGAAAAGCAAATATTCAGGACTTCAGCGACACAATACAATTAGATGTAAATGACATGAATATTTTACACTCAAGCCTGAACGTAATAATCAGCAGCCCTGAAGACGGCCAGCATGAAATTCAAATAAATACAACCTGCGGCAGAGCAAGACAGAATCTATCGAGCAGTAATACATTTATTATTAAAAGCCTGTAGTCACTTTATTTTTGAATTTAGCGTTTTCCTCGAACCATCTGCTATGGCTTTTACGATATGAATCAATCCATAAAAAAGGCAGGACAGAAAAACGACCAAGTGACAAATAAAGTCCGCCGAGTTTAATGGAGAACATACCCAAAGCTGAACGCTGGGGCGTGCGAGGTTTTACATTTTCTGATATTTTCTCAAAAATAAGCGGATTCCAGAAGAACCTGCCGTTGATAAGTTTTAATCCGCAATCAGTATATAATTTAATACTCCCGCTGTATTTGCGATTTGCTTTCAGATGCGTTGGATTCGATGGATGAATCATATAAAATGGTGCGTGAACAATTAGAACCCCGCCCGGTCGAATAAAGCTCACGAGCTGTTTTACAAACGCCGGAGCATCCCTGACATGTTCGAGCACATCGAGGCATACGACAGCATCAAAATATCCCGAAGGTATCTGCTGCGGCTCAGATGCAATTTTTATATCTGCGCCGGCAGGAGAAAAAAGCCTGCTGGCGAAGCGATGTGAAAAACCGGGAACTTCATAGTATGTCACCTTCTGGCCTTTCTGCGCGAAATAGAAGGAATCGAAACCAAGTCCGTCACCGACACAGAGAACTTTCCTGCCTGTCCCTTCATATTGACAAAGGTATTTCGCGATATAGCTTCTCATTCTCCGTTTAAGGCTGTTGCGATTCCACAATACAAGCTCATAAATAAAAGCATCGGCCCTCTCGTAGAACTTAACAAGCTCCTCGCTCCACGTGTAAGGCGACAGGGATGCTTCTGCAAATGCCTTTACAACATTTGCGCCCGGCTGTTCGAACTCCCGGCGAAGATTGTCACGGATTGCCTGTTCGTCCCGCCCCGTAATTCCGGAAATCCAGCGGACTACCTCTTCTTCATCACCAAGATTAATAGGGAACTCCAATTCTTGTTTTTCGCTCTCATTCCGGCTGTTCATCATTTTCGCTTTCTCTTATATTTTCCTCGATTATCAGCGCAACAACATAATCCGGCAGTTTTTTCAATTCAGGTTTTGCCCTGTATCCGGCGATAATACTCTTATCGGGGAATGCTCCGGCTTCCTGTATAAGTTCCCGGGCTTTCTCACGCAAATCATCGTCAGAAGTCATATAATCCGCTTTTATGCGGGCGGCTTCGACAAGATTCTGAAATTCCTTTCTGCTGTCAAACCAGTCGAGCTGCAGTTCCATTTTGAAAGCTTCATCTCTCCTGTCACCGCCGTACATATATTGTATGCCGATGGGATTATAGGTTTCTATCCGCTCTTCGATAAAAGCCATACATGCCTCCCAGTACGCATCGAATGTCTCGCGGTTGAAATTTTCATAGCACCCTGCTTTCAACTGTTCGCCCAGAACGGCTCTTATCCTGTTGATGAGAATATTCTTTTTCTCTTCAAGAAGCTCATACAGCGTTTCATAATAACATCTGAGAAGTATATTCACCTGACTCATATATAATTGCCAATCAATGTCCTGTATTCTTAATTCTGTATTCTTTTGTATTATAACCCAAAATCCACCGCCTTTCTCTAATATTTTTCACAAAACATAATTTGCATGCAATAAGATTTAAATACTTGCAATACACCAGTATTTCACATATGTTATTCCTGATAATGCAGGGAATTAAAGAGTTAAAAAACTGCAATATTTACGAGATAGTTTAGTTTGACAGGAAAGCGAAAATCATGAGCGACAAAGGAGAAGCATTTGTAAAAGGCGGCTGCGGATGCCTTATTGCATTCATCGTAATAGGGCTTAGCTGTGTTCTTATTGGCGGACATATGCATATAGATATTTTTGGAGCTATTCTGCTTTTTGCGATTGGCGGCGTTATCGGGCTTATCGTCCTTGCAATATACAACAAAGGAAAACAGGACGCCGGGAAAAACGATGATTGGGATAACAATAATTATAATAATTCACAAAAAGATTAGATTTTCAACGATATAGAAAAGGAATACAGAACTCATGAATTGTAAAATCGGAAATATCCTGATTAGAAGCATCATGTTTTATCAAAAAAAAGCACCTGCATGGATGCATAATATGTGCAGATATACTCCAACCTGCTCTGAATATGCTATATTGGTTATTCGCGAAAAGGGAGCGCTTTTAGGTTCAATATGCGCATTTTTGCGAATATTAAGATGTATCCCGCCATTCGGAGGAACTGATTGGCCGCGTAATGGTGACAATAATAGTTATATTTATAAAGACTCTCTGCATAATTAACATAAATTTGTGAGTTTCATTATAATGAGAAAAACGTACTTGGCTGGAGTTTTTGATTAAGGATATTGAACAGGCTATATAAACATAGCTCCATGAAAAAATAATGCGAATCTAATGCTTCTTGCTTTGTATATGTTTTTCTTGTATTTTATTATCCAGGCAGGTAATTAGTATGATTTTGTAAAAATTAGAGCAGTTTAATATTTTGGAGGTTTAAACTTGAACAAATTAATAAATCAAATATTTGCAGCGAAAGGAATCTATATGAAATCACATATGTCATTATTAATGGTGTTTTGGGTGCTTATTGGTTTTGGATGTTCGGTTCGGGTTGGTGGTCCGCCTCACACGCATTATCCGCCGCCGTACCCCCCTTCTGAATATCCTGAAGAGGAATATTCCAATTTCGATGCTCGAATTGACGCCGCTAAGTCAATCGCAAGCTTCACCACAAGAGACCAGACACTTTCTGCCATTGCAATAGATGCTTCCGGCGTACTCGATATCGAACATACCATCAGAGCCTTATCCATGATTTCGAGCTTTACCGCCAAAGACGATGCCGCGGATAAATGCGCGACACCTTTTATCAATGAAAACATGCTCGAAGATGCAAAGTGTATAACAAACCAGATATCCAGTTTCTCAACAAAAGATCGCGTCCTTGCACGAATCGCACAGGGGCCGAGCAATAGTATATAAGCAATTAATAGTAATGTTTTTTTGATGAAGGGAGATATGAAATGCAGGCAATAGCAAAAGTTGTAACAGAAGCGTTTTTAATGGTACTGGCGGCACTGGCTGCTCCGGATACACTGAAAGAGTTCAGAATGGACGCTATAGGTAATGATGGCTACATGGGCTCAATGGTAGTTAAACGCGCAGATGACGGCATCACTATTTACGCTGAAGAAAATAACGAGCTTGTGGAATTCATGACAGTTAAAGTATCAAAAGACAATCCGCAGGAATATAACATAGTCGCTTTTGGTAATAAAAAAGAAACTGTCAATTTTGACAAATCCATAAAGCAGTTCAATCTTGAGAAACTTCGCAAGGAAAAACAGCTTACGATGAATATTAGTGACGGCACACAAGTCAAACTGAACCGAAGCAGCAGCCTGATTTACCTAATTCATAACCAGCAAAAAAAAACTTATGTAATTCATGGTTATGAGCAGCCAAAAAAAGAAACTGTTGAATCCAGATAAAAATATTTATCAAAGATTTATACTTTATATTTTTCAAATATAAATACTCGGATTAATGAAAATGCTTGGCGCGATAGCGGGTGACATTATCGGTTCCGTACGTGAAAACATGCGTATCAAACGCAAGGATTTCGAGCTGTTTCCCAAAATATGCTTCTACACAGATGATACGGTACTTACCGCAGCAGTTGCAGATGCCATATTAACCGGCAAGAGCTACGGAGAAACCATAAAAGCGTATGCGAGACGTCATCCATTAAGAGGTTACGGCCCGAAGTTCTCGTTATGGATGATGTCGCCGGTCAGCAAACCATACAATAGTTTAGGTAACGGCTCAGCAATGCGCGTAAGCCCGGTGGCACATGCCTTCAATACCGAAGAATCCGTTTTGGAACAGGCACGCAAAAGCGCCGAGTGTACACACAATCACCCGGAAGGTATCAAAGGCGCACAAGCGGCTGCGCTGGCCGTATTTCTGGCTCGCTGCGGAGCCGACAAAGACGAAATCAGAAAGCAGATTTCCCAAAGATTCGGCTACAACCTGAAAAGAACAATTGATGAAATTCGACCGGATTATAAATTTAATATAACCTGTCCCGGCTCTGTCCCGGAAGCGATTATCGCTTTTCTGGATTCGACAGATTTCGAAGATGCTATCCGCAACGCGGTATCCCTGGGCGGCGATGCGGATACTCAGGCCGCTATTGCAGGCTCAATCGCAGAAGCTTATTATAAAGGTATCCCAGAACATATATTTGAGAAGGTCTGGCAGAAAATACCTGAATCGTTCATGGATATTATTATAGCATTCACCGAACGATACAAAACACCGAAATTACCAGATAAGTTTATGAAAAGCAATCAGTAATGTTTATAATATCAAAAATACTTTTAATAACTCAAACTGACCGATTTGTAAAAAAATATAATTGCAGAATTTTTAGTTCGAGAGTACATATATATACTGAAGTAAAGGTTAAAGATAATGAAAGCAAGTTATTTAGGAAAAATCAGTTTTATTCTGGCGATATTGCCATGGATTTACGGGTTGCTTCAGTTTCTCGGCTGTCCCGGTTTCGGGTGAGGCTCCCCTACCAGCGGCCTTGGAGGTCTGCTTGTAATTTTCGGTCCGGCAATAGCGTTCATTGTGGGAGCAGTTGCAATAACTCGAGATAAAAAATGTGCATGGGCAAGAAGAGGATTTATTGCAAGTACTATCACATTCGCAACATGGGTATTCCTTATGCTTGGGAGTTTATGAGTAAAATCTTATCATAACCAAAATTAGACTTAAAATAATGAATATTATTTCTAATTAACTTTATGAATTGTATCAATATTTTGAGGTGAAAAATGAAATCATTTTCAAGTAAGGAATTATTATGTCTGATTGCCGGTGAATTCCTGTCGCTTTTTATCATTATCTGGCTGATGTACCAGGTACCGCGTTCTCCTGCAACAGAATCATTATCAACAGCGCTTATTGATTATGGAGTTTACGGCTGGTTATGGTTTTTTGTCTTATCATTTTCTGTTGTAACGCTTATAGCATTAATCATCTGCCGGATAAGAAAAAATACTGACTTAACTCATAAATACACCCGGTTATCCGTATTACTTGCAAATGTATCAATTGCGGCATCACTATTTTTAGCGGCGTCTTTGCAATGGAACAAGCTTTTTATCGAAGCAAGCTGGAAACTAATGATTGATTCATATTGTGTAATGATTATTTTGACCGGCTCAGGTATCGCTCTTATTGAATATCTTGCTTGTGCGATTATATCCTTTTTCAATATAGAACATGATTAAATATTTGAGAAGAATGAAATGAAAACGATAATTACCTTACTTATTATTTGCATTTGTATGAGCATCTCCTGTACAGCTCTGCAAGAGCCTAAAAACAGCCAAGAACGGACATTCAATTCCAAAAAAGATTTATTGTCGCTGCACTATGACCATGCACCTGATAAAGATGATGGTCACAGCGCGGCGGCGGACAGGACTATCCTGCAATCTATATACGGAAAAGACTGGATAAAAAAGCACGTTATCGCGGTCTCGGGAGCTTATGGCAAAAACGCCGGAAACTTCAATCCGAACGCCGACGCCGTAATGGATGCGGCTTGGAACGATTGCGGCGGCTGGCTTGCGGCTCATACAAGCCGCAATGATGCAATTACAAAAATGACGCAGCGGTGGACTAAAACGCTGAAAGCAGGCGGCGATATATGGATTAAAGAAGGCGGACAGTCCGATTTAACCGCCGCTGTTGTTGAGCGAATTCGAGAACAATTGCCTAAAATTGACACAACAGCACATATCCATACCGTCCAGCACAGCAATTGGAACGAAGACCAGACAACCGAAGCCGCCCTTGCATATACAAAAAGCAATACGCACTACATACGAATAAAGGATGCAAATACCTATCTAAATATTCGCGGCGGAAACGAGGCCTTTGTAAAAGCAGCGACTGAGAATCCTGTATATGGTGACATCTGGAAAGCCGCTTTTGCGTATTATAATCCGAAAGAAAGAATAGATTTTTCCGATACAGGCGAGCTTATGCACATTCTGGGACTCGGAGAGATGGGCTTTGATAAGTTTATAGAAAGTTACCTGAAATAAATGAATAATTTGCTGTCATTGTATAGAAAAAGCAAAGAGCATAATTATGTCACAAATTGAAGCAGAACCTAAACATATGTTTTCATGGGGATTTGTATTGTCTGTAAATCAGCAATATCTGACGACTATTGACATGGAATGGCTCGTCGAAGGAGGACGGTTCGAGTGGGAAAACAATACATATCGGTTGGGCAAAGAAGGAATTTGGTCGGGCAATTTCTTCCTTCGAGAAAATACTGAAATTATCGCCAGAGCGTTAAAACCCAATCCATTTACAAGGAGATTTATCCTGAATTTCGAGAATCGGGAAATAATTCTTGCGGCGGAGAGTCCTTTAACGAGATGTTTTTGTCTTTTCGAAAATAATAAGGAAATCGGCTCAATTCGTCCTAATCATCCTTTTACACGAAGAACTTCTATTGATTTTCCGGATGACCTGAGTGTTCCGGTACAGGTTTTTATCTTCTGGCTGGCAGTACTGATGTGGCGGCGTGCCGCTTCAGATTAATAAGATTGGAATTCTATGGATAATATCGATAAAATAAGAGAATTGATGAAACAGACAAAAAGCATTATTGAACTTGTAAACGTTATACGTCAGAATGAATTTCCTGCGGTATATATGCGAGAGGCAGATGATTCGCTCAAGAAACAAAACAATATAGATATTAATGAAAAATGGCACAGGTTCTTCGTCGAAACCGGCTCAACTCCCGTAAACAAATGGGAAAACATAACTAAATACACAACTGTTTTAATAAGTGACAATTTGCAGGAAATGAAAGTAATAAATAGATGTATATGAAATCATATATTAAGATTTGAGAGGGATTGAAAATGCTTATATATCAGTATAGAGGAAAAATAAGTGATGAAGTAAATTTTGGATATTTCAGAAATCTTCTTGAAAAAGGTGATATGAAATTTACTAAACCGTCAGATTTTAATGATCCTTTCGACTGTTGCCCCACGTATACGGATGAACTACCTGATAATACTTTACCAAATGCAGTTATGAGCCATATTAATGAAACAATGCAATCTGCGATATCAGCAGTAAATGGTGTGGCATGTTTTACTGTTCATCCTGATAAAATGCTGATGTGGAGTCATTATGGTGATCAACATAAAGGCATTTGTGTTGGTTTTGATACTGAAATACTGCTTAATAATATACCTACTAATGACCAAGGAAATCCTCTTTACGATGAAATTACTAAAGTTAAATATACCAAGATACGTCCTAAAGCTGATGACATAGCTTCTCTTGAGCACAAATCTGATGAATGGATAAAAGAAAACGAATATCGAATTATCAGCGGCATGAAAAAAGGTGAACCAAGTTGGGGACCAGGTGTATGGCCTATTCCATATTCTTCCATAAAAGAGGTGATAATAGGTGCACAAGTAGAGACAAATCTTAAAAAAAGAATCATCAATCTAATCAACTCTTTAAACTATAAAATAAATAAAAAATTAGCTGTTTTGCATCCGAAGAAATTTGAGCTTTTAATTGAAAATATAGAAGATCAACCTTATATTGCACCATCAACAGGGATGATCTTAAATCCAAATGGTCAATGGCAAAAGTTTTAACATAACTAAGAATCACTAAGAAAATAGAATGAAAAGAATTTATATTTTTACATTCCTACTTGGAATACTGGCATTTACACTTCTGTTTGTTATGAAGATCAAGCATAAAATAATCAATTCATTTACAAGCGGCTATTCTGTCACAGACAGGATTGAGCAGTATGGTTCTAAAGTGCATGTTCGGCTGAGACCGCATTTCGAATCAGCAGGAGTGAATTATCCGCCGGATGAAGTAATTCTTGTTGGATTAAAGCAGGAAAAAATGTTAGAGGTCTGGGCAAGAAACAGAAACACAGATTTTAAGAAAATCAGGGAGTATCCGATTTTAGGTTCGAGCGGAGTATTAGGCCCGAAACTGAGAGAAGGTGATAAACAGGTTCCTGAAGGAATTTACCGGATTGAATCATTGAATCCGAACAGCCGCTTTCATCTTTCTCTCCGGCTGAATTACCCGAACGAGTTCGACCTGCAACATGCTGAAGCCGAAGGACGAACGCAGCCCGGCGGCGATATAATGATTCACGGAAGCAGCGTTTCGGTCGGATGTTTAGCGATGGGAAACGAAGCGATTGAGGAATTATTTGTCATAGCCGCGGAAACAGGTATCAAGAATATAAAAGTTGTTCTTGCTCCAGTTGACTTCCGCAAGACGGAAACGCCCCAAAATGATACGCTCCCTATTTGGACTAATGAACTTTACTCACAAATCCGCGAGGAGCTTAGGCAGCTCGAACCATAAATAATGCTCATACAGTAAAACCAGTCTTTACATAATTAATTTATATATATCAGTTTATTATCAAATTCCCAACAGCAAATAAAGTATCGAGTTTAAGTTAAACTTTATTTACACAATTACTCTTTTCTGGTAAAATTATTATATGGCAAAAAATGAATTTCCAAAAATAGACAGGTCAGCCTTTTCTGTCGGTTCAATTTTTGATAAATCCGAGGAGAAATCATTCTGGCTGTCAAAGAGTCCTGCCGAGCGGCTGGAAGCGGTTGAATTAATGAGACAAATAATTTATGGCTACGATCCATCTACCGAAAGACTTCAAAGAGTTTTTGAGGTTATTAAACGCAAATCAAGTTGACCTTGCTGATCTCGATAACCTGCCATAAACCTTAAGCATGCTCACTGTAATTCATGTTTGCAGATTTTTATTACTATGTTATATTATCGGGTTTATAAATATATCTGAAAACAGATGTAAATATTTAAATATTGGATGGTCTTGAAATGACTGAGCTTGAAATAAAAGTTCCGGCGTCGCCGGTTACAGGCTGCAAAATTAAAATCGGCACCAATATACTTGGCTCGCTGTGGAAGGAAATTGATTCCGACTACGGCAAACTCAGCAAGTTTATCGTTACTGATGAAAATCTTGTTTCTGCGGGACATTTAGCCAAGCTGACCAGCAGCCGTGACGTCCCGCATTTCATAATCAGTCCAGCCGGAGAGATTTCAAAAAATATCAATACAGTCATTTCGATAATTGAGGCTATGGAAAAAGCCTATCTTGGCCGGGATACTATTATTATAGCTCTCGGCGGCGGAACAGTTGGTGACATAGCCGGATTCGCAGCGGCTGTATTCAAGAGAGGCGTCCCTGTTATCCAGATACCGACAACTACAGTCGCGCAGGCTGATTCATCCGTAGGCGGCAAAACAGGCGTTGATTCAAGCCTGAGCAAAAACGCCTTCGGAGCGTTCTGGCATCCAGTGCGAGTTTATATCGATGTCGCAGCTCTTGCCAGCCTCGACGAGAGACAGTACCGGGCCGGACTTGTAGAATCTGTAAAACATGCAATTATTGCCGACAGCGAATATTTCTTATTTCTTGAAAATAACCTTGATTCCATTCTCAAAAGAAAACCGGATGTGCTGAAAAAAACAGCATATCGGAATTGCAGAGTTAAGGGGAGCGTAGTCGAGGAAGACCCGCACGAGAAAAATAAGCGAAGAATTCTCAATTACGGCCATACAATCGGTCATGCTGTCGAAGCCGCGAGCGGATATGAACTTCTGCATGGCGAAGCGGTATCTATCGGAATTATCGCTGCCGGACTGATTGAGCAGGAGATGGGACTGGCTGAGCATGAAAGGCTGGACAGGATACGAAAAATATTGAAAAAACTCGGCACACCAATACAATTGCCGAAAAATATAACTGAAAATGAAATAATTGATTTGATGAAGCGCGATAAGAAGGCTGTAAATAAATGGCCGAAATTTGTACTGATTAGTAACATTGGCGAGGTTTATACAAAAGACGGCCAATATGCAGTCGAGGTGAAACCTGAAATAGTTAAAAAGATATTAAAAGAAATGAAGAAAGATTAGATAAAGGAAAGTATATAATGAAAAAAAACGCGAAATATATTCTGACTATGCTTCTTCTTATAAGTGTCCCTGCCGCTTTTGCAGAAGTGGACCCGAACCAGGAGCCGTTCATATTTGTTCAGCTTACTGATCCGCAGCTTGGTTTCGGAGGTTATGAGCACGATGTAAATTCGCTCGAGCAGGCTGTTAAGCAAATAAATTCATTGAAACCTGATTTAGTGGTTATCTGCGGCGATCTTGTTCATGATTTTACCGAAAAAGCTGTTGCTGACTTCAAAAGAATAAAATCCGGCTTGACAATGCCCTGCTATTTTGCACCGGGCAATCACGATATCAGTGACAATCCGACCGCTCAAACACTAAGCAGCTATCGGGATGCATTCGGAGAAGATTATTTCTCTTTCGAACACAAGGGATACACATTCGTAATTGCCAACTCTTCCCTGTGGAAAGCGCCGCTTGCCGGTGAATCGGAAAAACACGATGCATGGTTTAAAGAAAAACTCATCGCCGCACACAATGCGAACAGTCCTGTTTTTGTCGTACAGCATTACCCTATATATGCGAATAATCCGGATGAGCCGAATAATTCTTTTTCAAATTTGCCGATTGTCAAAAGAAAAGAACTTTTAACGCTGATCGAGCAGAATGGTGTTGTCGCGGTGCTCGCCGGCCATAGACATACGACAAATATAAACGATTACAAAGGCATACAGTTGGTAAACTGCGAAGCTACCAGCAGAAATAACGACAGGCGCCCGCTCGGTTTCAGAGTATGGCAAGTCAGCCCAAAAGCTGTAAAACACGAATTTGTACCTTTGGAAAGTGAGAAAGCACAGGTTAATTAATCAAACTGTCCGATTCCATCTGTCATATCCGCTCTACGCTCTATGCCGATTATTCACCACTAATGTACTTAGCGAGGCAGAGTCGCAACCAAAATTCTAAACTCTAATTTCTAAATCCTAAACAATTTCAACTATAAAAATTCTAATGCTGCAAACAGGAACGTAACTCTATATCTGCTATTAATTTATAAAATTGTAACTTAAAAAAAACGCAAAAAATACAAGAAGATTAAGGATAGCAGTACAAAAAAAATGCCATTGCGAGGACTGTAAGGACGAAGCAATCTTTATTCCCATTTTCTCCACCACGAAGGCCGCGAAGAATCGCGAAGAAAAAAGATATAAACATTCAAACCATCTCCAAGCTGAGCTTGAAGATGCCACCCGTCTTAGGATTTAGAAAAGAAAACTAGGGTGCGATGAATCGTCACAAATCCGCAATAAGTCTATTCTTTATTCTTGCCTGCCTTTTGCCTGAGCAGACCTACCACAATGATAATGCCCAGGACAACCATAATACCAACCAAATAAGAGGCAATTTCAATACCTATTGTCTGCATTATTTTCCTCCTTTTTTATAATCTTACCATTTCTTTCCTGGATGGGTCAGTCTCCAGATAATATAGAATACAAGGGTTAGTCCCATTGTCACGCAAAACTGAAATAATAATATTTTCCAAGGCCATGTCATTATTTATCACCTTTCGAAAAAAGATACGATTTATACGGTTTTATTCAGCTTCTTTCATCTGACGCAAATAACCCGGTTTTCCGGGAAGAAAAAGATTTAATACAATACCGAAAAAAAGCGTGGCAATAATTGTTGCATATACGTTCGGGCTTTCCCGCATTGGCTTAGGCAGCAAGATAAGATTAGGTGCAAAAGTCCACAGAAAATTTGCCCCATAACCGGCAATCATGGTTATCCATGCGGCAACCTTGTTTACCTTCCAGATCATTCCTATCAGATAGACACCGAATACAGGTATTCCGAATGAGAATGTCCAGAAGAAAATAGACATAACATTTTTATTCAGTACTCTTAAAGCAGGAATAATTACCAGCAGAGCACACACAAAAATCATTACCCTTGTAAGTGTAAGGAAAGTTTTATCACTCATCTTCGGATTGACAGCCTTCTTGAATATATCATGGACAATCATATGAGTTGTAGCCAGAATCAGTTGG
>JAFGEF010000133.1 GCA_016931715.1 Sedimentisphaerales bacterium
ACCTGGCTGCCGTATCGGTATATAATAACTCCCGGCTCGATTCTTTCAAGTACAAAATTACCTATAAAATCTCCTTTTTTCACCCAAAGCTCACCTTTGCCCGGCTCGGAAATCAAAGCAACAGAATCCTCCGGCCGGTCACGATTACAGCTTGTCGAAAGTACCTTAAATCTTGCACTCAGTGGTTTTGGAGTTGAAACAATAGGCGGCGTTATTTTTGGTGACTCAACTATTTTTTCAGCCGGAGCAGGCGGCTTAGGCGGATCAATAAAAAGAGCAAATTCCCCCGCCTGACTTACAAGAGGAGATACTTTTTCCAGCTCACTTGTGTTTTTAAAATTCCCCATATTCTCAAATTTCTCAATAATGGAGACTTCTATATCCTGCTCATAATTATGGACACACCCCAACCATTGGTTTGCACAAAACACAAATACCAATCCTGCACAAACCAATGTTAAAATACTAAACAAATATAGTAACCTTTTTAACACAGGTTAATCTTTATTACTTACTTGTTAACTTTTTACTAACCTTGAGTATACCGAACTCTTTTTTCCGACATCACAGTAGATTTTGCTTTAATAGTTTAATATCCTATGGAGGAGTACTGTTCTTTGATTTTTCTCCTGCTGCCCAACAATAATAAAAATCTGGTATAGATAATGTATCTGTGTTTTTAATACCAAATAATTCTTCAATAGAGGTGCTGTCAATTTCTATGGCAGACATTTTGGCTTTATATAAAAATAAAGCAACTCTGTACATTCTATTATATTCTTTTATTGGTTCTGTATAAGCAATGATAGTCGGACATTCACTTTCCAATTTCTTTGGTAAACAAAGAAAAATACCAATATTTAAAGGTGAACCTAATGTTAATGCTGGTTCTTGTAAAAACACGTGCTTAGAAAGAGCACCACATTCTTTTTCTAGAAAATTCACTATCTCATAATTTTTTATTTCTTTTTCTAATATACTGTTATCGTTATAATACTGTACTAAATACGGGGACATCTCTCTCAAACCAGCTTTCGCAATTGCAAGTAATGGAGGTTTTTGAGGTATATGAAAAACAAAAGGTACTATTTGCGTCACTATTATTAACAGAAAGAAACAAAGAACAAAAATAATTAGAAAATTCTTACTTTTCATAATAGTTTTCTCCTGTAACAGCGTTATATTTAAAAACGCAATTTTTATATTTGACATGCCAAACAGGAATTAAATTATTTCCTTGTGCTTCATAAACAAGCTCAGTATTAATTGCTTTTATATCAATATCAGGGATAGTTTCGTTTAAGATAATTCTTTTAATTCGCAGCTTTCCATTCTTTTGGATTTGATGATCCTCAAGATTATAAAACATAACTTCATCATTTCTGACAGCTATGGTACATTTATCGCTATATATCGTTTGACCATCAAATTTTTTAGCAAAATGAAATACTTCCCCTTCATCCCATTTTTCACCTGATCCGGGGCCATTTCCAAACCTTTTAGCTTTCATCTTACCATTTGAAGAGAATACATATTCATCCGGAATGCTCAATCCTGATTCTTTAACAATAGATTTTAATTTTTCTATATTAACATCAATTATATGTTTCTCAGAATTAGGGGTTTTAACGGGGACGGGGTTTTAACGGGGGGACGGGTTTTAACGGGGACAGCCACCATTATTTATTGCCTTTCCAATAAAACAATATCTGTCTTTTCTGCCTCACGACGATATTTAAACTATTATAAAAACCGGATGCTGTCAATAATATTTTACTCAAATTGACCTGTTATAAATACTTATTCGACAGTCGGATGCTTCAATATGTTCAGCATGACAAACAGGCAGCCTGATGCTTCTCTATTCGACTTCGCTCAGGGCTAAAGATTATTTTTATTCGGTATGACAAAACATAAATTGGTCAGTTTGAGACACTTATTGGCTTTTTATGAGCTGTAGGCGAGGCATTTTATTTTCGGGAATGTAAAATAGAATGTGGTTCCTTTTCCGAGTTCGGATTCGAGCCAGACTCTGCCGTTGTTAAGTTCGACAATTTTCTTGACTATCGACAAGCCTATGCCTGTGCTGTCTTCGCGTTCTTTTGACGAGACAGTCTGGAATATTTTGAATATTTTTTCAAAATAACTTCTGTCAATGCCAGGGCCGTTATCAGAAACGCTGAATTTCCATTCGCTATCGCAGGATTCGCATCCGATATGAATTCTGCCTTCGGATTTATCCATGTATTTTACGGCATTCGTCAGAAAATTCTGAAATACCTGCAATATTTGCGTCTCGTCACAAACGATAGCGGGAAGATTATCATCGACGGTAATGTCAATTCTTCGCGACTCGGGACTCGTGGCTTGCGGCTCGCAAACATGGAGCCTGGACTCGTTATTTTGAACGATGAGCGATGAGTTACTCGATACAAGTCCCGAAATAATATCTTTTATTAATATATTCAAATCGACTTCTTTAGGTTCCTGCTCTTTTCTCCCGACTTTGGAATATTCGAGAATATCATTAATCATGTTTCCCATTTGTCTTGCTTTTGCAACAAGCAATTCAAGCTGTTTTTTGCCCTGTTCATCGATTTTTTCGGCATAATCAGATACAATAAAACCGGCAAGGTTGGCTATCCCTCTCAATGGAGTTTTCAAATCATGTGCGACTATATAAGCAAACTCCTGCAGTTCTTTATTTGAGCGGCTTAACTCTTTTACAGCCGCATCCAGGTCATAATTGAGCCTGGCAAGCTCGCCGTTAGCTTCGGATAGTTCGATAGTTCGCTCCTCGACACGCTTCTCAAGCTCATTATGAGCTTCCTGTAAAGCTTCCTGTGCTGCTTTTCGCTTGTTTATTTCTACATTAAGGCTTTCTATAGAAGTAGTTGTCTGCCTGATTTTTTGGACAGTGCCTTTTAAACATTTCGCCAATTGCCCGATCTCATCATCCGAATCAACATCGATTTCTGTATCGAAATGTCCTTCGCCGATTTCAGTCATTGCATTTTTAATCTTTATTATCGGTTCGGCGATTGAATTATTGATGGCAGTGCTGAAAACAAACACATCAAGAACACCTGTCAAAGCGAGAATGGAAACGACTATTTCCGCAGTGCCGACCATCTTTTCGCTGAGCTGGAAATATATAACAAAACCCAAAGCCCCGAATATACTTAAAAGAATGATAATTCCGAGATTGAACTTTTGTTTAATTGTCATTAAAACACTCCTTTTATCAATAGTTTGTGATTAGTCCGCCTTAAAGGGAGTCACTATTCACTACTATATATTCGCAGGTGTCATTTTCAGTAAATTTTTTTGTTCTTCAACTCCTTCCGCCTGAAGGAACATTGAATTGATTTTTGGAATCGTAAAGAATAAAACGTTTCCAGTATCCGCACGTTCTTGAGAAGCAAAATCCTGCCGCTGATTCGACTCCTGTTTTACGGGGCGTCGTCTTTCAGCGCCAATCCTGCCGCCATGCATTTCGATAAATTCCCTGGCGACACGAAGTCCAAGAGCTATATCTTCTCTTCCTGAATCAAACTGCTGTTTTATCCATTCAGAGTTGTTTGCATTTTTGTAAATTTTATTATTTTCAAAATCACACCCGGCGCTGTGTATTTCTACCGCTATCTCGCTGCCGGTATTATTGATAACTATATCGATATTGTTATTTTGCGGAGAAAATCTGATTCCGACGAGCAGCAGATTAATAAGAACCTGAGCCATCTTGTCATAATCGGCATTGACAGCGCACTGCCGGCCGGCGGCGGAACATTTTATTTCGATATTTTTTCCGGAAGTAAAGGAAGATAACAAATCTTTGACACTGGAAACCAAATCTGTAAAATCAAAGTTCGTACAATTCAATTCTGCCGCACCGGCATTAATTTTTGAAACATCAAGAAAATCACAAATGACTTTCGAAGCCTTATTGATTTTGCCTTCGGCAAGCAGTCTTTGTATTGCCTCAGCGGCGGTAATCGCAATCTCGTTCTGCGTTTGGATTCTTTTCTGTAATTTCATGCTTGTCGAGCGAAGCTCATCTTCTATAAGAAGGCGTTCTGAAATATCACGTGCCACTCCTACAATAGCAACATCCCTTTTATTTGCGTCCTTAATTGTCGATCTCGAAAGTGAAATTGGAAATATGCTGTCATCTTTTCTTTTATGGTAGAAACCGACTTCCCAGCCGCCGCTTACTGAACGTGTTTGAAAGACGCTTCGGGTATTTTCCGATTGATTTTTGCCTATCCAGAGAATACTGCTGTTCTTTCCCATGATTTCTTCTTCGCTGTATCCATATGTCTTGCAGAATGCCTTATTAACAAAGATGATTTCGCCGCACATGTTAGTTATATAAACGCTGTCTTCCGTGCTTCTGACAGCGCCTGAAAGAAGCTGGAGTTTATCTTCGACAAACTTATGCTTTATCGCGTTCTCGACTGTTATCGGGATAGCTCTAAGGTAATTCTGGTCGAGGTCCTTAACCAGGTAATCGTAAGCGCCGGCCTTCCACGTTCTAATCGCGGTTTCCTCGTCACCGGCACCAGTGACAACTACTACCGGAATATCTTTGGCGAAATGAAGCACATCAATAGCAGTGCCGTCACCGAGGTCGTGGTCGGAAATCACAATGTCAAACTTTTTACAAGCCAGCTCACGCTGAGCCTCCGAAACTGATTTCGCAATAACATAATCATACGAAATTTCGTTGTTTTTCACAAACCGCTCGAAAGCATGGCGTTCGATTTCGTTGTCTTCTACCAGTAAAACTTTATACTTAATATTTTTCATATTCGCATTTATCCTTGGTATTAATATATTGCACGGATTCTACGATTGCATTATCCTTTAGCACAAATGACTTCGGTCTCAATTTCTTCGTTTTTATGTGCTGTTTTCTGTTTGGGAAAAGTGAAGAAAAACGTACTTCCCTGTCCAACCTCGGATTCAATCCAAATCCTGCCTCCGTATAACTCCACAATTTTTTTGGCTACGGTAAGTCCGACTCCTGTCCCCTGAACATTTTCGTTCACATTCAGCGTCTGGAACATCCTGAATATTCTCTCGAAATGTTTTTCTTCAATTCCCGGGCCGTTATCAGCGACACTGAACTTCCAGAAATCGCCTTCATCGGCACAGCCCACCTTGATCCAGCCCTGCGGCTTGTCATGGTATTTTATCGCGTTGCTTATAAGGTTCTGAAAAACCTGCATTATATGCGTCTCTTCACAAATAATTGAAGGAAGCTTATTTTCAACAGTTACATTAATATGCTCAGGCGGAACAACCATGCTGATAACTTCAGGAATAAAAGTATCCAGGTTCACCTGAACATGTGCACCGTCATTCTGGCCTACTTTGGAATATCTTAATACGCCGTCAATCAGGTTATAAATTCTCTCAACCCTTTCGAGAAGCAGGTTCATTTGCTGTGTGGCTTTTGTATCGAACTTATCACCGCAGTCATCGAGTATCCATAATGCAAGAGTTTTGACTCCGCGAAGAGGCGCCTTGAGGTCATGCGAAACGATAGAGGCAAAGTCCTTCAGCTCTTTATTGCTGTTTTCCACTTTCTTAATCATCTCGGCGAGCTTTAACTCCGCCTGCTCCCTTTCTGCGATTTCCATTTTAAGCTGGTTATTTTTTTCTATAAGCTCTTTGGCTCTTTCCTTAACCATCTGCTCAAGCTCTTCGAGTTTCATCGAAGCTTTTCTGGCAAGATTCCATTTTTCCGTAAGAGCGGAAGCAAGCTGTGACACTTCAGCGCTGTCAAAGGGTTTCTTCAAAATCAGCAGGTTTTCGGATTTGCCCAGTCTCTGGGTTATTTCTCCCCATGAATAATCTGAATACGCGGTGCAGATAACAACCTGAATATTTTTATCAACTCCCCAAATGCTTTCTATAGTTTTTAATCCATCCCATCCGGGGGGCATTCGCATATCGATAAAAGCCAGTTCATAAGGACGGTTTTGAGCCAGCGCCTCTTTAACTTTCTCGAAACCTTCCTGTCCCTGTGACGCAAAATCCATCTCATAAACACTTTTATCCTTCGATTCGTTATTCGTTTGGCCGAAAACCGCCGCCCGAAGGTCATCAAGAGCGGCGCTGTCATGCTCTTCAGCGAGAATTGTCTGAAAATCCTTATGAATATTGGGATTATCATCGATAACAAGAATACGATGAACATTCATTTTTTTTGCTTCATTCATGCTGTTGTCTCCTGTGTTTTAAAAGGTAGTTCAATAGTAAAGAGTGCTCCTTTGCCCGGACCGTCGCTGTGAACAACAATCGAGCCGTTTAACTCGTTTATCGACAGCGCCGTGCTGTGCAGCCCGAATCCGTGCCCCTTCTCCTTGGTTGTAAAGCCGTGCTCGAATATTCGCGTCATATTCTCCGCCGGGATTCCTATGCCGTTGTCACGTACCTCGATTCTGATATGTCCCTGTTTGAATTCGTTCACACTGAGAGCAAGAATCTTCTCCTGATTCGAGCTTTTGGCAAGAGCATATATCGCATTGCTAATCAGGTTTGTCAAAATCTGCAGAACCTTATGGCGGTCAAGAAGCATAACCGGCAAATCCGCATAGCTGCGTCTTATATCGATTTTGTTTCGTGATAACGATTCGGCATTAATTTTAACCGCGTCATCTATCAATTCCGCAATGGATGCCGGCTCGGTCAGCCCTTTGGTTTTGCTGTATGACTGCTGAAGCTGAATAATATCAGCCACATGCTGAACGTGCCTTGTCAATTCTTCGAGTGATTCGAGCTGTTTTGCCTGTTCTTCGATAAGCTCCTGTGAAAGATTTGCCAAAAAGAGAGGCAGTTTCTTTCCGCGATCCTCGCTCGTTAAAAACGCCGCAAGGTCATTCGAATGCTCCTCGAACAGATGTACCGCATCACTGAGATAGGACACTTTGGATTTGCGAATTCTTTTCTGGATTGACTCCGCGGTAACGCTGACGCTGTTAAGCACGTTGCCGACGTTGTGAAGAACTCCGGTTGCAACTTCAGCCATACCAACTTTGCGCGCCGTTTCGAGCAGCTTTTCCTGTGCCGCTTTCAGTTTTGCTTCCGACCTCTTGCGTTCGGTTATATCCCTGGCAATGGCAATAATATAATCCTGCTTTTCCTGGGTTATGAACTTAAGACTTGTCTCAACAAAAAACTGTTCACCGTCTTTTCTTTTATACCGGGCTTCCTTGACAATGTCACCCTTCTGTTTCAGCGTTTCTATCTGCTTTTGCCAGGCGTAATCATCAGGTATGGATTCATCGATATTTTTTAAAGTAACTTCGCTTATGAATTCCTTTTGAGTATATCCGAGACTGTCACATGCCCTGTGGTTGACGTCCATGAAGCGTCCCCATTTCGGCTCAACCGCAAAAATACAGTCGTTGGAACGCTCTATCAGGTTCCGGAACAAATGCATCTTTTCTTCGGCTTTCTTGCGTTCGGCAATACTGCCGAGCCATTCTGCCACTGCGCTCAGCAGGCTGTCCTCTTCGTCCTTCAGCAGAGTATCGTCGCCGCTTTCTGTTTTCTCTCCCTGTAGATAAACTTCAATGATTCCGACATCTTCCTCGTGCGCCTTAATCTGTACATGGCGGCTTAATTCGCTTTTCTGAAAATCTTCAGTTTGATAACGAACGCCATCGAAAATAAGTCTGACACAGGTGCTTTCAGGATAACGATAAGTCTGACGTATCAAATTTACAGTTTCCTGGAATATTTGTTCAAGGGGTGTTCCCTGACGATTTACTATCTTGGATAATGCATACAAACAGTTAAGATTTTTAAGTCGTTGCTGCAATTGCCTCTGATCAAAAGGCTTGTCTGCAATTTCCGCTTTCAATTTCAAGTTGGCAGCCTCTAACTCGGTCGTGAGTTTTTGAACCTTTTCTTCAAGGCGTTTTTGACGTGCTCGCAGGCCGCTGGCTTCAATCTTTGCATTCTTTACAGACTCCGAACGCTCCAAAACATCTGCGAGAAACCTGCTCTGGAAATATGTGAGCGCAACTGCCACCATAATTGAGATGAGAGTACAGTACGTAATATTGTCTGTAACTTTTTTCTGCATCAGCCAGAAAACTCCGATAACTATTGCAGCAAATAAGATTACCGAGGCGGATTTTTTTACTATCGCATACTTATTCATTTGTCATTTTCTCTTAAAATTTTTAATCATTTGTTCTAATTGACATTAAAAATAGAGATTTATAGGACATTCCTGCCCTTTCTTATGCGCAAAAACACCATACTTAATAAGCCAACAGAATTATCGACATGCAGACAAAGCATATTTATCAGAAACTCTCTGTTTGTATGCAATATATTGGCCATTGACTATTAGCTTTGAACCAATTAGTATTTAGGTATAGGTATAGGAATAGGAAATGGGGATTGAAAAAATCTTCCACTTCCTAATCCTAATACTAAATATTTAGGAGTTAAAAAATGATTGCTGCTATTGGAATAAAAACTTTTGATTTATTTAATAATATAGGACGTTTTGCCAGATTTTTCTGGCAGTCAATAATTATATCTCTGCGAAGTTTCTTCAGTATAAGAGCATATCCACTTGTATGGGTGCAAATGCATATTATCGGAGTAAACAGTGTTCCGGTCGTTATGATTACAGGCGCTTTTGTCGGAATGACTCTGGCAGTTCAGGCTTATGACCAGCTCGCCGGTATGGGCATGGAGGAACGATTGGGTGTTCTTATTAATATCTCCGTGGTAAAGGAACTTGGACCTGTATTAGCAGCAGTTATGCTCGCAGGAAGAATTGGCGGAGCTCTTACGGCGGAGCTTGGAACCATGAATGTTACAGAGCAGATTGATGCCGTCCGAAGTATGGGCACAGACCCCGTAAAATACCTCGTTGCGCCGCGAATTATGGCGCTTTTGCTTCTTACTCCCGTCCTTATTATTTACACAGACTTGCTCGGCATTCTGGGCGGGTATTTTATCTCCTGTTTTCATTTTGGAATTAATAGCAGAGCGTACTGGAGCTACAGCGCATCCTTTGTTGAATTGTGGGACGTCGCTATTGGTATAGTAAAAGGATTCTTCTTTGGTGTGGCAATAGCCGCGATTAGCTGTTACAAGGGATTTACATGCAAGGAAGGGGCGCAGGGTGTCGGGCAGGCTTGCACAGAGGCGTTCGTGGCAAGTTTTATTTCCATTCTGGCTCTTAATTTTGCCTTAGCGGTTATCTTCAAAACGTTATATTTCACTTTCTGGCCTTTGAAAAGCCTCATTTAATTGCAAATACATATTCGCAATTCCAATATTGCCATAAAATATCTCACTCATACCGACCTGTCGAGATTGTATTCAAATATTATTGACTATTGCCGGGTTATATAATAACTTTACTATTGTCGTGATAGATACAGAAGGAGCAGAAATTACCCGTTACGTAATTGAAAAGGAAATAAATAAAGAAATTGATAAACGTAAATTAATAAGACTGAATGCGGCATTAAATATTATCTAAGGGCTTTATTTAAAAACATAACTGAAAAAGAAGGTACATACTTTTTAGTAATGATGCGACGTATAACTGATTCGTGGGAAGATGGCTTTATGATATCGAATATGACGAAAATCAATATCGTTAAAAAGAAAACAGAACAGCAAGGATAGTTTTTAAGAACTAATCAGGAGTTGAAAATATAGTAATCGTGAATGCTATCCCCGAAACAGTGAATACATAGACTTTTTCAAGAAGCGGATTTAGAATACTATAGGAACAGCCAACGTTATTGATGCTGTTAACGGAAAGCAAACTGAAATAAAAAACTATCCTAAAACCATAAAAACCGCGGCTTTGGAAATATCCGCCGCGTTTTTTTATTAGAGGGCATCAAATCAGCCTTGCCTTTGTGCGGTGATTTTCTCAAAATTCTCTTCTTGCTCAAAAGACAAATAATTGTTATCCTGAACTACTTCTTAAGTAATGAATATAAAGGTTTTATATGAATTCCGTTGAAACTAACGAAAAAACGCAAATAGAGAACGAAAATAAACAGCCCTGCGAAACCGGGAATAACTGTATTATTGAAGTAAAAAACCTTACTAAGCTTTTTCAAAAAAAAGTCGTACTGGACAAAATTAACCTTAGTATAGAAAAAGGCAAAACAACAGTTATCATCGGGCCGAGCGGCTGCGGAAAAACCGTCCTGCTCAAACATTTGATTGTGCTGCTCAGGCCTAGTGAAGGCGAAGTTTATTTTAATCATAAAAGAATTGACAACCTGAAAGAAAAATCGCTGAACAAAATACGCACGCATTACGGTTTTCTCTTTCAGGGAGGAGCTTTGTTCGACAGTCTCAGCGTCAGGGATAATATTATTTTTCCTATCAGCCAGCATTATAAAATCAGCGACTGGAAACAGGCTGATGAGCTTGTGAAAAACAAGCTTGCCATGGTCGGTCTTGATGGTTACCAGAATTATTACCCGGCAAATCTATCGGGCGGCCAGAGAAAAAGAGTTGCCCTGGCACGCGCCATAGCATTGAATCCCGAGGTAATTCTATACGACGAACCGACTACAGGACTGGACCCTATTCGTTCGGATGTTATTAACGAGATTATCCTGAAACTGCAAAGAGAGCTGAATATCACGTCAATTGTTGTTACTCATGACATGACAAGCGCATATAAAGTGGCAGACCGGATTATCATGCTGCATAACGGGAAAATTGTCGCCGACGGAAACGCCGATTATATTCGCAATCACCCGCACCCGATAGTCCAGCAGTTCATAAACGGCCAGGTTGACGATGATGACCTTGCACTGCTGAGAATGAAAGGTACAATATCACAGGCGCAGTTCCTGCCCCGCGATTTCGAGCAGTAACATTTAAAATGAATTTTCATGCCGCATAGAAAGCAAAAGGTTATAATACGAATATGACAAACAAACCAGAAAATATCGCCGCTGAATTATCCCGAATTATACGGGGTGACATTTATACAGACATATTACACAAAGCCGCTTACAGCACCGATGCGAGCATTTATCGCATAGTGCCTCAATGCGTGGTAATGCCGCGGGACGCTGACGAAATTTCCGCCGTGATAAAATATGCACGGGAAAATAACATCCCGATAGTCGCACGCGGCGGCGGAACAGGTGTAGCGGGCGAGTCACTAACATCGGGAATTGTCTTCGACATGAACCGCTATATGAACAAAATCATCGGAGTCGAAAATAACGGCGAAATAGTAACATGCCAGCCGGGCGTGGTTCTCGACGAACTCAACCAGCATCTTGCGCAATACGGCAGAAAAATCGGGCCTGACCCATCAAGCGCTTCCCGCGCTGTTGTCGGAGGCTGTGTCGCAAATAATGCTACCGGCGCACACTCGCTTCAATATGGCTACATGGGAAATTATGTCGAAAGCATCGAGGCAGTTACGGCAAACGGCGATATTGTAATGTTCAGAAACAACTTCAATCCGGAACAGTTCCCTGACGACCCGGCTTCTCCCATCGCACGAGAATGTTTATCCCTGCTGAGCGGCAAAGAAGAAATCATCGCAAAAGCCATTCCCGCAAGCAAGCGCAATCAAAGCGCTTATTCGATTGCCGGAATTTGCCGCGATGGTAAAATTGATATGGCACGGCTTTTAGCAGGCTCGGAAGGCACTCTGGCTGTCTTTACGAAAATCACCCTCAGAACAGTACTCCTGCCGAAAGCAAAAGCTCTTTTGCAGCTTGGATTCGATTCGTTCGCAAAAATGGCGCAGGCAGTACCCCTCATCGTTAATACAGGAGTTTCAGCCTGCGAGCTTATGGACAAGTTCCTGTTCGATATGGCTTACGAAGCTCTGCCGGAATACCGTGACATTCTGCCGAGAAATTCCGAAGCTGTCCTGCTGATTGAACATATCGGTGACAACATCGAGCAGGTCAAAGAAAAAATTAAAATTACCGATGCGGCGGTCGGAAAGATTGCAAAAGAACGAAAAACAATCATAGATGCAAACGAACAGAAACGTTTATGGAAATCCCGCAAGGACGCAGGCCCCCTGCTCTATAGAAAAAGGAGCAAAAAGCACCCTGCTGAATTTATGGAAGATATCTCTGTTGACCATAACAGGCTCGGCGAATATATCGCAGGTCTGCAGGATATCGGCAAACGCTATAATTTCACAATGTCTTACTACGGCCACGCGGGTGACGGCGAATTGCACGTACGTCCGTTCCTCGATTTAAGCGACCCGAAGGACCACGAAAAAATGCGAAAAATCGCAAGTGAAGTTTTCCCGCTCGCATGGTCGCTCGGAGGCTCCGTGAGCGGCGAACATGGAATCGGGCTAATACGAGCTCCATTTATTCACAAGCAATTCGGCGATGAATATTACGGGCTGCTCTTAAAAATCAAAAACATTTTCGATCCCAAAAACATGCTCAACCCGGGCAAGCTGCTTAATGACAATCCGAATATCATGTTCGAAAATTTGAGAAGAAGTCCCAAAATCCTGCCCGAAAAAATTGAAAGCGATTTACTCTTTGACAAAAACGAATTAGAGATGGAAGTCGAGCAATGCTACGGCTGCGGCTTATGCCTGAGCAGAGATTCCGACTTAAGAATGTGTCCTGTTTTTCATGCAATAGGCGGCGAGCTTGCAAGCTCTCGCGCCAAGGCAAGCATCCTGCATTTCTGGGCGACCGGACAGCTCGACGAAAAAGAATTCGATTCACCTGAATTCAGAAAGTTCTTCGACTTGTGCATAAACTGCAAGGCATGTATGACACAATGTCCCGCAGGAGTCGATATCTCGAAAATGATGATAGCCGTAAAAGCAAAATATGCCAAACATAAAGGTCTGCGCACTACAGAACGAATTTTAAGCAACAATCGTTTTATGAGTATATTAGGCAGTATTTTTTCGCCCGTATCGAATTTCTTTATGCACCTGCCGATTTTTTCATTTTTCATGGAAAAAACCATCGGTCTCGACAAGCGAAGAACTATGCCGACATTTTTGCGAAGCTCTTTCCTTAAAAAAGGACGGAAATACCTTGCTTCATGCAAACCTATCGAAAAGCCAATTGATAAAGTCGCATATTTCGTTGATACATACGCAAATTATAACGACCACGAGTTGGGTTTCGCCGTGATTAATGTTTTACGTGCATTAAATATTGAAGTAATTTTGCCTGAACAGTTGCCCGCCCCGCTGCCGGCGATTGTCTATGGCGATGTAAAACGCGCGAAAAAAGACTTGTCATACAGCGCTAAATATCTTGCCCAGGCTGTTCGTGACGGCTATAAAATCGTCTGCTCAGAACCAAGCGCCGCTCTGTGTTTAAAGCAGGAATTACGCCACTTCGTAGCGAGTGCTTCCAGCGCTCGCAATCATGGGCTGGAAGCCCATGACACGAAACTTATTTCCGATAATACCTTCGAACTGATGACATACCTGCTTAATCTTTATAAAGAAGGCAAATTAAAAGGAACTCATGGTGTCGCGGGCATCCTGCCCGCGAATCGAGGGCGAGACGCCCTCGACACAGCAAGCAACGAGTATGTTTATCATCTTCCATGCCATTTACTCGCGGCTGGAGAAAAGGGAGCAAGTATAAAGCTGCTAAAAGAACTTGGCGGCATAAAAGTCACCGACTTAAACGCAGGTTGTTGCGGCCTGGCCGGAACCTTCGGAATGCAGAAGAAAAATTACCAGCTTTCTTCGGACATTTCAGCAGGTTTGAAAAAAGCTCTTGAAGATTCACGAATCAAGAACGTACTGACTGAATGTGCCGCATGTCAAATGCAAATCGAGCATATTTCCAAAACCAAAGTAACTCACCCAATAAAAATATTAGCCAAATGCTTTGCACAAAAATAGAATAAAAAGAGAAATACTATCACGATATCTAATTTAAAGTTATAGGGATTTTGTAGTTTTTCTTATCTTGCTGCCAATCTACTTTTTCTTCGATATGATAGTATTTTTTACCTGTCTCACTTATGGCATTTTTTACCTGCTGATTGACTTCTGATTCGTCATCGTCTTCCCACAATTCAGGTCTTGGAGGAATACAAACCCATATTTTTAAAGGATCAATATTTGGAACTTCTTCGATTATACACAAACCATTTTTATCTGTCACGCCGCAGAGCTTTGTAGTGAACCATACATGTTCCGAATACCCTGAGGCGCATATTCCCGCGGGTATTCCTTCAAGTACTTTTCCATTTGAATCTTTAACTTCGATTTCGATTTTAATATCAGGCATATGCGGCTCAATATTTATCGTGTATTCTTTTTTGCCCGGCTCAAATTTTATCGTTTCCTCAATCATACGATAATAAATGAATCCGTGATCTTTGGTTAGTTCGTTCTCTTCCCAATCACGAGGTTTTTCATCTGTTCGAATTTTAAGTTCCAGACCATCAACTTCGGGAATTCCCTTCAACTCGAATTTACCTTCCGAATCTGTATAAAATTCTTCTATATCAAGATCACCAATCTCATCCGAGTCAATATCTATTTCGACTTCACGACCTACAACAGGATTGCCCTGATTGTCTATGACTGTTCCGCGAATTGTTACATCCGCGTCTAATAATACAAAATCATTTCCTTCATTTTGTGATATTTCTTTAGCTACCTGAACATAACCATTGGCTCTAACTTCCAGCCTGGCTCGATTCCATATATCAGGTATGTTACCTAATACATAATAGCCTTCTTCATCAGTGAGTGTACAAATACTGTCTATATCGTCGTCAGTATCCTCATATCGTAAATCTGACGCAATTTTTTTTTCTTTGTTTGTTTGACCTATCCCATGGATTTCAATCTCATTTTCTCCAATGGCCACCATCATATTATCTAACCAGATAATAGCATTTTGTATAGGTTGGCCGTTACGGTCAGTTATTCGTCCCGTTAGTACACTTGCAGGTTGCATCTTAAGTTCGATATCTATTACCTGGCTCGGATATTGGTCTTCTTCACTTTCAAATATGAACGTACCTGAATTTTCAGGAATGAATTCACGTAGTGTCGTTTCATTAGATAAGTTGATATCAAGACCATCACCTATTTCCGATTTTGTTTTCCCATCATCCGGTGTAAATAAAGGTTCAGGTTCATGTCTTGGATTTCGCAATAATGTCCATGCGACATGATTTGGATCATTATTATTAATAGCTCGGATAATTTTAGGAAATCCGTTTAAACTTCTTTCCGGATTTAGTTTGATGGTAAACTCGCCTTTTTCATCCGACATACTTTTTATATTTTCCAGGTCTCTATCAGAAGTGACAATTTCAGCACCTTCTACCGGATTTCCTTCATGGTCGATTACTCTGCCGCTAAACATTTTGCTTTTAGCACGTGGTAGCTCTGTATATCCTACAGGAATATCAAGACTAAATACATCAAGAGAAATCGGCTCGTAGTCGTAGGATATTTCTACTGATAAAACATGTTTTTTATGCTTTCCGATAGGATTAATAACAATACGTATTGGAAGATTGCTTTTTGCGTCAATCCGGGCTTTGCCAATCCATACATCTTGATAAGTCAAATCGAATATTCGCTCAGTAGTTGTTCGTTCATTAGGTAGCTCTTCTGCTTTATAATCTTCAGCAAGTTCTTCTGCTTTTTCGTCTGAAGCTGTTCCTGTAAATAAAAGGATAAACTCGAAAAGTCCGCCTTCTGTATAATCCACAAAAGGTAATCTGGAATCACTCAATTGAGTGGTTCTATTATTTATGTCAAGAATAAGACATTGTTCGCCGTTATCAATTGTTATCTCATCCGATTCTTCTTCACGAAACATTGTCTTGTTCTTGAGCCATGTATTTTTGATATAAACCTGATTATTAGGGTCGGTTCGTTTCAAAACAACATGAATATTATCAGTATTATTTAATGCCTTGATAACATCAGCCCAGGCATATTGTTCTGGTAGGAATGTAAAATATATTAATGACATTACAATACACGCAGCGGCGGCATACTTTGTAACCGGATTTTTCATGATTAATCTCCATATATTTGTTTTGGTTTGGGCCGCCAATATTTTGTTGAGCACTTTTTTATCCTTTTTGGGATTAGTATCAACTGCGGCTTTGCCAAAGAATTTTTTAATATTGTTTTCAGATTTCATTTTTCCATCTCACCGTTCAACAACGAACGCAGTTTGTTCAGGCCGTACCGGTATCGGCCCTGCACAGTATTGATTGACGCGCCCTGCATTTTCGCTATTTGCTTGAAAGTTATATCGCCCTGCATATAAAGAGTAAGCACCTCGCGCTGCTCATAAGGAATTAGTGCCAGTGCATCGCGAAGTATTTCCATCTCCTCGTTCAGCATAGCCCACTGCTCAGGTCTTTTAGACTGGCATACAAGACCTTGTGATTCTTCAATGTCTGATGTCTCGTGCCTTTGCCTGTCGCGTTTTGTATTTCTTATCTTATTGGCAACGCAAATTGTCAAATAGCTTTTAAGATTTCCGTTTATCCTAATAGTTGCGGCTGATTGCGCGAATGCCATAAATACTTCTTCTACAACATCTTCTGCGGTATTTACATCATTCAGAAGAGCAATCGCCAGTTTCAGTAAATCATTTTTATATTTTTCATAGATTCTGCATAGAGCATCCCTGTTGCCGAGCTTGAATTTCAAAATAAGCAGTTTTTCTTCAACCATTAACGCGTCAACTATCAGGAACTCTAACAAAATGAATTTTTAAAGTAGCATGGGCATCCTGCCCATGCATTCGCGGGCAAGATGCCCGCGATACGATTCTTTTTATTAGAGCTTCTTAGAAAGATCTTTCTTTAATTATAACACACCTGAGCCGCTCTGATTAGTATAACAAAATCTTTATTTTGAGTAAAAAAATATATGAAACTGAAATTTCCCCTAAAGCGCATAAAAAAAGCCGGATATTTCCACCCGGCTTTAAATTTGTTGTCTATAATATTTATTTTTTGAAAGATTCAGAATCAAAAAAGGAGGGGTCCATCTTCTGTGAATAATTGAAAATAAAATCACCAAAATCTCCACTTCTGGGATCTCTGAATTGCATCAGAAGAGGTAGTTTGCTTTCCCTCAAAGCCCAGATTGTAAGGTGTTCAGGTGTAGTTAGTGATTTTGCCTCGAAAAGAATTATTTCTTTCGATGCCGCTGTTTCAGCGGCTGTAACCAGAGTAATCCCGTTGACATTGGAAGGAAAATTTTTTATGAGTGTATCGAGTGAAAATTGCCCTTCAGTATTCATCATATCCCATAATATTACCATCAAGCTCATATTAGGGGCATTAGCTGATTGACTAAAGCTCACACCCTCTATCTGCACAGAAGATTTGGAATTCTGATCAAAGGTAATTATTTTATTTACAGTTCCTTTTAAATCGATAAAAGATGTAGCGTTTTCACTTTCTACCCTAACGCGAGAATCTTCCGATTTCCATATCTGCATTTTACTGATTTTTGACGAGGAATTTTCTTTTGTATATATTGTTAAGTTGAAAAACGGCACTGATGTAAAATGCTCTGAAATATCCCCCCATGCAACAGAAGAACTATTAATACCAAACCTTTCCATGCCTAAAATAATTACAACTAATATCAACGCAGCAGCGGCGAATTTTATAATTGGACTTTTCATAATTAATCTCCCTATTGGAGTAGTTGTTTTAGAATTTTCCAGCG
>JAFGEF010000134.1 GCA_016931715.1 Sedimentisphaerales bacterium
CAGATCGAGCTTGTCCCCATCTTTAATACCTTTAAAAAGGGACATAAAATCTGGCTGCAGATAGCGTGTGAGGATAAGGATTATAATTTGTGGGACTCGGGAAGCTCCTATGTCACAGGACCTTCCCCACTCTCCATTGATATAACTGTTTATCATAACAGGGAGTACCCGTCTCATCTTATATTGCCTGTGGTGCCGGATACGGAAGAAGGTATAAAAGTAGAATCACCGCTATGCGACTTTCTGCCGCGAATATTATAGAAAACCGCAAATTTCTGTCTTAATCAGTACTCTATATTTTATATCTACTGTTATAGTTGATAACGTAGCCTGTTAACAGGTTCCTCATATTGTTTGATGAGGGAACATTTCCATCAATTCTCCGCCCTATTACATGATGCAAGGCTCCAGAAGCATCTAATCTCGCATGTCTTGGCATATCCTGTGTTTACACCTTCATAGATTTTTTTGACAAGTTGCTTCGGAAACACCGTCCCCTTTTCCACCTTTTCAATAAAAGTTTGGATCTTCTACCCACCCAAACAAAAGCTAATCAGAAATTTGCCCACTTTCCTACTTGGCCCAGTTTTCAACTTTTAATGGCTTAATCCTTAGAAATTCTTTTTCATTATTTGTGACTAATATCAAATCTTTACTTAGAGCGTGAGCAGCAATAAGCATATCAAGCGGGCCAATTATTTTGCCCTGTGATTCAAGCTCAGTGCGAATCATTCCATAATATTTTGATGCAGCCTCATCATATGGCAGGATTTCAAATGGTGTGAGAAATTCTTCAAGTCGTTGAGCATTCTGTTTTTTGAAATTGCTTTTTGCAACACCATAATTTAATTCGGATACTGTGATTGTCGATATGCCGATTTGTCCAACTTCTGTATTTTTAAATTTTTGAATTACTTTAGAGGGTTTTTTGTTCATTAAATAAATACAGATATTGGTATCAATCAAATAGATCATTTAAACCATCCCTTTCCTGTTGAGAATCATGTTGATTCCTGTCAGTCATAAATGGTTCGTCATATTTTTTTAAATTTTCTTCCCAAACACCCCATACTGATTTGTCTTTAGGTATTATTAAAATTCCTTGTGAAACTTTTTTAATATATACTTCCTTCCCTTCGAATCGATAAGTCTTGGGCAAACGCACTGCCTGACTTCGCCCGTTAATAAATAATTTTGCAGTATCCATTTTATCCTCCAAATCAGTGAGCTATACCGCAAAGTATATACCGCTGAATTTGAATGTCAAGGTCTAAAAAGTCCAATGATTGGGCACACAGGTTGAGCATTATCTGCTGGCTGGCGTTTTATTTGCAGGGCACTTTAGAAGTTAACCCTTCTTCAGTGCCTGGTAATATGGTCCTCGTGGGGACAATGTTTTTATCTCTCTGCGATTAGTTTTTAAATAAGTATTGATGTTCTATCCACCCAATCAAGAGCTAATCGGAGATCTGACCACTTATTTACTGACATGCTATTTAAAGGTATTTTTTTACTTCATCTGCTATTTGATCCAAGGAATTTTTAACATTTATTATCAAATTTTTCTGTTCCCATTTTTTTAACCAATGATTTTTTGTACCTCCTTTTTCATCGTATGGATGAGATTGTGGGAGTGTGTTACGACGATAATGGAGTTGACGAAGGTTATCAGCAGTATTTGGATATTGTTTATCAAATGGTGTACCAATACCGATTAGTTGTCCATACTTCACTAATCTACTTCCATTGTTTAGCTTTGAATGTCCTGGCAATCCTTTTCCCTTAAGAAATATAATAAACTGCCGGATGGCTATATCATTAAAGCTATCTTGTAAAGATAACCATTCAGAGTAGTTACCCGGAAAACGTGCTTCTGCTTCTATAAGAAATTGAAGAGCGTGTTCATATTCTATACCTAAAAGATTACGCCAAATAGGCGTATTCTTGCAGCTATAAAGTGATGCCAATCTTTCACATATCCAATCAGTTTCTTTTTTTATTCTACGATGAATTACCCCAAGTGATCGTAATGTGTTTCGTGCTATCGAAGATAGTTCATTCTGTCGTAAGCCCAATGTTCCCAGTTTGATCTTCCTCCTTTGAAGCTCGCGACATGCAGCAAGCTGCTCCTCCAATGAACCTTTTAACATTTTTATTATATATCCTTTAGGTAGAAATTCCTTATCAAATAAAGCTGGAGCAAGGAGTGCTCTACCAAGAGGATGTTCCGATGCCAACCGTTTTCCTAACCGTAACAAACCTTTTTTTTCGCATTCTATTAAATAATGCATTACTCCCCAAGAGAGTACTATGCAATTCTTTCGATTTTTCACATCGTTACGAGCAACCAATAATCCATTTTTAAGTTCATCTCTATCTCCCATTCTGGCGAGAATATGCCAAAGCTCTCCACGTACGTAAGAATATGGTAGTCCACTATTTAAATACTGTAATATCGCTCGTGTAACTGGATGCCTGTGGGAGAAATTAGAAAAATATGCAACAAATGAATCAATATGCTCTGGGTGGCGAGGTAACAACATAAGCACTTTTGAAAGAAATCTGGAGTCAACTGGGGCGCGATACATTACATAACGAAATCGTGACTTATCTTTGATTTTTACAGGCTTCCCTCCAAGAGAAGATTCAAGAATATATAGTGCCTCAGAAGATGTCATTTCCGGTTCTGTAGTATCTTTCCCATCAGTTGGTGGAATACTTGGTAAAGAACCCATAGCATCATCTGGGGTTTCCAGTTTTTTAATTTCGAATTTTTTACCCTGTGGTATTAATCCGCGGTTACGGCATAATTGTTCCATCATTATCGCAAGTTTGCGTACTTCATTTTCCGTTTTACCAAATAACCTAATATCATCAACATACCTAATATATGAACAACCGCTTTTTCGCAGTTTAATATCAATAGGTAAAAAAAAGGCTTCTGCAAGGAAATCTGAAGCTATTGGACCTTGGGGAATTCCATGACCAGTCATTGCTGAGCTTTCTGAAGCAGACCAAATTTGTAGCCACTTCAATACAATATTCCAGGTCTCAGGATGTGATTCACCAGGTGATACAATACGAATTAAAAGGTCATGTGAAATAGTATCATAATAAGCTGAAAGATCAAAATGGGCTGCCCATCTAAAACCTTTATCAAAATATTCAATGCATTTATCTTGAAAAGCACGATAAGTAATCTGCCATCTTTCTGTAAAAAATATAGAATCAGTATTTTCAGCAAGCTTATTACTAAATACTGTCTCAAGTTCAACTGATTTTCTTTTTGTTCTTAGCTTTTTTGCAAAACCATTTGAAATAGCTTGCAAAAGGATTTGATCTTCGATGTTTAAAAGTGATATTGGTCGTTGAAGTCCTGAAGGCTTTGGCAAAAAAATACGGATAGAATGATTTGGTAGCCATACCTTTGAATGTAGTTTCTTGTGCAACTCTCGAAGATTATCATCTAAAGCCCCCTCGTATATGAGATATAATTCTCGAAAGAATCTCTTGTACTGTAGATTACGACCAGTGTTTATCCTACGCCATGCAAGCTTTAGATTCTGTATTGATATAAGTGATTCCCGCCGAATATTATTTCCTAAAATATAGAACTTGCGAAACAACCGGGGCCTGCCCTTGACATTGAACAGTTACTAATAATTACAAATTAAAACCTGAATTTTGCACATAATTCAC
>JAFGEF010000135.1 GCA_016931715.1 Sedimentisphaerales bacterium
GTAGATTTCAACGGCATAGCAGCACAATCGGTTCGCCTGACGGCAAACAGCAACTGGAGTAACGGAACAATCACAAAAGTAGGTTTGAGTGAAGTGCGCTTTATGTACATTCCTGTCTTGGCAAGAGAGCCATATCCAGAGGATAAGGCAAGTGATGTTTCAGTAGAATCAGCTCTCATATGGCGGGCGGGAAGAGGAGTTGATAAGCACAATCTCTACATTGGTACGGATGTTAATGCAGTAACGGAAGGCACAGCAAGTGTAATAATACTTGATGAAGCCGCCTATGCCCCGAATCTCGAGCTTGGCAGTACCTATTACTGGAGAGTCGATGAAGTCAACGAAGCTGAAGAACATACGATATGGATTGGTCCTGTATGGAATTTCTCGACAATTACAGATTTTGTAGTTGAGAATTTCGAAGCAGGTTATGATGATTCTGATGCAAATGCAGTATGGGCAACATGGATTGATGGGTACGGCAATGAATCAGTCAACGGGGGTATTATTGGTTATGATTTTCCCGGGCCGTATCTATCGACAACCAATCACAGCGGCGGGCATTCAGTTCCTCTGAGGTATGACAATACTACAGCCGGTTATTCGGAGGCAACAGCTCAGGTAGTTGACCTGCCAATCGGTACGACAGACTGGAGGACAGGCAATCCCGGGGTATTAGTGATTTGGTTCTATGGCGATCCTGCTAATAACGCTCAGAATATGTATGTGAAGATTAACAACAAGAAGGTGGTTTATGGTAACTCCGCTGATTTATTAAAGCCATTATGGATTCAGTGGAATATCGACCTTAACACGGCTGGCATTAATCTGGCAAATGTAACGTCGCTTACAATCGGCTTAGAGAAGATAGGCGGAATAGGCGGTAGGGGCACAGTTCTTATCGATGATATGCGGCTATATCGTGAGGCTCCTGCGGTTCCTTCAGAAATGGTATGGGTTGAGGCGGAAACCGGCACAGTTACCGCTCCTATGATGATGTATGACGATGTAACTGCTTCAGGCGGCCGGTATGTCAGCACAACAGACGATACTGCTGATGAAGGCACTGCTCCGCCATATCCTAACGGTACTGTGACTATTCCCTTTACAGTCGAAGGGGGCACCTATACGGTTCGTTTCCTGATTGGATTCCCGGGCGGAGATGATTCCTGCTGGGTACGTATTCCGGGCGCTGCCATCCAGTCGGCTGTTACTCCTCTGACGAATGGCTGGATGGAATTCAATGACATACCGACAGGAGATTACTGGCACTGGTCACAGTCAGTCAAACATGAAGGCGGTGCAGAGCCGCCGGTCGAGTTCACGCTTTCCGCCGGGACACATAACATCGAGATTTCGTACCGGGCAAACGCTCTGAGATTTGATGTGATTTTATTTACAAAAATTGATTAACCTAAAAATTAGAAAGAAAGTATAGATAAGACTATTACATTATCCTGGGCAGATAAATGTTGTAATAGAGTCTAATAACAGAATTTAATGGTTTTTATTAATTAATGTTAAATTTTTAGGAGGTTTATGATGTGTAAGAAAATATTATTTTTATTGGTTGTCATGTGTGCAGCAAGTGCAGCGCTGGCAGACACGGTCGCCTACTGGCGATTCGATGACATGGGCATCGCGGGAATCGACGATCCTCCGGGAACTGTGGCATCCGGAAAAGCTATACCTGATTCCGATGGTCGTACCGTTTGGCGCATGGCAGCTTATGATCACTCCGGAAACGGTAATCACCTGACGAGCTGGGATTGGGCATGGGCCGGGCATAACTGGTCTGACCAGGTTCAAAGCACGTCTGTGCCTGCGCTTGATCTTGCGAACGAGTTGTGTGCCCAATCAGCGGGCAGCTATCCGGCTATTATGACCTGGTCTGCGCAGAGCAAACCCACAGGTGTGGACCTGGAAACATGGTCGCCTCTGCAATGGACGGTGGAAGCCTCTTTTAGGCCTACTTCCATTAGCGGTTACAGAACCGTTGTCGGGCGGGATGGCCGGGATGTCTGCACCGTTAATACGGGCGGTGTGGCGGAGCCGGCGTTGGCGCCTTTCTATCTTTCCATGCGTGTTGGCGATGGCCGTTTTGGTGTGTACTATACCGATGTGTCGGGGTATGCCCACCTGGCAGAATCTGCGCCTGGTCTGATTAGCGTTAACAATTGGTACAACGTCGCTGCTGTCTGCAACGGCCAGACACTTTCCTTGTATATCAACAATGTGCTTGTTGCAACGAACGACCTGACTACATCAGGCAGCCCGAATTTAGCTATGGCTATTGGTAATGGCTCCGGGGCGGACTGGACAGCGGGTACCTGGACTGTTGCTCGCGGTCTCTACAACGGCGGCCACGTGGATAGGGTGCTTGGCCGGGTTGACGAAATTCGTATTTCAAATGCAGCTCTTAACCCGTCCGAGTTCCTATTTAGCAAAATCCTGGACCTGGCCAGCAATCCGAGTCCCGCCAATACGGCGACTGATGTTGTGCGTGATCCGAGCCTGAGCTGGACAGCCGGGCAGGGGGCAGTAAAGCACGATGTGTATTTCGGAACGGATGCTTCGAATCTTTCGCTGTTAAGTTCCGGGCAGACGGACACGGTATTCGATCCGGGTCGTCTCGAACTTGAGAAGACTTATTATTGGCGAGTCGATGAGATTGATGAAAGCGATGCTGTCACCAAGGGTGGCGTATGGAGATTTACGACAGAGCCTGTAGCATTTTCGCTGCTTCCTGTGAATATAATTAATGTCACGGCTGTTAACGATTACGATCCTGAGAATCAGGAACCGAACATGACATGCGATGGAAGCGGACTCGATGCCAATGATATGCATTCGACTGACATTAAAACCATGTGGTTAGGCTATAGTGATGAACCCGGAAAAGTCTGGATTCAATATGAATTTGACAAGGTTTATAAGCTTCATGATATGATTGTTTGGAACTATAACGAAATTCCTCCCGGGGATGCTTATGGCGCCAGAGATGTAAATATTACATATTCTCTGGACGGGGAAACATGGACAGCTTTGGGTGACACTGTCGGATTTAATCAGGCACCAGGCGATGCTGCATATACTGCGAATACTACGGTAGCTTTTGATGGTGCAGCAGCAAAATATGTCAAGTTTACGTTCTGGAGCTCATGGGAAGATGGTCTCTATACCGGCGGCCTCAGCGAGGTTCGTTTCTCTGCAATTCCAACCCGGGCACGGATTCCTGCACCGGCAGATAAAGCTGCAAATATTGCTTTGGATGCAGTTATGTCATGGAGAATAGGAAGAGATGCAGGTGAACATCATGTCTATATGGATACAGATGCCGGCGCAGTAACAGATGGAACCGCCGCTTCAGTAGTGCTCCAGGATGCAAGCTATGCACCAGAGCTTGATCTTGCGCAGACATACTACTGGAGAGTTGATGAAGTGAACATGGCCGAAGCATATACGACATGGGATGGTACTGTATGGAGCTTCTCGACAATTCAAACGTTAGTAGTGGATGGTTTCGAAGTTGGTTATGATGATACTGATGCCAATGCAGTATGGAATACGTGGAAAGACGGATACGGCAATGAGTCTGTCAACGGAGCATCGATAGGTTACGAATTTCCCGGACCATATCTATCAACAACCAACCACAGCGGCGGTCATTCTGCTCCGTTGAGGTATAACAATACTACTGCCGGTTATTCGGAAGCAACAGCTCAGACAGTTGAGCTTCCGATAGGCACGAATGACTGGACTAAAGGCAATCCGGATACCTTAATTATATGGTTCAGAGGTGAGCCTAATAACGCATCTACAGACCAGTTGTATATGAAGCTGAACGATACCAAGCATATATATGATGGAGACGTTAACGATATATCCCTCACAAGCTGGGTAAAGTGGGAGATATACCTTACGCCGTTGGGCATAGACCTTAGTGATGTCGGCAGTATTACGATAGGTTTGGAAAAAGTCGGCACAACCGGAGGCATAGGCTTATTGTACCTGGATGATATTCAACTGACACGAGCGGGAGAAGGAACCAGGATTACAGTTGGCAGCACCGCCGACACATATATACGCGACGACACGGTCCGCGGCGATAATGTGTTTATGGATATTCGAGGCGGAAGTAATGATTTTGCCGGCTATGTGCGCTTTGACCTTTCCGGTTTTGATGCCCAGAAAATTGTAAGTGCGACACTGACTCTTACTGTTTCCGGAGGTGCGTCTCGAAACGATACTTGCAACGGTGATCGTTTTTCTTTATATGGCCTGAATGATGAAGCCGGGAACACACCTCAGAACTGGGATGAAGCTGTATTGACTGAAGCCAACATCGGACTTGAGTGGACAACCAATAATGGTGATCCTTTGATCAATATAACTGATTTGGATGGAGGTGTACCAGGAATCGTTGAGACTACAGGAAACTCCGGTACTGTCGGAACCAGAGTTGATGTTGCAGGAAGTGCACTGGTCAACTTTATTAAAAGTCGGGTTGAAAGCGATGGTCTGGTTACGTTTATTATAAAAAATGATAACAGCCAGGATAGAGGGTATGGACTTGCCACTAAAGAGAATACCAGACCTTACTATCGACCAAAGCTTAAGATCATTGTACAGCAGTAGCATGAAAGAAAACTTTAACTAAGAAAAACGAGAATATTGTTTTTTATGGAAAGTTTCGATCCTGGTTTTTATACTAAGGTTTTGTAAAATTACAGATGGCAGGCATGGAAGTTAGCTGCTGCAAATGGATTAAGACTCCTGTTTTCTTATAGAAGATAAGAGCAGGAGTCTTTTTCCTGTTTGTTTTGCAGAACCAGTGGAAATATGAAATTTATGGAGAAGTTTTTTACTATGAAAAAGCTAAGGGGATTTACATTAATAGAATTGCTGGTAGTGATTGCGATTATTGCACTGCTAATGGCTATCTTGATGCCTTCTCTTAACAGGGCCAGGGAACAGGCAAGACGCCAGACCTGCGCATCTCGCATTCGACAGCAAGTGCTTTCATTGAATATGTACGCCGGTGATAATGATGCCAAACTGCCTTTGCCCAACACACCTGGGTCCTGGCTTCAGGATGTAGCAGTCAATACTGTAAATTACATGCTCGCAACAGGTATGACCAGAGAAATGTTCTACTGTCCGTCCAATACTAACCACCAGAAGCACAATGACGTGTTCTGGACGTATAGAAACAAATCCTGGGACTCGAACAAAAAAAGATTCACAAATGAAACAGACTTTATTGTATCAGGGTATTGCTATCTTTTGCAGACTACAACGGGGAACCGGCCGGAAATTGTAAGCTATGCTTCTGACCCTATTAAAAAAGAATGGATAAAATCGATTATGGATAAACAGCCGGCTATGAGAGAGGTTGTTATTGATTCGATTTTGGGAATGCCTTCAGGTAATAAGAAATATGGACGTGAATTCGCGGATGTACAGGGTGGTATTTTTGGCCAAAGCGGGATTTATGACCGGACAAGCCATTTGGAAAAAGGCAAAGATCCTTCCGGCGGAAATATTGGTTTCCTGGATGGTCATACTGAATGGCGGGCATTTAATCCGGAAATTCTGAATAATGTCGCTGTGCCTCGCTATGGAAATAGTCCCGGTTTTTTCTGGTAAGATTATATTGCCGGCTCAGATAATTTTATCACTTCATTGTCAAACGTAATTAAAATCAGGCTTGCATACTGAAATAAGTTGGTGTATATTTTTTTATATTGCTGATAAATAAATATAACACGGATGATTACAAATATTTTTATTTGAGGAGCAAATTATGTTCAGAATAAATCTCCCTTCAAACACCGGATTATTTTTTATGTGTTTGATTATGACAAGTGTCTCGTTTGTTTCGGCTCAGACAAAAATAACTATTCAGGCTGGTAAGCCCGGCGCTCAAATCAGCCCGACTATGTATGGAATATTCTTCGAGGATATTAACTTCGGAGCTGACGGGGGTCTCTATACAGAATTAGTAAAAAATCGTTCCTTTGAGTTTCCAGAGAGTCTAATGGGCTGGAGTAAGCTCCAGCAGGAAGGAGCGGCAGGTCTTTTATCGGTTCGGGATAATAATACTTTTATTACAGGTACAGCGTATGGAGAGCCGGGCAATTCGCATTATCTGCGCATTGTAGTAAAAAAAGCCGGTAAAGGATGCGGAATAACCAATGAAGGTTTTCGCGGTATCGGTCTTGAAAAGGGTAAAAAGTACTGGTTTTCAATATTTGCCAGGAGCTCTTCAGACAAGATGGGTTTTAAGGTGGAGCTTGTGAATGCCGATGGTCGAATAGTTGCACAAGGACGTCTTGATAATGTAACTAAAGACTGGATGAGACATATTTTTTCCATGAACGCCATCGAGACAGAGGCAAAAGCGAAGCTAAACCTTTTAGTGACCAGCGAGGGCAGTTTAGATGTGGATATGATTTCTTTGTTTCCCGATGATTCGGCGGCTTCAGATTCTTCCACATCTATGCCGATTCCGGGCCTGCGAAAAGATATCGTACAAATGCTTTCTGATATGAAGCCTGGTTTTTTGCGTTTCCCCGGCGGCTGTATCGTGGAAGGATATGACCTTTCCCTGCGTTATCAGTGGAAAAATACAATTGGCGAAATAAGCCAGCGCAAACTGATAAAAAACCGATGGAATACGGAATTTAAGCATCGGCTGACCGCTGATTATTATCAGTCATTCGGTCTGGGATTCTATGAATTTTTCGTGCTGTGCGAACGAATTGGCGCTGAACCGATGCCTATTATTAACTGCGGCATGGCGTGTCAGTTCAATTCCGCCCAGCTTGCTCCAATGGACCAGCTCGGACCATATGTCCAGGATGCCCTGGACCTGATTGAATTTGCCAACGGACCGGCTGAAAGCAAATGGGGCAAGGTTCGGATGAGCATGGGACATCCGAAACCGTTTAATATGAAGATGATTGGAATCGGCAACGAACAATGGGGGCCGCAGTATATTGAACGTTATAAAGTATTTGCAAAAGCTGTTAAGGAAAAATATCCTGATATGCAGCTCATCGCCGCCACCGGCTCGGATGCCACGATTTTTCCGAATGGTCAGAAAGAAATCGATTATCTCTGGTCACAATGGCGGCAGCTTAAGCCGGAGTTTGTTGATGAACATTTTTATCGCAATCCGGAATGGTTCACGGAAAATGCTAACTGGTATGATAAATACGACCGGACAGGACCGAAGTTATTTGTGGGTGAATACGCCTCTCAAAGCGTGGGCGTAGCCAGTCCCGACAACCGCAACAACTGGAAATGCGCACTGTACGAAGCAGCTTTTATGACCGGGATGGAACGCAATGCGGACATAGTAAAGATGACCTGCTATGCGCCTTTGTTCGGACACGAAGATGGCTGGCAATGGCGTCCGAACCTGATATGGTTTGACAATTTGAATGTGTACGGTTCGGCTAATTATTACGTTCAAAAACTTTTCAGTCTCAATCCCGGAACGAATCTGCTGCCGGTTGAAACAAGCGGACCAGCAACTCCGGATGATAGTAAAAAAGCCTTGTATATTAACAGTACGCTGGATAAAAAAACCGGGGAAGTCATCGTTAAGGCGGTAAATATTACTCCCGATTCACAAGCGGCGGATATCGAGCTGCAGGGAATAAGCAAAGTCAAAAAACAGGCTAAAGCGATAACATTAACTGCAAAAAGTCTGACAGATGAAAATTCACTCCGGGAATCAAAAAAGATTTTCCCCGCGGAAACATCAGTCGCAGTTACCAGTCCGAAATTTTCCTATAATTTTCAGCCGTATTCTTTAACTATTCTGCGAGTTCCGGTCGAATAGTAACTGAGCCAGGAAAAAATACAGGGACAGGAAGCATCTTTATGAAGCTTCCGAAAATTTGTCTAACTCAGTTTTTGTTGCCGATATAAATCTACTCTGCTACTTTTTCAGCGACTAAGTCACCGACCTGGCTTGTAGAGTATCCCATTTTTCCGGCTGCGAGCGATTTCAGTTTGTTGGCAGTCATGTATTTTACCGAGTCTTCGATTTTTTTGCCTGCCTTTTCCTCACCTAAGTGCTCGAGCATCATTTGTGCTGCGCAAATTGCAGCCAGTGGATTAATTACTCCTTTGCCTGTATATTTCGGTGCGCTTCCGCCGATAGGCTCGAACATGCTCACGCCTTCCGGATTAATATTTCCTCCCGCTGCGATTCCCATGCCGCCCTGAATCATAGCGCCGAGGTCGGTAATGATGTCACCGAACAGGTTGCCTGTAACAATTACATCGAACCATTCCGGATTTTTGACAAACCACATACAGGTTGCGTCAACGTGATAGTATTCACGCTTGATGCTCGGATATTGCTTGTCGCCCATTTCGTGGAATGCACGTTCCCACAGGTCGTAGATAAATGTCAGGACGTTTGTCTTGCCGCAAAGAGCGAGTGTATTATTTTCACCTTTGCCGCGTGCTTTCTTGCCGTTTTTCTTCGCGTATTCGAATGCATATTTCAGGCACCTGTCAACCTGGAATCTGGAATAGACTGCCGACTGCACTGCGACTTCGCTGGGCGTCCCTTTCATTGTGATGCCGCCTGTGCCTGTGTATGCGTCGCCCGAGTTTTCGCGCACTACGACAAAATCAATCTGCTCAGGCCCTTTGCCCTTTATCGGTGTCTCAACGCCCGGATATAATCTCACAGGCCGAAGGTTGATATACTGATCAAGCTCAAATCTTGCTTTAAGCAGGATTCCTTTTTCCAATATACCGGGTTTAACGTCCGGATGACCAATTGCACCCAGTAGAATCGCATCGAATTTGCGCAATTCTTCTATCGCGCTGTCAGGCAGAGTTTCGCCTGTTTTTTTATATCTTTCGCCGCCGAAATCGAAGTTGGTTAAATTCACCTTGAACTTGAACTTGTCCGCCGCGACTTTCAAAACTTTTACTGCTTCTGCCGTAACTTCCGGCCCGGTACCATCACCCGGCATTACCGCTATCTTGTAACTTTTTGCCACTTTTAATGCTCCTTGTTGTCATATTTAAAACTTAAAGTAGTCATTCCCACAAACTCAGGAATCCGACCCTACCTATATTAGATTGTGGATAATATATCGTAAAACCGCCTGATTATCAAGAATATCTATGCGAAGTTTCCAATTGACAGAAACAATTGAAAAACCGTTCAAAAATGTTTTTTGCCGGAAATTTCGCAAAGCAAGGATTTTTGGCGGCCTATTGTTCCAGTAACTGCTGTGGATTTTGCAGATGTTCTTTAATAAACAACAGGAATTTTGCAGCGATAGGCTCGTTTATTTCTTTTCCGTCAACAGCTAAAGACAGGCTGACTGTCCTGCGAATAGCCGGTTTTCCTTCAATTGGCAGTAATTTTCGTATAACATTGCCTACTGCTAAAATAACGCTTGCCGGAGGCGGAATGATGCCGAAAAAGGAATCTATGCCGTAGATGCCGAGATTGCTTAATGCAACTGTTTCGCCCTCGATATCCGCAAGAGTCAGAAGATTATCACGTGCTTTATCAGTTAAAATCTGTTCTTCGGCGGCAATTTGCGGCAGTGTTTTTCTGCCCGCATCTCTGATTACAGGCACAACAAGTCCCTGCGGAGCGTTGACTGCAAAGCCGATATTAACGTGGTCGGGAATTTCGATTCTATCGCCGTTCAGCCTTCCCGCCAAAAGGGGGTATTTTTCCACACCGAGAGCCAGTGCATGAATATAAAACGTATTGGTTGTAACCTTGACTCCCAAACATTTTCGCAGTTTCGGGCGAAACGCCATTAGTTCTGTCACATCGGCTTCCACTTCCATATAAAAGCTCGGCTTGTTATGCTTGGAATGAAGCATTCTCCGCGAGATGAGTTTCTGTATTCTTGTCAGTGGTATATGCATTTGTGTACGAGTATTTATTTGAACTTCCGAAAAAATTCCAATTCTTTTTAGTTATCTTAGTGACCTGAACTTAAGGCTGAGTATTTTAACATAACCTTGCCTTCATGCAAGCGAACAAAAAGGCTATTTTCATCAAATTTGTGTATTTCTCACAAATTATAATCATCTTGACGAACATCTCTTTTTTTTAAATAATAAAGGAATCTGCAAAATTGAAGTTAGGCATATATATGCAAAAGAAAATTAAAAACATCATAATAAATATAGTTTTACAGGCATTTTTAATAATCATACTTATCTTTGCCGGCTGCTGTAATGAAAATCTCGTATCTTCTGAAGAAAATCTTCGTTATACAATCGGAGAGGCGCTTATATCCGATGATTTTTCCGGTAATTTGTCGCAGTGGAGCATCGAAGGAGCAATGCCGCAAATAGTTGATGGCGGGATGGAGCTTAATACTCCTGCATTTTCAGCAGCCTGGTTAAAACCCTCGCTTATGGGTAATGTCTTGATTGAATTCGATGTAACTGTCATTGCCTCGAATGACTCCGAAGGTTCAGCGGGCAGTTTTGGCTGCTTTGCAATGGCGACTGATCCTGCCAATCTGAATAAATTTTTTGCAGCAGGCAAAGAAAGAGCAGGCAATTTATCCAAATATAAAAATAATCTGACTCTTTATTATATTGAGTTAGACTGCAATAAAAAGAAATCTCTGAAGATTCTGCGCTGCAGCGATGGAAAACAGGAACTTATTAGTAAAAGTGCAAATTCATCATATAAAAAAGCATCTGGCGGGAAATATCATTTTAAGCTGCTGTTTTTCGAAAAAACGATTGAATTATATCTTAATGACAGCCGTCTGTTTCGTTATGAAGATTCTCAGCCATATACAAAGGGCAACTTTGGTTTAACAGCGTCAGCAAGTCGAATTGTTATCGATAATTTCGTTATTACTCACCTTCTGCGGCCATAGTATCATATTTTACCTGTTTTAACAGCCTGACATTATTTCCTGAATAGGAATAGATAATCTGTAAATTTCTTTTAAGTCGAAAATGCCTGAAAATCGGGTTTTTGAGGACTTTTTTAAAAAAATGTGCTTTTTTTTAAAATTTTTTCAAAATTTTTTTAAAAATCAATCAACAAATCACCTCTGACATACGCCTTATATATATAAAAGAAACTGGAATACTTTTACGTTAAGTTGGGTAACCTAATTTTCTGTAATAAATTTGGCAGGATTAATTATGTATAAGGAAAAAATCACAAAAGAAACTTTTGTGAAGGCGCTCAAGGAAAAAAAGAAGGTTTTATTAACTTATTTCAGCGGGGAATACAGTTTGTTTTTAACAAAATTATGTGTCCCGATACAGCATAGTAAGCCTATAGCTGAATTTGAAAAGGATAACTATTTTTTTTGGGACGATCAGGCTGATGTAGGAGATAGATTGTTCGGCCTGCCTCCGTCGGATATTGCGTATATAGAACTTACCGACGAATCGTACAATCCAGACGATTATATAGTTAAAAACATGAGTGAGGCTTAGACTTTTGTATTTGGAAGTATTAGAATGCAATCTGTTTCTATTCAGATTACAGTTTTTTCCTGCATTGCTAATTTGCGGCTGAAGCATTACCGGCAGTAATCGGGGATGATTTTGACAGTACAATGTTGCCCCCATCCGGAAATGCATCGAACATAACATATTTTTTTGATTTTAATTCGATAATATTTGCGTTTACCGCTTTGTCATTCTGTAAGATTTTAACTGCCTGCCAGTTCTCAGGAAGAGGTCTGCGTATTGTTATCGGATAATTATAAATTGCGTTATCCAGAGTATCTGTTACCTGTATTGCAATACTGTTCTCTTGATTGGAGGTTTCTTTAACTGATACTGCATCGCGTTCTCTGATATAGCGAACAACATTTACAAAGGTATCGACCCAAAACGTGTCTTTGTGCGTCTTGAGGTACTCCATGCTTTCTCTTAATACCGCAGAAGGAAGCGGCGAATATCCTCCATCATTGTCAATTCCATGCAGTAAGAGTACGCACCATCCGTTTGAAGCTGCCGCCTCTTCATATCTTTTAGAGAAGTTTTCCATGGTTTTTATAGAACCCAAATTGCCGCAGACTATCGAACTGATATTCATGAAATTGCCGGGAGTGCTTTTTTCAATGAAACCCTGACAGCCTCGTGCGGCGATATAGTATTTCTCACAAAGAGGAATATCACCTGCGTAGCAGTACGGATAGGCAATTGTAATACATTTGCTGTTCGGAATGTTGGAGTCAATGGCTTTTTGGGAGTTTTTCAGCTCTATCTCCTGTTGTTCTTTGCTCATTGTATTCAAACGTGGATGCGTCACTGTATGACTTGCTACTTCGTGACCTGCGGCTGACGCATTTTTCAGGGCTTTCCAATTACCGGCTGACCAGTCTGAGACTGTGAAAAGTGTCATTTTAAAGCCGAATTCCTCGAACATTGGCAATGCTGTCGCAAACTGATTGGAACAGCCGTCATCGAAAGTATAACTTATCGCAGCCTTCCGAAATCCGGGCCATGTGCCAACCTCGTATGGTGAATCTATCGTTTTTGAATGTCCCATATTACCTGCCATGAAAATAACTATTAATAACTGAATTTTGTATCTTTTGTTCATACATTACACCTTATAAAGAAATTAACGTAACTTCTTTCATATCAAGAGTATATAAAAAATATTGAAAATATCAATCGTTTTGGGATTTGAGGGACTGCAAATTAGTTAAAATCTCTAAAAGAAAATCTTTGCACTTATGGACAAATCCAAATATTATATGTAGTTGGTAGTTCACTAAAATTTTAATCAGGGAAGTTTAAATTTGGGAGATACAAAGATGAATGAAAACACAAGTGGAACAGGTAACCTTCTGGATACAACCGATTGCCTCGAAGCTGTCGGGGTTTTCAGAGGATGGAAGAACTTATTTTTCATTATCATTTTTTTGTCTATTATGCTGTTACAGGCATGTTTCTGGCTTTTGGACCTTGGTTTGATTCCAATCCCGCAGGGTGCCGCTGAAGGTGAGGAAATAGGAACTTTTAAGCTTTTTGTCGAGCCGGATTATATGTCAGGTCAGACGACAGGAACGCCTGAAGAAGCTGCCGAGCCTGAAAAAACTCCGGTTGAGGATAAACCGGCGGAAGCAGTCGAACCAAACAAACCGGCTGAAACCGGCGGGCCTGTTATACTGGCTGCTGAAACTGAAATTCTCTCTCCAAATGATCTTTTCGATACGAAACCTGCCGAAAAAGAATTTCTCTTCGGAGTAACTTTCGAGCATGTTATATGGATAATGCGTTTTGTGAATGCAATTTTGATATTAACAGTAATACTTTATTGCCTTACAATGCTGTTCAGCCTGAAGATATCGATGCTTGGCAGGCTTGGCGGAATCAACCATATAACAAGAGCGTTCTTCCTTTCCCTGCTTATGCTTGTCCTCGTATTGCCCTGGCAGAGGATTTTTGGCGGCGTTATTATGGGCGCTATATTCACTCCGGGCGAATTTTTAAGGTGGAATGCTGAAAAAACAAGCGACATGCTTGATATGGTCCTGTACTATATGAGATTTAGCGGCTATATAGTCCTTGTATTTTTATTGCTCATCCTGTCACAGATTCGCAGCAGCAGATGGGCAAAAGCGATTCTCAGAAGACTCGAGATTATATGACAGTAAGATGTAGCCGCAGGAAGAAAAACTATGTCAGAACTTGAGCGAATAGGCGTTTCGCTTGATAAGGAGTTACTTGCACAATTCGATAAGCTGATTGCAGGGCAGGGCTATAAAATCAGGTCGGAAGCGATACGAGACCTTGTCCGGAAACAGTTGTCCGAAGAACAGCTCGAAAATCCGAATGCAAAAGCTGTCGCCGCCGTATTTCTGGTTTATGACCATCATGCGACAAAATTGTCCGATTCTCTCGTTGATTTGCAGCACTCACACACGCTTTCACAATTGGTGCAGGTAATTTCATCTCTGCATGTACATCTGGATGAACATGACTGCCTGGAAATAATTGTTCTTCGGGGACAGGCGGGAGAAATCAGAAAAATCGGCGATAATATTTTGAGCATGAAGGGCGTCAAACTCGGCAGGATAAATATCGTTGCTGTATAGTTCTTTACAAATATTATTTGCCTTTTCTCATTTTTGCAAAACTCTTGTACATAAGTGAAAATGCGAAAATAATCCTTTTCCGTCACTTCATAGTAACACTCTGCAGCATTCTATTCGTCATTTTTTACGAAAAATTTCTGTAAAGTTTTCCGCGGCTAATATATTATATGTACTGTTTAAACTGCTTTTTGTACGGCAGAAGTTATTATAAATTTTATAGGTATTGAATAAAATCATGGAAGTAAAACATATACTGCAAATAGCAACTGAGCTGCGTATCACAGATAAACAGGTTGGTGCAGTTGCATTGCTTTTAACTGAAGGCGCCACAGTTCCCTTTATCGCAAGGTATCGCAAAGAAGCTACAGGCACTCTTGATGAGGTGGCGATAACAACAATTCGTGACAGGCTCGAACAGCTTGCGGAGCTTGATAAAAGGTGTGAAGCGATACTCGCATCGCTCGAAGAGCATGGTCATCTTACCGATGAACTGAAAGCGAAAGTGCTTGCCGCGGAAACTATGTCCGAGCTGGAAGATATTTACCTGCCTTATAAGCCGAAAAGGAGGACTCGCGCTACCATCGCAAAGGAAAAAGGTCTTGAGCCTCTGGCGAAAATGCTTTTCGAGCAGAGTTCTTTCGATCCGGAAAAGGAAGCCGAAAAGTTCATCAATGCGGAAAAAGAAGTCGCTTCAATCGAAGACGCTCTTGCCGGTGCGCGTGACATAATCGCAGAATGGATAAGCGAAGACCAGCAGGCACGTGCTGATATGAGAGCGCTGTTCTGGAAAGAGGGACAATACTCCAGCAAGGTTATTCCCGGCAAGGAGGAGGAAGCGATAAAGTATAAAGATTATTACGACTGGACGGAGGCCGTTGCGACTGCTCCGTCTCATCGCGTGCTTGCAATCCGCCGCGGTGCAAATGAAAAGTTCCTGCTCATGCGCATAATAGTTGACGAAGACAGGGCGGTGTCTATTCTCGAATCTCAGTTTATTAAAAATGAAAACGCTGCTTCCGCACAGGTCAGAATTGCTTTGAGAGACAGTTATAAAAGGCTTCTTGCCGATTCGATGGAGACCGAAATTCGTCTTGAAAGTAAAAAGCAGGCTGATGAAGCAGCGATAAAGGTATTCGCCGAAAATTTAAGACAGCTTCTGCTCAGCTCGCCATTGGGGGAAAAAAATGTACTGGCAATTGACCCGGCTTTCAGGACAGGCTGCAAAGTTGTATGCCTGGACAAACAGGGCAAGCTCCTGTATCACGATGTCGTATTTCCTCATGCTTCTTCCGAATCGACGGCGCAAACCGAAGGATTTAAGATAGCCGCATGGTGCCAGAAGTTCAATATCGAAGCGATTGCTATTGGCAATGGGACCGCAAGCAGGGAAACTGAAGCCTTTGTTCGCGGCTTGGGCCTGCCGAAGGAAATCCAGATTGTTATGGTCAACGAAAGCGGCGCAAGCGTTTATTCTGCTTCGCAGGTCGCCAGAGACGAATTTCCCGATTATGACATTACAGTTCGAGGCGCAGTATCCATCGGAAGAAGACTCATGGACCCGTTGGCGGAGCTGGTCAAAATAGACCCGAAGTCCATCGGCGTTGGCCAGTACTAGCATGATGTTGACCAGGTACTTCTTAAGCGAAGCCTCGACGATACCGTCATGAGCTGCGTCAACGCGGTCGGAGTGGAAGTCAATACCGCAAGCAAAGAGCTTCTGACTTATGTCTCCGGCGTAGGACCAAAACTTGCCGAACGAATTGTCCGGTACAGGAATGAAAAAGGTCCTTTCGAGTCGCGACAGGATATGAGAAACGTTTCTGGTCTTGGCGAAAAAACATTCGAGCAGTGCGCGGGCTTTCTAAGAATCCGCAACGCGAATAATCCGCTCGATGCAAGCGCAGTTCACCCGGAAAGCTATGGAATAGTCAGCGCAATGGCGAAGAACCTCAATTGCTCAGTCATGGATTTAATCAAAAATTCCGAGCTTCGCGAGCAGATAAAACTGCACGACTATGTCACTGACACAGTTGGCTTGCCAACCCTGATGGACATAAAAGACGAATTAAGCAAACCCGGACGGGACCCGAGAAAACAGTTCGAGGCGTTCAGTTTCACCGAAGGCGTAAATGAGATTAAGGATTTAAAGGTCGGAATGGAATTGCCGGGCATTATTACAAATCTTACCGCATTCGGCGTGTTTGTCGATATTGGAGTTCACCAGGACGGATTAGTTCATATCAGCGAGCTTTCCGAGCATTTCGTGAAAGACCCTGCCGATGTTGTCAAGGTTCATCAGACGGTAAAGGTGCGCGTGCTCGAAATAGATATCGGCAGAAAGAGAATTGCACTGAGTATGAAGCCGGAGCGCAAGCCTGAACAGGAACTTCCCAAAAAAGAAAAGCAGCAGCCGAAAAAGAATATTAATAAGAAGGATAATAAAAAGGATAAACCGCGTTCAGAGCCGAGAAAGAACCAGCCTTTCGGCGATACACTCGATATAAAACTTACTTTCGGTTCGTAACCATAGTATGTATATCTTGCATGTTTGAGTATGGGCAGGATGCCCATGCTACCTTATGCTTGCTCTTATCTTCTGGTTCCAGCCGCGGCCATCGAGTGGATAGACGTTATTTTCGTTTGCCCATTTGTCCCACATCGCTGCCAGTTCATTTACAATCTCCGGATACTGCTCTGCGAGATTTTTCGTTTCGGTCCTGTCTTGTTCGAGATCATATAGTTCCCATTGCCCGGTATAAGGAGCACGAAACGCTGCTCTTGATACCAGTTTCCAGTTTCCTTTTCTTATGGCGCGATTTGCTTCGTGCTCGAAGTACAACGCCTCTCTCGGAACGTCTTTTCCTGCAAATGCAGGTACGAGACTCTTTCCCGGCAAAGGATAAATTTTATTTCCGTTATATTCTTCAGGATAATGCCCGCCTGCAAGTTCAAGGCAGGTCGGCATAAGGTCTATCACATGTCCAATCGTATCGCAGTAAGAACCTTTTGGAACTTTAAGCCCATTGGGCCAGTGAACAATCATAGGCGAAGAAATTCCTCCTTCATGCACAAAACTTTTATATAACCTGAACGGCGTATTGCTTGCATTCGCCCAGGCAGTGCGATAACTCTCTTCCGTTGCTGCCGTACCTATTGTATCAATATTTCCATTGCCCGCGGTTTCTGCGCACGCGCCGTTATCTGATATAAAAATTACAACAGTATTTTCAAAAGCGTTTATTTTCTTGAGCGCATTTAGTATTCTTCCTATTCCCTGGTCCATACAGTCAACCATCGCTGCATAAGTTGCCATGCGCATATCCCATAAGGCTTTTTGGTTTTCAGGTACGTTATCCCATGCAGGGACAGAACTATCCCTTGTCGAAAGGTCCCAGCCTGCATTGAAAAGTTCAATTTCGATTTGCTTGCGGCAGCGTTGCTTTCGGATTTCGTCCCAGCCCGCCATATACTTACCTTTGTATTTCGCAATATCCTCCGGTTTGGCATGCAGAGGCCGGTGCGGTGAATAAAACGGAACGTACATGAAGAAAGGCTCTTCGTCATACTTCGAATAATGGTCATTCAGAAATTCGACTGCATGGTCCGCAATTGCATCGGTATAGTAATAATTTTCGTCTGGAGCTTCGATTCTTGTATTATCCTCTGTCAGCGCTCTGGGTTTGTAATAGCCGCCATCGCCTGCCAGGTGGCCGTAATATCTGTCGAATCCTCTCTGTAACGGCCAGTTCTCTTTCGGTCTATTTTCTTCCATATCCTTGTCGAAGACTACGTGCCACTTGCCGCTCATGTAGCATCGATAGCCTGCGGGCTTGAGACCCTGTGCGATAGTAATGCACTTATCATTCAGCTCACCGGTATAGCCCGGCTGGCCCAGGTCGGAGACGGTCATCCAGCCCAATCCTGTCTGGTGAGGATAAAGCCCGGTAATCAACGACGCACGGGATGGGCAGCATCTGGCGGAGTTATAGAATTGCCTGTATCGTAAACCGTTCTCCGCGAGCTTGTCTAAATTTGGAGTGTTGATTTCTCCGCCGTAACAGCCGATATCGGAAAAGCCCATATCATCTGCCATTATGAGCAGTATATTTGGCTTTTTCTTAACTGAAATGCCTGTTAAACCTTCGAAACATCCCCCGAGTGATAAGCCAGCAGCGGCCGTTCCGCTGATTTTCAAAAATTCTCTTCGTGTCAGTTCCATAACATACCTCCTTACAGAGAAATACATTTTCGTTCGTAATACGTAACCTATGTATTTTATCGCGAAGTAATTCTGAATACAAAGGGATATTTTAAAACAATGTGCTTCGTTCAACTTATCCTCTTGTAAAACTTCTACAGGAATATATATTGTTGTTATGATCAGGATATTTATTCTATTTGGAATAGTGTTATTCGCGGCTATTGGATATCAGTGGAATAACGCCGAGGAAGAATTTGGATATCTCCTTATTTTTATTTGTTTAGGTGCTATATTTGGAGGCTATATCGGCTGGCGAGTTGATTACTGGTTACGAAACTGAAAAACTTCATTTCTGCTTGTATGTCTGCTTTGAAGGGATATAATAATTCCCGAATAAAGAAATCTGAATATAACAGGGAGTTATTATGAAAAGCAATTTAGCGATTTTTGAGGATTACAAAATCCGACGCCTGTATGACGAAGAGACCGAAACATGGTACTTTTCGGTAGTGGATATTATACAGGTACTGATACAGCAGCCCGATTTCCAAAAAGCCAGAAACTACTGGAAAGTTCTGAAGAACAGGCTTAAAAAAGAAGGCAGCGAGACGGTTACAAATTGTAACCGGTTGAAAATGGTTGCAGAGAATTGAAAAATGCGTTTAACAATGTTTTTTAGCAATTAAAAGTTGAAGATGGAAATTGACGAAATATTAGACAAATGGTTTGATGTAACATTTAAAATGTATCAAGAAAAAGTCCACCCTCCACGTCAAATTGATCTTTTAATGATGGGGGTGTTGCGGTATTCAAGGCATTGCTCAGTTACGATATTTTTACTTTTAAGTCAACAAGCTAAATTGTCAACTATGGTATTGTTAAGATCTTATCTTGAGCTATATTTAAAATTTTGTTGGTGTTTAATTAACGATTCAACCTCACAAAAAAGTTATCAAGATTCGGTATATGACAGATTCAAAAGGTGGGACTATAAGAGATTATTAGAAGATAGAAAGCGTATTAATAAACTATTAGAGATAACAAATGATGAATATCGCTTAGAAATATGCAAGGCCCAAAAAAAAGCTGAAGATTGTATTATAGAATATAAAAAGCAGAAATTAAAATGCTTACCAGATATATGGCAAATATTAAAAGAACTTTCTGATTCTAAACAATTCCAAAATTACCAAGAAGTAATTTTGAAAGTTTATCCAGACTTATACCAAAAATTTAACAAAGCTGTTCATCCAGATATGGAATTCATTCGGAAAATGGTAATAAATACAGGCAATACATATGTTTGTAACTGTGATGTAAGCGAGAATATAAAAGAGCTGAGACTTTATTTAATTTCGATGTCATGTGATATAAATAAAATGATAAGAAATTTTTATAGTTGGGATTCAGCGGAAATTCAGAACGAATATAATTTAATAGTTAAGCAATTGAACTGTTAAATCATCTCTAATATATCTCTGCTTTGACTCCGATTTATATACAACTAAAAATAATAGATGTTTCAGTTTATAAACTTAGAAAAGATCATATCTTCAAAAATGCTTTGTAAAAAGCGGATGTAAAAATTGTTCAGGATTTAGATTTAATTTTCATCGCAAAAACTATACAATTAATATTGTATGATTAAAGATGTAAGCAAGAAAATTGAGTAATAACGTAAGTAGATTCCGGAACATGATCATTTCGTTGATATCACTGAAATGATAGGATACCAATGGGTAAAGACATTAACCAGAAAATAGAGCAGTTGCGAAAGCTGATTCGAGAACATGATTATCTTTATTATGTGATGAATCAGCCGAAAATATCTGACCGGGAATATGACAGGCTCTTTGCGGAGTTGAAAGAGCTTGAGAAGGAAAATCCTGAACTAATCACGGCTGATTCGCCTACGCAGCGAGTGTCGGGTCAGCCGCTCGAAGGTTTTCAAACGGTCAGGCATTCGGTGCCTATGCTCAGTATGGATAATACATATAACGCCGAAGAGCTGAAGGCATTCGATGAACGCATACAAAAACAGCTTAAAAGCAAAGATTACGATTACGTTGTCGAGTTAAAAATTGACGGCCTTGCGATAAGTCTGCGTTATGAACATGGCAGGCTCGTTACCGGCGCGACTCGCGGCGACGGTGAAATCGGCGATGATGTCACCGCAAATATCAGGACGATAAAAGCTGTTCCGCTCATTTTAATGGAAGGCGAAAAAGATAAGTCACACGCGGCGAACTTGTTTGCATCTTCAGCTATTCCAGACATACTTGAGGTTCGCGGCGAAGTATATATGCCCACAGCCGCGTTCGAGGAATTGAACAGGCTTCGTGCCGAAGAGGGCGAGCCTGCATTTGCCAATCCGCGGAACGCAGCCGCCGGTTCATTGAAGCTGCTCGATGCGAGAATCACGGCACAGAGGAATCTTTCGTTTTTCGCTTATGCGACAGGAGAGCTTTCGGAGCCTCTGGCGGACAATCATTACGATTGTCTGAAAAAATTCAAGCAGTTCGGCCTGCCTGTAAATCCTAACATTCAAAAAGCGAAGGACATAGATGAAGTAATGGAAATCTGCTTGAGCTGGGACAAAAGACGCTCCGAGTTGGATTACCAGATTGACGGCATGGTTGTAAAGGTCAATAATCTCGACCAGCGCAGAAAGCTCGGCTCGACCGGACGTGCGCCGCGATGGTGCATATCATACAAATTCGCCGCAGAGCAGGCGGAAACTATAGTCGAATCAATCGATGTCCAGGTCGGCAAGAGCGGCATACTCACTCCAGTAGCGAATCTTACTCCCGTGCTGCTTGCAGGTACGACTGTTAAGCGCGCGAGCCTGCATAACTTCGACGAGCTGAACCGTCTCGGTGTGGGAGTAGGTGACATTGTCATAATAGAAAAAGCAGGGGAGATAATTCCGAAAGTTATCGAGGTAAAGGAAAAAGCATCCAAACATGCTGTGGTTTTCGATATACCAAAGACCTGTCCGGTGTGCGGCTCGGAAGTCAGGAAAGACGAAGATGGTGTTTATATCCGATGTACGAATCCGGATTGCGCTGGACAGCTTAAAGAGAGGCTGAGATATTTTGCAGGCAGAGGCCAGATGGATATCGAAAATCTCGGAGCAGCTTTAATCGAGCAATTAGTCGATGCAGGTCTTGTAAAAAATTTCGCAGACCTCTACAAGCTCAGGCGAATCGACCTTCTATGCCTTGAACGAATGGCGGAAAAAAGCGCAGGCAATGTAATAAATGCGATTGCAGAGAGCAGGACAAGACCTTTATGGCGTTTCATCGCATCGCTGGGAATTCGACATATAGGAGGTCAATCCGCACAAATATTGACGGAGCATTTCGATTCTCTCGAAAAAATAATGTCAGCTTCGCAGGAGGAGCTTACGGAAATTGACCAGATTGGTCCTGTCATGGCGGCAAGTATTTTTGAGTATTTTCACAATACCAAAAATGTTTCGGTAATTGAAGAATTACTCGCCGCTGGTGTTGCGCCGGAGAAGCCGAAATCTGCGAGTTCCGATAAAAACATTGATAAAACCGCCGTAGTAACAGGTACGCTCGAAAATTTCACTCGTGAGCAGGCTCAGGAGCAGCTCAGGCTCAAAGGCTATAAAGTGACATCGACCGTCAGCGCAAAAACTGCTCTCGTCGTAGCAGGCAAAAATCCCGGGAGCAAGCTTGACAAAGCCAAATCTTTGGGCGTTAAAGTTATAGACGAACAGGAATTTTTGGATATACTGAAAGAGTAATTTTTGATGGGAATTATAAATTTGCATTGTCATACCCGCGAAGGCGGGTATCCATATTAAGTATCGAAGCAATGGATTCCTGCCTGCGCAGGAATGACAGCCTGGTTTTAATGCAACAATAAAACATATAACAATATTAATTGAATCAAACATTATGATAGACAATGCCGAACATTATATGCAGACGGCAATAAACCTGGCTAAACGCGGCATAGGTTCGGTCGAGCCTAATCCTGCGGTCGGCGCTGTTATTACAAAAGCGAATCAAATTATCGGAGAAGGCTGGCACAAAAAATTCGGCGAAGCACACGCGGAAATCAACGCCCTAAAAGACTGCGAGTCTCTTGGTATCAGCCCCAAAGGCGGTACGATATACGTTACTCTCGAGCCGTGCTGCCACCAGGGTAAAACAGGTCCGTGCACACGGGCATTAATCGAAGCGGGAATTTCGAAGGTCTTTATAGCGGCCGGGGATTCATCGAAACATAATAACGGCCAGGGAATACAGCAGCTTAAAAACGCGGGCATAGAAGTTCATACCGGCATTCTGGAAAAGCAGGCTAAATTACTGAATGCGCCTTTCTTCAAGCACGCAATCACAGGCAAACCCTGGGTCGTATTGAAATGGGCGCAGACAATCGACGGGCAGGTTGCCTTTGCAAGCAAGGAGAAAAAGCCGAGGTGGATTTCCAACGAGGCAAGCAGACGAGACGTCCATAAATTAAGACGCCGCTCGCAGGCGATTCTTGTGGGAATTAATACTGTCATTGCAGATAATCCTATGCTGACTCCCAGGCCGGACAAAGGGCAAAAATTGCTCAGAATCGTTATGGACAGCTTCCTGAAAATTCCGTCTGACTGCAAGCTGTTAAAAACAGCCGATGAATGTCCTGTTATGATTTATACAAGCCGGTTCACGATTGACAAAAACCCTGAGATTCTGCAGACTTTAAAACAAACACAAGCGGAGCTTTTCACTTATCCCGATACTCACGGCATGTCCAATATCTATTACCTGCTCGACGAATTAGGAAAGCGCGACATTTCTCAATTGCTTGTGGAGGGCGGGCCAACAGTGCTTGCTTCGTTTCTTGCTGAAAATTTCGCGGATGAGATATATGTTTATATCTCGCCGCAGATTTTAGGAGAGCAGGGCGGGGCAAAATTAGCCGGTCCATTATCGCATCTTGCTCAGGCTGTCGGCCTGCATTATGTGAATTTCAAGCAGTTCAATGATAATATCAGAATAACCGGCTTAACAACAAAAGCGCTTCGCGAACTCGGAATTTCTGAGTAGCTGTATCTGATATTGCCTGTATTTAAAGATGGTACAGACTATTTCCCCACCCTCATTTTCAGCGTACTTTTCAATCAAAAGTGAGCCACCTTTTTAAAGAAAAACGAAAAAAATAAAATAATTTTTATTCCATGCCGGACAAGGACTTAGCTGTTTTTCTTCATTTTGTCCACCCTCGTTTTCAGCTCAGTTTTCAATCAAAAGTGCGCCATCGCACCAATTACAGAGGGA
>JAFGEF010000136.1 GCA_016931715.1 Sedimentisphaerales bacterium
GCGCATTTATTACTGCGTTCTGAAAATATTCAGCACGCTTCAGCCGCCATGAAAGACTGATGATTCTTTCGGCAAGCATCTTTTCCAACGCTCCTACAGGCGCTAAATCAGTGAGCATTTCGTCATGAAAGAGGTTATATTCTTCCTGACTTTCGGTTTTTATTACATTCTTGCTTGTGCACAGGCCATGCTTGACGGCGTTCTGCGATACGGCTTCTTTTCCTTCTGCCGTACGCGGCCCGGTCGATTTCTGTGCGTTTTGACGATTGGCTTTGATTTGCATTTCTGTTGACATAATTTTGTTTCTCCTTTATAAAAATAAATGGTTTTTAATAAACGTAGGGTGTGCTATGCACACCAAAATAGAACAGCCGTGAAAATGCGCAAAATTCTAAAAAAACATTATGTATATTTTGTGCTCCTTCAAAGCGAAGCATATACAAGATATTTTTCCTGATGCGCAAAATCAAAATGGTGTGCATAGCACACCCTACATGACTGTTATCCAGTCTCATTTTTTACTTTTCAACCGAGCGACAAAAAAACATATGTCCCTCTGTAATTGGTGCGGTGGCGCACTTTTGATTGAAAACTGCGCTGAAAACGAGGGTGGACAAAATGAAGAAAAACAGCTAAACCCTTGTGCGGCCTAAAGTAAAAATTATTTTATTTTTTTCATTTTTCTTTAAAAAGGTGGCTCACTTTTGATTGAAAAGTACGCTGAAAATGAGGGTATTAAAAAATAGGTTCAACTCCAAAAAAGTTGGTAACTTCACAATATGAATAATATGTAAGTCTTTTGGATTTAACGCGTTAAAGGCAACAACATGATTGTATATAATATGACTGCTATGCTGGAGGATAGGGCAACGCTGGGAAGCAACCCGAGCGCCATCATAGCGGCATACGACATAGGGTGGTATCTCCTAAGGTATCGCCCTTTTCTGGTAAACATATGTTGTTGCTCACAATGCGATAAATCCATCTATTTTAAGACTTTAAAGTATAAATAACCTTGATATCACCAACTTTTTTGGAGTTGAACCACTTTTTTTAAAAAATCCCTCTCTTTCAAATAATAAACAATAGCTGTCCATATTAAAAACTATAAATCCTAAAATCGCTTGTCTAACTCCATCAACCACAATATCCAAAACCTGACCCCTTATCCCCTTCTACAAAAAATGTAACAACTACTATTACATTGTTTGGCCTCACATATAAGGAGAACTCTTGAAAGTGTTTATACAAAGAGTTAAAATAACTAACATATTGAGAAATTATGAGTGATTTAGTAAATGAAAATTTATAAGAGATACAAGAAGCTCAGCTTATGGAATAAAGTTGGATTCTGGGGTGCAATTGCTTCCATTCTTGGAATTTCACTCTTTTTTATATCTCAGTATTTAGGTCCAACAAAGGCGAATCAGGAAAAAATCAAAAAAGATTTGGCTCAAGTTGTTGAGATGCTTCGAGATGAACTAAGTATCAAGAACGAAAATATAGAGTTTCTTCAAGGTGAAATTACGAGGCGTCAAGATATTTATCCCTCGGATCGTGCTCGCCAATTGGCCCAAAAAATTCCAGATGATGCAGGACCTTATGCTTTGGCCTTAAAAGCTATTGCTGGAAGGCGATTTAAGGATGCTCGTCGCTTCTTAGACAAAGCCCAGGAAGAGAAAGAAATCGAGTTAGCAGAAATCTACATAACACGTGGACAAACAGAGCTTTATGCTGGGAAAACTAAAGAAGCTGCGAAATGGTGCGAAAAAGCTCTTGAATTGGCTCCTGAAAACATAGAAATAATGAGAGAGGCGGGTTTCGTTTTTTTAAGTAATTTAATGTATAATAAAGCTGAACCACTACTACGTAAGGTATTAGAAATTAATGAAAAATCCTTTGGGTTAAATAATTCAAAAGTTAAACGTAGTCAAAATGATTTGGCATTATTGATGCTTGCTACGAAACGTTACAATGAGGCTGAACCTCTATTGCATAGCGTTCTGGACTTTGATGAGAAGTTATACGGTAAAGACCATCCCATTATCGCTACTGATCTTTACCACATAGCGATAATGTACAACGAAACGAAACGCTTTGCTGAAGCAGCACCAATTATTGAACGTATAATCGAAATTACTGGAAAGTCCGAAAATCAGAAAGATCCAATTGTGGCAATTGTTTTGAACAACTTATCAGCGTCACTCGATTTTAAACCTATAGATTTGGAGGTGAATATGATGAAGCGTGCTGTTCAAATCATGGAAAAATTTGATCCTAATGCTTATTTTTTCTCAAGTACGTTAATACGTCTATCAGATGTTTTGATGGAAGCGGACCGTTTTGCTGAAGCAGAGTCTACGATACGCAGAGCGATTACTATTGATAAGCAATCTTTCAGTGAAAACGATCCAATAATTGCCGGAGATTTGGTTTCTCTGGCAATCTTGTTACGTGCAACAGGTCATTTTTCTGATGCAGAGCCCATATTACGTCAATCGCTTGTTATTTATGAGAAGTCATCGGAAGAACAAAATATTAATATTGCTGGTGTATTAAACAATTTAGCGGATATTTTAATTCAGATGGACCGTTTTTCTGAGGCAGATCCATTGCTACGACGAGCGCTGACTATTTATGAGCAGTCTTTAGGAATAAATCATCTTTATTATGCTTCATGTCTGAACAACTTAGCTGTTTTGCTTAAAGAAACAAATCGATTTACTGAATCTGAGCCTATGATGCGCCAAGCAATGTTAATTGTTAAGCAGACCGTTGGTGATGAACACCCTTATTATGCAAAAATTATTAATAATTTAGGGCATTTAATGCAATCCACTGACCGTTTATCCGAAGCAGAACTTTTATTTCGTCAAGCACTTTCTATAGATGAAAAATATTTTGGTAAGAACCATACTTCTGTTGCTAGTGATCTTGGCGATCTTGGGTCTGTGTTGTTGGCTACACATCGATCTTCCGAAGCTGAGCCTATATTGAAACAATCTCTTGAAATTTATGAGATAAAATTAAGCTCAGATCATCCAGATACTCAGTTTGTTCGAAAAAAGCTGGAAAGTATCAAATAGATAAATAGTAATCTTAGTAATCTGACAAATTTTTAACGATGGCGCATTAACATGCGAAGTGCAACAAGCTGATTTTAGAAGTCACGAGTCAGCCGGCAGCACAACAAATATCACCAAATCACACATACGGGGACGCAGTCCCCGTACCCCCTGGGACGGGATTTTAAAAGGGACAGCCACCGTTATTTTACTCTGGCAAGTGAACAGGCCTTATAAACAGTATATCCAATTAAAAAAGTAATGAACGACTGTGAAGTATTTATTTTCTCAATGCCCTTGAGAGTCGTTCTCGTGCTTCATTATGCCAGCTCTTTTTTGCCGGGAAAATGCCTTTTTCGACAAAATCCACGTCTTCTATTGTGTAAAAAGCCTTCGGATTAAATATTTTGATGAGAGCAATAACCTTGGATATTTCTTTCCTTGGCACAATAGTGAAAATTACATTGACTTTTCCCTGGGCGCCGCAGCCGTCAACGCATGTAACACCATATTTTTCAGAACTAAAAGACTGTATAAGTTCCGAAGCTTCTTTTTGAGTAATGACTCTTAAAAGCACAACCCCGAGAGAAAGTTTTTCAGCTATGATGATGCCGACATAATTTCCTGTTGCGAAACCTGCGGCGTATGCAATATAGCATAAGTAATTCGTTAAATTGTTCATAATCTGACCGATAGCCATAAGCCAAATGAGCACTTCGAAAAATCCGACTACCGGAGCGAGATATTTCAATCCCTTCGATACAAATATGACACGAATCGTACCCAGACTGACATCGGTAACTCTTGCCAGAAAAATCAGCAGGGGAATAATAATCAGCGTAAAAAACTCAGAGTCCAGCATTATTGATAATCCCCGGATTATAAAAATATTTTGTACAGTAAATCACAGCCATTTATTTCTCTTAAAATAATACAGCATCCCAGCGCTGACTGCAATCATCATTAGTAAAACAGCGGCATATCCATATTTCCAGCGCAGTTCAGGAATGTTATCGAAATTCATGCCGTAAACGCCTGCGATAAAAGTCAGCGGTATAAATATTGTTGCGATGATCGTCAGGACTTTCATTACTTCGTTCATTCTATTGCTTACAATTGAAAGGTATAAATCCTGAATGCTCGATATTATATCGCGAAAACTATCGATTGAATCTATGACCTGTATTGTATGGTCATAAATGTCTTTTAAGTAAGCTTTAGTCGAGTCCTTGATTAGTTCCGATTCGCTTCTCTGTAGTGAGCTGATAAGCTCTCTTAAAGGCCACACTGATTTTCTCAAAAAAATCATTTCTCTTTTTAAGTTATGTATTTGCTGTAGAGTCTTTTTTTCCGGATTGTTTGACAGTTCTTCTTCGAGCGATTCGATTTTTTCTCCGAGTTTTTCAAGGATTGAGAAATAACTGTCAACTATCGCATCGAGAAGTGAATATAAAAGATAGTCATGATTCATTTTCCTTATTTTGCCTTTGGCGTTTCTTATTCTGTCTCTAATTTGGTCGAACACGTCTCCTATATTTTCCTGGAATGAGATAAGGTAATTCGAGCCAAGCACAAAACTTATCTGTTCAGACTGTACCGTTTGGCTTGCTTCATCAAAATGGAGCATCATTAAAACAACGAAAATATATTTTTCGAGGTCATTAAATTTAGGGCGCTGTCCGATATGCAGAATATCCTCGAGCACAAGTGGATGAATATCATAATGGTTTCCGATTTTTTCGATAATTTTTGCATCATGGAGGCCGTCAATATTTATCCAAGTTACAGTAGGTTTTGTTTTAAATTCGAAGCAATCTTCAATTTTCTGTACCTGTTTTTCATGGAAATTCTGTTCGTCATAGTCCATTACGGTAATTTTTACGGACTCCATCATCCTTTGTCCGGTGTAAACAAGAGTGCCGGGGAGCAGACCAGCTTTTTTGACTTGTTCCCTGTTACGTTTTCTTTTTGCCATTTATTATCATCCTTTCAGCAACATTTCTAATATTCTTACTGATCTTTTGCAAAAATGAGGAAAGGCATACTTTGGAAAGAAAAAATTTATTTTCTCATTTTTGCAAAACTCTTAATTCTTAGTTAAACTTATCCTGCGCATACGTCAAACATATTTTTGCATAATTTTGACGATTATTCATTTCTGCCATAATGTTGTGGCTTTCCTGGCAAACAACGATAAAATATCAGCTTTTGAAAATATTCAGATTATGAATGAAATATCAGTAAAATTAGAAAATCAGTCCGGTCGCGTTTGGCCGCTGTATGGTGCGGCTTTTATGATGTCCTTAAGCCTTAACTCATGGTGGACATCAATGCCTTTTATCATGCGCAACATTGGCGGCTCGGAAGCACATGTCGGGTACGCCTGGGCCGCTAACATGATTGGATATTTGATTTTCCTGCTTTTGACCGGGCTTTTTTGCGGGGGCCACAATCCAAGAAATACTACACGACTTTCTTCCGGCGTCATTTGTATATCAACTATATTGGTTGGTGTAATAATCTATATAATCGCAAATCAGGGCATAAAAGGTAATCTGCTGCTAATCTGGCTCGTTATCGCGTTGGGCGCTGTTGCCGGCGGAGCAACTTCTTTATACTGGCCGTTTCTGATGAGCTGGGTTTCAGAAGATCTCAAAGGAGAAGTTCTCAATCGCAGGCTTGGCAGATATAATTCTTCATGGTCAGCTTCAGTTATCATCGGGCCGCTTATTGGCGGGGTACTCGTGGAACAATCCGATTTGCTGCCCGCGATTTTTGTGTCTGTCGCATTGGCATTATGTTTTCTATTTTTAAATTTTTCTGTCAAAAGCAATTTTCATAAAGTTGTTTTTGAAGATAATGAAAAGCAGGGTAATAATAATCACAGTAAGGAAAATATTCTGCGATTTCGATGGATTGCAAGAATAGGATTATTTTGCTCGTGGACGTGTATCGGCCTGGCACGTTCTCAATATGCGCTTGTGTTCACTGAAAAAATGGAGCATACCGAAACTTTGTTTGGTGTCCTGATTACAATATTCGCTTTCTTTAACTTTCTGTCATTGACATTGTCGGGTAGAAACGCCTTTTGGCATTTCAAATCGGTATTTTTGCTTATTGCCCAGGCGACACTCATAATATCACTCATAATGATTATTTTGAGTAAATCACTTTTTATAGTTTTTCCGGCATTTGTGATTTTGGGCTGCGGCTTCGGTTTTATGTACAGCTCGCACCTTTATTATGGAACCTGCGGTGCCAAAAGACGCTCCGTCCAAATGGCAATTCACGAAGCTACCATATCTACAGGTATCATGGTCGGTTCAGGTTTAGGCGGATATATTGCCGATAATTTCGGTACTTATCAGCCTTACTGGTTTGTGCTGGCTCTTGTCGGGGCAGGATTGCTTGCAGAGGTTGTCCTTATTCTATATCCAAGAATCACCGGCGAAGCTGCTAAAAGCTGACAAGTTCATTTTAAAGCGTGCCGTTTTTCTGTTTAAGCGTTCCAGTTTATGACCAGCAGTGATACAGCTTTGCGGGGCAGTTTTATACGAAGATTCGCATTGCCCCTGTCAATCTGTATCTTTTCAGGCACGGATATTTGTTGAAGCTGTCCTGCTTTTTCCAGCGCCGCGTATTGCTCGTCCGAAGTTTCCTGCGGCTTACCCATTTTTTGCCAGAGCGCATAAGCGTTGCTATGTTCCTCGTCAATCCGGTAATGCTCCATGGCGGCATTAGTAATATTTGATGGGATATTTGATACCATCAGTTCAACATTTGCATCCGGTCCCGGTACATCATCGTCATGATAGTGCCAAAGCATGATGCAGAGCTTGTTTTTATCCAGGCTTGCGAACGCAGAAACATCAGGTGCATTTCGAACACCTTGTTTTATTATTGAATCGAGAGGTATCGCTCCATCACTGATGACTCCGATCCTATTGCCGCTCATTTTGCTGAACATCCGAAAGACGTTTAGAACAGGTTTATCTATTCCATTCGTTGCAAGAGAGCGGAATCCCGCAAAATAAGGCTGGTCTTCGAACTCGAATGCCCATGTTAAAGCTCCTTCGAGGTTAACGCCGTGTATATCAGCCAGATCATGCTTTCGTGCAAAGCACGCCGCTGTGTAGCTGGAGTACATTGTTCCATTGCGATAGCCAAGCTGCTCCCCCTGGCAGGCGGCACAGCCTTCCGGGTCGGATTCACCAATAATAATCGGTTTTTCCTTTAGCTCCGGAAAAGATGCTATTATTCGAAAACCATCGTCGATATTGCGAAGCTGATTAGCAATACCCATTTGAACATGATCGGTAATATATCGAGGCGAACCTTTGGCATGGAAGGCGATAAAATCGAGAGGCGTTCCAGTCTTACCGGTTGCATAGTTTGTGCCTCGCAGGCAATGCTCTAAAAAATTCTTTTGAAAACTGCCGCCGCTGCCTGCTGTATCGGGTCCGCCCACACGCGCATCAGGTAAGGCTCGACGTACGGCATTTATTGCATAGTCATGAAGCTTGAGGAACTCTTCCGGCGTTCCCTGCCAATATTGGATATTAGCTTCATTCCATGTTTCCCAGTACCATGAGCGAACCTCATCTATGCCATATCTTTCGAGACAGTGTTTGATCCACTGGTAAACCAGCTCGCCCCATTTTTCATAATCTTTAGGCGGATAAGACCAGCCTGTATAAATCTCTTTGTATTGGGCTGTAGGAGTCCACTTGTGCTGATAAGGCTCAGGTTTGGTCGATAATGCTTTGGGCATAAAACCAATTTCCACATAAGGTCTGACTCCCGTTTCCATATAAGTATCAAAAATGCGATCAAGAATTTTCCAGTTATAAACAGGATTGCCCTGTTCATCTTCATCATAAACTCCGGTCGAGCCCCATTTTAATGCCGGAGTACCATCGCCGGAACACAACAGGTTATGTGTACGGAAAAATGTGTTTTTGGGACTAAGCCTGCCAAGCTCTTCGAGCAGTTTTTTTCCGTTTTTCATATAGGCATAATTAGGCTCGTCGGCACCAAAGTAACGCCAGATTTGCCTTAACTTGCCGACATGCCTTGAAGCATCAACAACGATGTTCACCTGGAATCCAGAGCTAACGCTCGAAGAAACACTATTTTGTGCTTTTGTTAATCCTGTTAACGAAGTCAGACCCAGACCGGATGTTATCATCGCAGAGCGTGTAAGAAAATCCCGCCGGGTCATTGTGTTTGTAACATTCGAAGATAATTTTCCGGATTTTATCCGGGAACTATCTGAGTTATGTGTAAGACTATCCATCTTTATCTCCTTATTCATAGAGTGTTTTTACTCAGCGGAAAAAGGATTCGCGAGATAATCTCTGTCCTTGTACTCAAAAAAGTCAAAATCCGCATGATTCATCGTACCAGCCATGTCCTGACATGCCATGCCTATGAACGCGCCTGTGAAACTGCACTGGCCCGGAGAAATAGCTTCATCAGAAAGAATGCTCGTGTCGAACTGCTGTTCCAGCCAGTTCCAGTTCTTGTCCACTCCTTCGGTGCGATAGGCAAAGTGGAGCCGTTCGTAATCGATTTCGACTCGCAGATGCACCGGTTTTCCGACCGGAATCCTGATAGGTTTCGTGAACGCATCGGCTTTTAGCGCATCGGGTATGCAGGACATTACACGCAAGTGTTTGCCAAGTGTTTCATCGTGTGAAATATAGAGGTAATGCATTTTAGTGCTATTATAGTAACAAACAAGACCAGCGCTTTGCTGATAATGTGCAGGCTCGAACTCAATGACTGTTTCGGCGCTCAGGCAATGCGTTTGAAATCGTCGGGCGACGAGTGATTGCTTGAATGGGCTGCCGATTGTATCACGGCCGTAGAGACGCAGGAAGCCCGGACGTGCAGTGAGGCTGAAAATTTCTTCCGGCCATGGGGTGCGCAGCCACTGAAAGTCAATTGGAAGCTGATTTGTATTGAAATCTTCGCGAACCGGCTGTTGCGGGAATTTGTACTCTGGCAACTTTGGTGCGGGCGTTTCAATTGTCGGGATTGCCTGACCATCCAGCGTGCGCAGCCAGTCGTCTTTGCCCCAAATCATTTTCTGGATTGCAGTTTCCCGACCGAGAATACAGCGGCCTCTATTTCGTATTGGTCTGCCGCACAGATAAGCTATGTAAGTTTCGCCATTTTGCGTTTCGACGAGAGATCCATGACCGGCACGCTGTAATTCGATGTCCGGGCGAAAACGCGAGGTAATAATATACTTGTCAGGATGCACTTCGTAAGGTCCGGTGAGCTTGCGTGAGCGAGCCATCGTAACCGTGTGTCCCCAGTTCGTGCCGCCTTCGGCTGTGATTAAATAATACCATCCTTTGCGTTTGTAGATATGCGGCGCTTCCGTAAAACCGATTGATGTGCCTTTGAAGATATTGATTCGTTCTCCGGTAACCTTTCGTTCCCCGACAGAGTATTCCTGTAAAACGATTCCCGCGAAACGATTGCTTCCGGGCCGATGGTCCCACAGCATATTAAGGAAGTACTTGCGTCCATCATCATCATGGAACAGGGATGGATCGAATCCGCTGCTGTTTATAAAGACAGGATCAGACCATTGGCCGTCAATACCTGGGCTGGTGACAAGATAATTGTGATAATCCCGCAGAGATGCGCCGCCCGCGCCGCCGAAACTTGAGAAGCCAAAGCGTTTTGCATCTGTATAGATGAGCCAGAACAAGCCGTCAGCATAACTGAGGCACGGCGCCCAGACGCCGCAGGAATCGGGATTGCCCAGCATGTTTAGCTGGCTGGCTCGATTAAGCGGGCGCGTAAGTAACCGCCAGTGGACGAGGTCGCGCGAATGATGAATCTGCACGCCGGGATACCACTCGAAAGTCGATGTGGCAATATAGTAATCATCACCAACACGGATGATAGAAGGATCCGGATTAAAACCGGGCAGTATCGGATTCTTAATAGTCATTCTTACTCCTTTTCTGCAGATGCGGCTGCACGGCGAGAATTTAATGCCTCTTCGATTTCGCTTACGCGTTTCTGGTTGAGAGGATAAATAAAGAGTGCCGCAGCTTTTAGTAAAGCAATAAGCCCGGGGGCAATTGAGAAGGCAAGTGCGATACCAAGTATAGCTTTGGGGCTTTGCTCTGCGAATACTTTAACGCCATCGACTTCTTTTGGTTCCACAAAACCGAAACAAAGAAGGAACAATGGCAAAAGAAATCCGCCAACCATTTGTCCGGTTTTAATCGAGAACAGCGAAGCTGAGAAAACAAGTCCTGTAGATCGACGTCCGAACTTCCATTCGCCGTAATCGGCAACGTCACCGTAAAGCGCCCATGTCAGAGCCGAAGTTGGCCCCATACAGAGATAACCGATAGCGTTGATTACAACCAGTAATATATATTTGTCTTTAGGCAGGAAATAAAATGCCATGAAGCTGATTCCTGTGATTGCGCATAAAATTGATGCTGCGTATTTTTTATCAATACGACGAGCAAGAAAGCCGAGTGCTATTGTACCTGCGATCTGTGCCAGCATTCCTGTAGAAAGAAAGATATCGGCACGGTCAAAGTCAAGAGAACCTATATTGAAGATTGTTGTACCTGGATCTTTAATAACATACTTGAAGAAGAAAAGCGTAGTACCTGAACGCAAAGCAATAAATGTTGTAGATAAAACCGCTGCGATAAGCAGCATAATCCATGGCCAGTTACGAACCAATTCGCCCAATTCTTCCCAAACATTGGTCTTTTGTCCTTTAGGCGGTTTTACGCGTTCTTTAGTCGCAATGAATGTTATCCAGAAAAAAATCACGGATATGACTGCAAAAATAGCCATAGTCCACTTAAAGCCATTTACATAATTGATATTGCCTGCCTCATCGATACCGCCAAGAAACTTCACGAGAGGGCGAACAAATGTTGAAATCAAAAATCCGCCTGCAAATGCGCCAACGAAGCGGTAGCTTGATGCCACTGCACGTGTACGTGATGAAGGACTAAGTACACCCATTAGTGATGAGTATGGCACATTGATAACTGTGTAACACATCATCATTAACATGTAGGTTATAAAGGCATATATAATCTTACCGGTTGTTGCGAATTCTGGTCCGGCAAATAAAAGATAACCGGCAATTCCATAAGGAATTGCGCCATAGAGAATATATGGACGGAATTTACCCCACCGGGTATTAGTCCTGTCGGCAATCAAACCCATTACGGGATCATTAAGTGCGTCGAAGAGGCGGACCACCGGTATCAACCATAACAATGAAACTTTTGGGATGCCCCAGACATCTACATAGTAAAAAGTAAGAAAAATATTGAACATCTGGAAAAAGAAATTCGAGGCTGTGTCACCCAGAGCGTACCCGATGTATTCGCGTATCTTAAGGCGGTCGCCGTTAGCGGCGGTTTGTGAAATGGAAGAGTTCATAGCTCCACCTCCCGGCAGTCGGTAAATATGCCGCATCTGCGATGATTTATAATCGAATCAGGCAATCCGAGGATAGTGAACAGGTCGGGAATAAATATGTGCTTCATCGAGAACTCCTTTTAATTAATATTTCCCATATTATGTATTTTATTGCATTGTCAAACCTTTATTTTTTATGCTAACAGTGCATATAGAAGTGAAAAGCATATTAACATTACAAAAACTCTTTGAAAAACAAAAAATCCTGTCTTTTATTAAAAAAAGCATTTTTTTCATGGTTTAGCAGGCTTTCAGCAAGTATTATACATATATGTCTGACTTCAATTTTGCAGAACTCATTAATAATAAATATTCTGAGGGTGAATTATTACAAAAAAATAAAAAATTATGTGAAGTTTTTCAGATTTAAGCGTTTTAATATATAGGCAATGATATAAAATGCTATATTAAAAGTACTTGCTTTATATGAGAAAAAATGTGAATACCCTATATTAACTTTTATGAGTTCTGCAAAATTGAAGTTAGACATACTTTAAGAAAGAAAAAATTGCTTGTTGTTTAATTTTTTCTTTCTTAAACAATAAACTTAAGGTATTCATAAATAAGAAGTTACAGCAATGCAGCAGATTGTATGAAGAAAATCTTTTAAACCGATTTTCTTCATACAATATATGCCTAACTTCAATTTTGCAGA
>JAFGEF010000137.1 GCA_016931715.1 Sedimentisphaerales bacterium
CCATTTTTTCAACCATAGACTATATAAGGAAGAGTCTTTCGGTCGGCAAAAATTTCATAAAAACTCGTTTTCTGCACAAATTTTACCCTCAGATTCTTTATTTACACCATAAAAAACGTCAAGGTGTGATAAGAATTTGAGAAAACTTAAATTTTGCAAAAATATTTGATTTTATTTAAGTATTTTATTGACATTGCGATAATATTGATGTATTATTATCCTTTTAGGCTTATTTAAAGAAAGTATTTGCTTATCCTGCCTTTAGTATGAATTCCTCTGAAATGAGAAAGATCACTAAGGCTATTGCCGTAATGATCTGCTGCGGGATTTGCATAAAAAATTTGAACAACTTAGAGGTTATATTTAGACGTAAAAAATTGACATGGAAAAGATTGGTAAAATTAGAAATATAGGTATATCAGCACACATTGACTCAGGCAAAACAACGCTCAGCGAGCGTATTCTATATTATGCAGGCAGGATTCACCGCATGCAGGAAGTTCACGACGGTGACGGCAAGAACGGCGCAACTATGGACTATATGGAACTCGAACGTGAACGCGGGATAACAATCAAATCCGCCGCGACACAGGTATCCTGGCGTGACAATTCAATCAACCTGATTGACACTCCCGGGCATGTTGACTTCACAGTGGAAGTCGAGCGTTCCCTGCGGGTTCTGGATGGCGCAATCATGGTTCTTTGCTCTGTCGGCGGCGTGCAAAGCCAGTCTTTTACCGTTGACCAGCAGATGAAGCGTTATCGCGTGCCGCGAATCGCTTTTATAAATAAAATGGACCGAACAGGCGCAGATGCAGAGCGTGTAATTCGCGACATCCGTGAGAAACTTGCGCTCAATGCTGTTCCTATTCAGCTGAATATGGGAGCGGGTGAGAACTTCGAAGGCGTAATAGACCTGGTAACCATGAAAGCCCTGTCATTCGATGGAGATAATGGCGAACGTGTAACAGCAGGTGAGATTCCGGATGAATATAAATCAGCCGCTGCAAAGGCTCGTCACGAAATGCTTGAGTCACTGAGCATGTTCAATGACTGCATGATGGAAATGCTGCTCGAAGACCAGCATATTGACGAATCACTGATTCGACGCGTAATACGCAGTGCGACAATCAACCGTGATATCGTACCGGTTATGATGGGCTCAGCCTTTAAGAACAAGGGTGTACAGCCTTTGATGGATGCTGTGAGTGATTATCTGCCCAGCCCGATAGACAGGGTAAGTTTTGCACGTGACCATGACAATGAGGGCACAGAAATACCTCTGTCATCCGATCCCGATGCTCCGCTTGTCGGCATGGTATATAAAATTACCGATGACTCCTTCGGCCAGCTCAGCTATTTTAGAATCTACCAGGGAAAACTTGCTCGCGGCGAGCAATACTGTAACGCCCGTACAGGCAAAACTGTCCGTATCGGCAGGCTTGTCAGGATGCACGCGGATAACCGTGAAGATATACAGGAAGCCGGACCGGGCGACATTGTCGCGATTCTTTCTATCGAATGTGCCAATGGTGACACGCTTTGCAGCAGGGAAATAAACTATTCTCTCGAAAGCATTTTCGTTGCAGAACCTGTTATCAGCCTTTCGATTCATCCTGTAAGTAATGCGGATAAAGACCGTATGGCAAAGGCTCTGAACCGCTTTATGAAGGAGGACCCGACTTTTAGAGTCTCAACAGACGCCGAAACCGGCAATACTATCATCGCAGGCATGGGCGAATTACACTTAGATGTGTATATCGAACGCATGCGCCGCGAGTATAAAGCGGAAGTAAAAGTCGGCAATCCGAGTGTAAGCTATCGTGAGTCCCCGACATGCGAAGCGGAATTCAACTACAAACACAAAAAACAAACAGGCGGCTCAGGCCAGTACGCTCACGTGGTCGGGCGTCTGATTCCGCTCAATGGCGATTCACGCAGCACATATGAATTCGAGGACAATATCACAAGCGGAAGAATACCTGGCGAATATATTCCGGCGGTTAATAAAGGCTTCCAGTCAGCAATGAAAAAGGGACCTCTCGCAGGCTACGAAGTTATCGGCTGCAAGATGTGCCTCGATGACGGCTCTTTCCATACAGTCGATTCGAGCGAGATGGCTTTCCGTATCGCAGGACGCGATGCTTTCACAGAAGCTTTCAAAAAGAGCAAACCGTGCCTGAAAGAACCGATTATGAAGGTCGAGGTTGAAACGCCCCAGGAGTTTCAGGGCAGCATCGTTGGCGATTTGAACAGCCGCAGAGGCATTGTTATGGAAACCGCGGCGAGAGATAATATCTGCGTGATAAACGCTGAAGTACCGTTAGCTAATATGTTTGGTTATTCCACAGTCGTTCGCGGCCTGAGCAAAGGTATGGCAACCTTCTCGATGGAAATGTCACATTACAGCCGCGTTCCGCTGAAACTCGCTGAAGAAATCATTTTCGCACGCAGGCAAATGCAGGCTGCAAAAGCTTAGAGCCTCTAAAAATATGAATTTTTAAGATGCAGCATTGCCATCATGGTAATGTTTCGCGGGCAAGATGCCCGCGACACGTTTTTTTGTTTGAGGTTCTTAGTGAAGCACTAAACAAATTTCTATTCAGTTTCGATAATGTCGAGATCGAAGATACCTTAGGCACAATTGTCCGATTGCGGCTTGAAAGTCACCGTTACATGTCCTTCTGTTCGTATCCTTACTGTTGCGTTATGCGCCAGTACATCATATACCTCGCATCATGAATACGGAAAAAAGGTTCCAATACCAGGTTCCTGAACTTGTCCGGTTTGATTAGTGCGTCCGCTTTAAAATGCAGTTTTTCCCCTTCTATCGGTGTTATTTTTTGAGCAATTTCCGAAAGTTTGCCGACAAGCATCGGGGCTGTTTCCAAAGGTATTAGCTGTCCATTAGCAATATGTGACCAGCGGCCATCGTCAGCTACCAGGCCCTGCAGGTCTTCAGTGCCGGTTTTGGCGCCTAATACAATCGGCCCGTATAGAATTGCCGCGTAATCAGGGACATTAGGCATCGCTTCAATCGCGGCATGCATTGGCAGAGACACCTCAAGCCGGTCACCTTTTTCCCATCGCCGGGTAATTTCGGCATACGAAGATGAAAAAGATTCGGAAATCCATTTTTTATCTCCGAGTTTGAATTTTAGCTGGCCGGCCGGTAACCAGGCAGGATGACGGATTTTAAGAGTAAATTCAACAGGTTTATCTGTCAGGACAGTAAACGTTGTTTTGGGTTCGTCCGGAAAGCTGGTTTCCTGCCGCACATGAACGCTCTTTTCTTTCCAGTCCAGTTCAGAAGCGATGAACAAATTGACAAACAGTGAATTATCATCATGACTATAGATAAATTCGCCGTATTTGCCATGATTTTCCATACCTGTTCCGACACAGCACCACATGGCCTGATTCGGCGCCGAATAAACTCTGTAGTGCTGCGGCCGAGCCGGTGTGAAATATACATATCCGCCATGTTCGGGATGCTGGGTAGATAAGATGTGATTGTAAAGAGCACGTTCGTAGTAATCTGCGTAAGCTGCATTCGGATTAGTCTCGAACAAACGTTTGGTAAGTTTGAGCATATTGTAGGTGTTGCAGGATTCAGGTCCCTGGCGTTCTTCGACAAACTCATTACAGTCCTGGGAGGCTGGAAAATGTTCGCGACGACTATTACCACCGAAAACCAGCGAGCGGTTTGTAACTACTGTTGTCCAAAAAAATTGTGCAGCCTGAGCAAACTTCTTATCACCGCTTAGCTGGGCAATGCGCTGAAAACCAACGGCTTTCGGAACCTGCGTATTGGCGTGTTTATTGTCAAGTGTATCACGATTTTCTGACATCGGGTCCAGAAGCTGGTGATGTGAAAAACGTTTTGCAAGTTCGAGGTATTTCCTGTCGCCGGTGATATCGCTGACATCGGCAAGGACTTCGTTCATGCCGCCGTGTTCCTGATCAAGCATGCGATGCATCTCGTCATCAGATAATCCCTTTACTTCATCATAGCACCAATCCGCAAACTTAATCAGAATGTCTTTAGCCTTTTCATTGTGTCCATAGAGCCATGCGTCGCGCAAACCGGCAAATGTTTTGTCCAGATTGTACCATGGTACCCAGGCTCTTTGCAGCGGTCTCATGTTTTTTTCAGCAAGGCTTTTCCAGATATTTCCGCCGTTGGGAACACCGCCTGCGTAACCATTGCCGTGAGCTTTCTGGCAGGCGGCCAGTTCATCGACAATGTAATTCATCCGGCGGCGGCATTCTTCATTGCCGGTTGCCGCTGCATAGATAGACATTGCTGAAAGATAATGACCTGCGACATGACCATCCAAACCGCTCCAGTTGGGATATAACTGGCCTTTGAGTTCCAGGCCGGCTTCTTTGCGGAACGTTGCTATAAGCCGGTCCACATCATATTCAAGCAGACATTTGAGATTTAGCTCCTGAGCATGCTTAAACGGCCCATCCAGCAACTGTACCTGATTAAGCGGAAAATATTCCACTGCATAAATTGTGCTCGATAAAATCGTTATCAAACATGCACAAATTATAAAAAATTTATTAGTCATTTTACTCCTTTCGATAGTGAACAAATCACCCTGTGATAAATGAATGCATCCTATTGAATTATTGTTTATACATTGTTATTCATAATGATTCATCCAAAATCGAATCGTAATGATTATAAGTGATTATGTCAAGAATATAGCAGGATAACCAGACAAGTCAAAATCGCGGCTTTTTTTCGTATTTACTCTTTATGATGCTGATTTTTGCAGCTTAAATTTATTATGAAAAATTAGTCAGGTCGAATAATTTGGCTCTAAAATAACCATGGAATTGTTAAATAACATGGATTTGTGCGGACAATAATATTTATTTTAATATTTTCATAAATAATTACTATTTCATTACTTATATCATAAATGAGGCAAAAAGAATTTTTACAGAAAAAAAAGATTGATTATTTCCTGTCCTTATGTCTATAATCTGCTAATGGAAAATCGCCAGATTTGCCGTGAGGCGATGAAAAGGATTTTTAAGGAAAGGGAATTGTGATGAAAAAGTCATGTCTTATTTTAATTTTTGTTCTTTTATGGTCAGGCGTTTTTCTTCTGCCGGGCTGCAATTCTTATTGCTGGGACAAAGAAACACAGAGAAAAGATCCTTTATTAGCCCTTGATTCTGCAGTATCAAGAGCGGAATATCAATCGTCATCCACCCCCGTGCCAAGAGGTGAATCTCAGAAAGTATCCGCTCCGGCGCCAAGGCGTCCAGAATCCAGTTCAGCCGCATCTGGAGAATGCAGTGAGTATGCGCTCGTCAGAACTTATCCGCAGGAGAATGTTATTCGGTTAGATAGAATTATGCCTGCACAAGCCCAGTTAAATGCACAGTTCGCATATACAATAAAAGTAACAAATCTCACGAATGTCCGGCTGGCCGACGTTATTGTAAAAGAGGTTCTCTCCGAATATTATAAATTGGACAATACAAAACCTGTATCAGGCAGAGACGGCAATAACATTTTCTGGATTATTGAATCTCTGGCACCGAAAAGCAGTGTGGCGCTTGAGGTCGTTGGTTCAGCTACAAGGACCGGCTGCATTTCACACTGCGCAACAGTAAGTTATGATGTTCCGGCATGCACCAGTGTAGAGGTAGTTGAGGCAAAACTTGCACTTGCAAAGACTGCACCTGCCGAAGTTCTCCTTTGTGAATCAATACCGGTACAATATGTTGTAACAAATAGCGGCTCAGGAACTGCAAAGAACGTAAGAGTCGTTGATGACCTTCCAGCAGGAATGCAAACAGCAGATGGAAAGAACCAGATCACGTTTTCAGCGGGCGATCTTGCACAGGGTCAGTCCCGGCAATTCACAGCGATTCTTAAAGCCGGCAAAACAGGCAAATATACAAACAAGGCGATAGCTTCAACGGATGGAGGACTGAAAGCAGAAGCCACTGCAGTTACTGTTGTCCGCCAGCCTGTGCTGGAAATTTCCAAACGTGGGCGTGAAGTACAGTTCATCGGTCGAGAATTAAGCTATGAAATTACGGTTACAAACAAAGGCGATGGCGCAGCCAAAAATACTGTTCTTGAAGATGCTCTACCGAGTGGAGTTACTAATGTAAAGGCAAGTGCCGGTGCGAAGCTTTCTGGTTCGAAGATAGTCTGGGACCTTGGCACACTCGAACCTGGGGCATCCAGAACGGTCAACATCTCCTGTACACCTTCGGGGGCAGGGACTTTGAAAAATACCGCTACAGTCAGTGCGTATTGTGCCGATGCAAAGACAGCATCTGTTTCAACTTCCGTCCGCGGTATTCCTGCAGTGCTGCTTGAAGTTGTTGACCTTCAGGACCCGGTCGAAGTAGGCGGAACAACAACTTATGTCATAACAGCAACAAATCAGGGGTCTATAGCAGGTACAAACGTCGCCATTACATGTACATGGGAAGATGAGCAGCAATATGTATCTTCGAGCGGGGCTACGAACGGTTCTGTCTCAGGCAAAACGATAACATTCGCACCGCTGGCTGCTCTTGCACCGCAGGCAAAAGCAACATGGCAGATTGTTCTCAGGGCAGTCAATCCTGCAGATGTGAGATTCAGTGTTTCGATGAACACAGGTGAGTTTGATCGTCCGGTCGAAGAAACTGAGAGTACGAATTTGTATCAGTAAATACGGGTATAAAGTATAGATATATTTGAAGGCACGCCCCAATTGTATCTGCGCATAATTTATTTATGCAGCAGGTCAATCGGGGCGATGTTTTCTTACAGTCGGAAGCATATTACTGATGTCTATAATAAGAATTCAAATACTTCTTAAATCGTCAGACATATCAGGAAAAAGCATCATTTTTCACGAAATAAAACCGCAAAGATAAAAATTAAGTCAAGCTCCAAATATTTTATTGTGAATGAGTTCGCCGCTTATGGACGATAACTGCGAATTTCTTTTTTCTTGCCTTTTAGCGAATTTTGAGTATATTCTAAAGGAAAAACCTTTTTGGAGACCATAACATGATAGGTAAGAAAATAAGGCTTGAAAGAATAATCAATCGTAATTCGAGAAGAACAGTAATTGTTCCGATGGATCACGGCGTAACAGTAGGCCCGATAGAAGGCCTGGCAGATATGCGAACTGCGGTAAGCAATGTCGTTGCCGGCGGCGCAAACGCCATCCTCATGCACAAGGGTATAGTCCGTGCCGGACACAGAGGCACAGGCGGAGATGTCGGGCTGATTATCCACCTTTCCGCTGGAACATCTCTAAGCCCAGACCCGAATGCCAAAGAGCTTGTTTGTACTGTCGAGGAAGCTCTAAAGCTCGGAGCCGATGCGGTAAGCATACATATCAATCTCGGCGCCGGGACGGATAAAGAAATGCTTAGGCAATTAGGTCATATAAGCGAAAGATGCCTCGAATGGCAGATGCCTCTTGTGGCAATGATGTACACTCGTGGTTCTAAAATTGATAACGAATACGATGTCAAATACGTCAAGCACGCCGCAAGAGTCGGCGCAGAATTAGGAGCTGATATTGTAAAAGTGCCTTATACCGGCAGTGTCGAGAGTTTCAAAGAAGTTGTGGCAGGCTGCCCTGTCCCTGTTGTAATTGCAGGCGGCCCGAAGATGGACAGTGACGAGGACATTTTCAAAATGGTCGCAGGGGCTCTTGCCGCGGGTGCGGCGGGCTTGTCTATCGGTAGAAATGCATTTCAGCATAAAAATCCAGCTAAAATGATCTATGCATTAAGCCAAATCGTTCACAATAACGCTTCTGTCGAAGAATCGCTTAAAATGCTAAGGTAAAATAAAATGAAAAAATTCTGGGTAAATGTTATACCGTATGAAAAAGAGCTTGCAATAGCCGCTCTCGAAAGCGGCGCTGAAGCCGTTGTCCTGCCTGACGGCCAAAGCAAGACAGTCAGGCAGTTCGGGAAAATCAAGACAGTCGAAACAGATGGTGACATAAAACCCGGCGCTGATGTTGAATTCATTGATATAACCGGTAAAGCGGATGAGGATAAGGCGGCATCTGTGCCTGCGGATAAAATCGTTGTCCTGAACATGCTTGACTGGACGATAATCCCTATTGAAAATCTTTTGGCTCGCAGGGGCAAAAACATAATGGTCCAGGTCGAAAACTGCGAGCAGGCAAAACTGATGGTCGAGATACTCGAAAAAGGTGTTGACGGCGTTGTCTTAAAAACTAAAGATGTGAACGAAATAAAGAAATGTGCCGATATTATTCAGGGTATATGCGAAAAAATAGAGCTTATACCGGCAGAAATTACTAAAACAAAACAATTAGGTATGGGTGACAGAGCCTGCCTGGATACATGCACACAAATGATTCCGGGAGAGGGAATGCTTGTGGGCAATACAGCTTCGGGCTTCTTTTTAGTTCATTCCGAGTCAATTGACAATCCGTATGTCGCATCCCGGCCATTTCGGGTTAATGCAGGCGCGGTACACGCATATACACTGTCACCGTCAAGTAAAACAAAATATTTAGCCGACCTGAAAGCGGGCGATGAAGTCATGATTGTTGATTTTCATGGTAAAAGCCAGATTGCTTACCTTGGCAGGAATAAGATCGAAAAAAGACCGATGATGCTCATCGAAGCCCAGGCTCAAAATCAGCAGATTAGCCTTGTTTTGCAAAATGCCGAAACGATTCGTTTAGTCAGTCCTGACGGGAAAGCCGTTTCTGTTACTACCTTGAAACCCGGTGACTCAGTTCTTGTGCACATCGAAAAGGCCGGAAGGCATTTTGGCATGAAAGTGGATGAGACGCTAATAGAAAGGTAAAGCGATGTTCTGGGTACAATTTGTTCGTATTATCACAGCGGTATTACTTGGCGCCTTGATAGGACTCGAAAGGGAATTTCACGGCAAAGCAGCCGGTTTGCGAACAAATGTATTAATATGTCTCGGTGCCGCTGTTTTTACTATAATCTCAGCACAAATGGCGTCAGGAACAGATGATTCTTTGACAAGAATTGCCGCCCAAATCGTTACAGGAGTCGGTTTCCTCGGCGCCGGAGCAATTATACAGGACAGGGGCGGAATTCACGGATTAACAACAGCCGCGACTATATGGCTTGTTTCAAGTATCGGAATGGCCTGTGGTGCCGGCTTATTCAAATTAGCAATCTCTACGACCATTATCGCGATTTTTGTTCTTGAAGTGCTCGCAAAGCTGCCAAAGCCATTTGGACACCCGGAAGAACACCATAATAAAAATAAAGATTACAAATAACCAGCCATCAAAACAAGATATGTATCCAATTCGATGCAGACCTTTTAAATTGCAAATATCATTAACTTCAAAGTTAGAACCTCTAAAACAAGAATCGTGTCGCGGGCATCTTGCCCGCGAAACATTACCAGAGCCTGCCCTGAGCGATGAACGAATGGTATGGCAATTTTACATCTTAAAAATTCATTTCGTTAGAGGCTTTTAATCTTTATTGTACGCCTTTAACATTCATTTGAAGTGTATATACCGAAGTACCTGCCGTAACAAAAAGAATATTTCTGTCTTTTCCGCCAAAACAAACATTAGCGTTCCAGCCGCGTGCAGAATTAATTTTCTGTATTTGAGTACCCGCAGAATTAAAAACTGTCACGCCGCCATTCCCTGTCAGATATATATTTCCCTGATTGTCAATTGTCATTCCATCCGAGCCCATTCTGCAGAAGAGCTTCTTATCGGAAATTGAACCGTCATCATTAATTTTAAATGAAAACGTCTGATTGGCTCCCATATCAGCTACATAAAGTGTTTTTCCATCAGGAGTTCCGATTATACCGTTGGGCTGGCGCATGTCTTCGGTAATGCGTTTTAATGTTTTCCTGTCAGGACTGAGATAATAGACCTGCTGACCGGCCTCCTGTTGGACCTGTCTGGGCCTGTCCCAGTAATTCCTGGCAAACATAGGATCGGTAAAATATATCGCTCCGGTTAAGGGTGAAATCCATAAATCATTCGGGCCGTTCAGAAGTTTGCCTTCAAAATCTTTGACCAGGACAGTGACTTTGCCGTCTTTGTCTATTTTCCAAAGTTCGTTTTTCTCATCTGCACAGGCATAAATGTTTCCCTCTTTATCGAGAAAAAGGCCGTTTGCTCTGCCTGCTTTTTCGAGAAAGACAGTAATCGAGCCATCTGCCGCTGACCATTTATGTATTTTATTGTTTGGCTGGTCGGTGAAATAGATATTGCCATCCTTATCCACAGCCGGACCTTCTGTGAATTGAAAACCGCTGGAAACCAGTTTTACTTCGGCTCCTTTGGCAATAATACTGTTCGGTTCCGCTGCTTTTTCTGGTGCGCCTACTTCGGCGGAATATAGGGTACACGATACAAGTAATATCAGCGCCACGACGGGTAATGACAGTTTTAACCATCTGGAAAGTTTATTATAATTGGCTTTGTTTTTACAGATTTTATCTTTTGTACCTTTTGCGGATTGCATTTTCTTACCTCCAATATTCTATTAATCTTATGAAATTATGCTCTTTCTTGAGAGTATAACTTTACTAAAACTAATTATAATATATCAGAAAGATTTGAAAATTCAATCCAAAATCAGACAAATTATTCATAAGTATTTGTTCGTTAGCTATAAATTGGCTTTGTTTTTCAATCCTGACACTGTCTCCTGTGTTCTGTGTTCTTGTCGAATTTGGCTTTGTTTCACAACCCAGCAGGCACAGAGTTTGTCAATTGCGAGCACAGTACCTGATTTTCAGGATGTATGCGAAAGAAACTTAGAACCTCTAACAAAAAGATTCGTGTCGCGGGCATCTTGCCCGTGAAATATTACGAGGATGGCAATGCTGTATCTTAAAAATTCATTTTGTTAGAGGCTCTTAGCTTCCTGAAATAATGGGTGGCATCCTC
>JAFGEF010000138.1 GCA_016931715.1 Sedimentisphaerales bacterium
GGAGGTATAACGCAGACCCGGATTATTCTCAAATACCCATGCCAGCCAGACAGTCTCGCCTTCTTCATATAAGGAATTGGAATCTGTTAATTCGATTGTCTGCCATCCGGCTGCGGAATTTACCGGCGTTGCGTGTCGTGGGCATCTTGCCCACGAATACGCGGGCTGGAAGCCCGCGCTACGAAAAGTATGTCGCCCGACTTGCCGTTGTGGTATATGGATATACTGTTGATTACGCCTGTTTCGGGCATTGTATAAGGTACGGCTGTACGATTTGCAGACGTGTCCGTAGAAGTATAAATCGAGGTATTTCCCATTATTTCAATCGGGATATAGTCGGCGTAGATGGAATATTTCGTTGAAGCTGTAGTACTTGAGCCGAAGTCGGAAAAGTTTAAAATTAAAAAGCCATCCATGCCGTTTCAGCATGAATGGCTTAATATCCAATCAAACAATTATTTAGCCGGACTATTGTGTCCGGAATAAAACTGATTCGCTTATAATTTATCTAAAAGAATTTTTACTATGCGTTCGGCAGCATTGCCATCCCAGAGCGGCGGTATTGAAGACTTGTGCCAATCCCCCGCCGACAATCTTTTATATGCTCCAATAATCATATCGGGATTTGTTCCGACAATACAGTTGGAGCCAAGAACAGTCGTGACGGGACGCTCTGTGTTTTCCCGCAGAGTCAGGCAGGGAACTTTTAAAATAGTTGTTTCCTCCTGAATTCCGCCCGAGTCAGTAAGAACCACCCTGGCATTGGACATAAGTTTCAGGAAATCGAGGTAACCCAACGGATCAATCAAATGCAAATCAGGCATTTTCTCAAGCAGATTATTGCCCGAAAACTTTTTTATATTCTGACGCGTTCTCGGATGGACAGGGAAAATAACGGGAATGTCACTTTGAATAACATTTAAGCTTTCCAAAATCCCGCTGAAAATCGAAGGATTATCGACATTCGATGGCCGGTGCAGAGTAACTACGGCGTAATTCTTTTTTTCCAGATTAAACCGGCCCAGGATATTCGAGTCCTCGGCCTTTTTTGCATTTTTCAGTAATGTATCAATCATAACATTACCTGTGAAATGAATTTTATCCTGGGCGATTCCCTCTTTAAGCAGGTTATCTACGCCGCTCTGTTCCGTACAAAATAACAAATCGCTGATAGAGTCAGTCAGTATTCTGTTAATTTCTTCCGGCATGGTCCTGTCGCCGCTGCGCAAGCCCGCCTCCACATGCACGAGCTTAATGCCTAATTTTACCGTTACTAATCCGCAAGCGATTGTGCTGTTGACATCCCCGACAACAAGCACGGCATCCGGCTTATGCTCAAGGACGACAGGCTCGAAAGCCTTCATAATTTCTGCTGTTTGTACGGCGTGCGACGCGCTGCCCACTTCCAGATTAATATCAGGCTGCGGAATTTCCAATTCCTTGAAGAACAGGTCACTCATTTTTTCATCATAATGCTGGCCTGTATGGACAAGAACAGGCTCGATGTCCCGATGGTGCATGTATGCCCTCATAATCGGGGCTATCTTCATAAAATTAGGTCGAGCGCCTACGATATTTATAATTTTCAATTTTTTACGCATAGTTCTTGTTATCAACGATGTTTTACTATAATAATATCTATGAACCAGTGCAAGTTCTATTTATATAATCCAGGAATGTCAGAAGAAGCACCACTTTATTTTTTACCTGAACTTTGCGATATACATTCCGCAAGTGGACTTTTACAGTTGCGGATTCCATTTTTAATTCACTGGATATTTTATCGTAGCTGAATCCCTTGAAAATCAGGTTAGCTACTTCCGCTTCCCGCGGGGTGATATTGTATCTCCGCCTGATAAATGACCACTGGTTCTCATTAAACAGTTCAGGAACAGGACATTCATTAAAAAAATTAACGTCACTGATTCTATCTGATGAACTGTTTTCAAATTCCGGCATTATTAAACACCCTGCGGCAGTGAATTCGCAGTCTTGATTTTACTTTTTTTCAAAAGCATCTTCACTATCGAATTCAATTATTGTAAAAAACTATTGTGACTTATTTTTTATCGACCTTTGTCTTATATCATTAATGAATTTTAATAACATCGTCATTTTGCCTTTGACATGCATTTTACGATAAATATTTCTTGCGTGCGTTTTAACGGTCCCTCTTTTTATACGCATATTTTTTGCAATATTTTCTTCGTCGAGCCCTTTACACACCAATTCAGCAATTAGCCGCTCAGACGGCGTCAGATTATTGCATTTCTGCAGATATAACCATTGATTATCATCAAATATCAACAATTGAGAAATCTGCTCGCCGCCGCTATTTATCTGAATACTTACATCATGTGGTTCCGGTAACTGCATCATTTAAATATCCTCCTGAAGCTGCGTCAATAAATTCTGAGCTTCCGCAAGTTCTTTGGCGGTCAGTCCTTTCGTGCGATTTTCCGAATCGAGCACTTCTTTCAGATATCCAATCGCTTTGGCGTTTTGTTTCAGCCCGGCATAAGCCCTTGCCAAATGAAAACGTGATGCGTCAGACTGCGGTGTTGATTCAGGATACATCTCGACACACCTGCTGAAATCCTGAATTGCTTTTTGAAATTGTCCCAATCGAAAATATGCCATGCCGCGAGTATCGATAAGGTCAATATAATCCGGAGCGATTTTTAATCCTTTTTGCGCCAGTTCGAGAGCCTGCTGAGGCTGTCCCTGATTTTCGCATACTATCCATGCGAGGTTATTCATGGCGATTATATTTTCAGGCTGATATTCAAGAAGTTTTTTATACACATCAGCCGCTTCTTCAGAACGCCCTGTCATTCCCAGAAGAACCGCCAGAGAATTAAGAACATCGGTATTTTTGGAATCATTTTTAAGAACAGCACGGAATATTTCTTCCGCTGTTTTCTTTGCCTCTTCAGAATCCAGCGAGACAAGATTTCCAGCAATTACAGAAGGAGTCCGGCTGTTTTCCGGATGCTTCCGGTACCATTCGAGTGTTTTATTTTTTAACTCACCCCAGAGCCGGTCATCCCTTAGAAGATATACCTGTGCCAAAAAAAGAGCCGGATCGTCCGGAGTATCGTTAATAAGAGAATCAAACATAGTCTGTGACTCGGCTTTATTTCCCGCCTTATACAACGCTGCGGCAAGCGAAACATTATATGTTCTCGTATTAGAGGAATTACACCTGGTAAGCACGTTCTGCAGACAGCTTACCGCCTTGCCAGGCTCACCCGCTGCAACATAAATATTGGCAAGGTATGTTACTGCTTCGACATTATCCGGATTCAAATCACAAAGCTCTTTTAAGGTCGGAATCGCAAGAACAGGTGACCTTACAGCTTCAGTACGAGCTTTCAAAAACAATAGAGCCTCGTCACCAGGTTTGTAAGCAAGTCCTCGTGAGACATAGTCCATGGCAGAGCCAAGCTGATCTTTTTTCAGCATAATTTCACCAAGCATCAGCCATGCCTGGCTGTATTCGGGACTTTCCTGGGTGATTTTTTGGAGAATCTGCCTGGCGTTTTCGATTGCCGGTGCAGTTCCTTCTGCAAACAGGCTATTGGCTCTAAACAGACGTAATTCAATATCGTCAGGATTCGCTTTAAGCGCCTGATCGATAATATCCTTCCCCTCACGAATCATGTCAGACTGGTTCGATGTTAATAACAGTGCTACAGCACGTTTTTGAATCTGAACGTTATTCGAGTCAAGTGACATAGCTTTCCTGACATCTTCGAGAGCTTTATCCTGTCTGCCTGCGGAGCTGTAATAATCGCTTCTTGCCATCCACACCTGTGCATTCTCCGGCTCAATTGCCAAAGCATTCTCAAGGTCTTTCAGAGCCAGGTCAGCCTGTTTTAATGAAGCATACGTTCTTGCGCGAAGGATATAAGCAGAAGCATTTTTCAAATTATTCACAAATTCATCACATACTTTTATAGCTTCCTGAGGTTTTTCAAGCTTAAGATTCAACTGAATTTGTGCCGCTGCTATCGAAAGAGAACACGGATCATTGGCTTTTAATTTCGCCAGCATTTTTTCGGATTCGGCTAATTTACCCTGCTGCATTTCAAGCAGCGCCAGAGCCAGACCGGCTTCCAGGTCATTCGGATCAGAACCGACAAGACCATGCAGAATATCAGAGGCAGAATCATACTGTCCCTGCCTGAGATAATTTTGCAGTTGGAGCCTCTGAAGCTGAGGATCCTGCAGTGATTGCGCGGGAACTCTCTTGAGAAGCTCTTCCGCCTGGTCGTATTCCTTTATTTTGTAAAGCGCTGATACCAATGCTGTTATTATCTGAATATTCTCAGGCGACCTGTTCATCGCTTCACGATATGCAGAAATTGCGAGCTGAAGCTCTCCTGTTTTTTCATAAGTCCTTGCCAGAAGCAGACGGCTTGCCTGGTCATTCGGATTACCAAGAATGTTTTTCTGCATCAGTGAAACAATCTGCGGATAACGTTCCTTGAAACCTTTTGAAATATACCACATTCTCGCCTGCTCGTATCGCCACTGCCAGCCGTCATCTCCTTCCAGAGCTTTAATATCGTCAATAAGCTTCTGAGCTTCATCAGGATTTTCCATAACCTGCTCACATAATAACAGACGTCGCTTTATCGGTATATCGTCAGGAAGCTTTTTTGCTATCATCTCAAGCTGCTCATATGCTCTGTCGTTCTGATTCCAGCGAGTATAAAAGGCGACCAGCAGCAAATTCAATTCACGCTGTATAACAGGTTCATTAATACGCTGCAGCGCCTCTGAAATAACACCGATACAGCCATCCTTGTCACCCTGTGTTTCGAGCAAAGCAGCAAGGTATTTAACCGGCCCTGATGCATCCGGAAATTTCTCAATCGCCTGGCGCAATATCGCTGCGGCTTCACTTATCTTGTTCTGAACAGCAAATAACTCAGCTTCAGCTATGGGAATGCCTTTATGAGACTGATATTTCTGCTTTAACTGATTAATCATCTCCTGCGCCCTGGTATAATTGCCCTTTTGCATCTCAAGCTGAAACCGCAGAAGCTCAATTTCAATCGAGCCGGCACCTGCGGAATCCAGATTTGATAAAAATGTCTCTATACTTTGTATTTTTTGCACATTATCTGCATCTGAACCTGATCGCGGCATTTGTATCTGAGCCTGTGCAAGCAATAACAATGCCTCAGTATTTCCCGGTGCAAGCTGAACTGCTTTTGCGGCATACTCCCTCGCTTCAGTCCAGTTCCCTGTTTGCGCCAGTATTTTTGCCAGCGATAAATTACTCTCGGCAGAATCAGGTTTCTGCGAAACAAGTGTGCGAAGCTGACTTATTGCCGATTGTGTATCACCTAAATTTAATAATACCGACGCTAACTCCAGTTTTACCCTGATTGAATTATTGCCCGCCTGAATCGAGTATTCCCAGCGTTTTGCCGCATTTAGAAAATCTCCTTTTTCTGCAAACAGAAGACCTTCCAGATATGATACATTCGCCGGCTCGAAGTTCTTTTGATTCAACTGGGTAATACAATCCCGGGCTTTATCGAAATCCCCGGATCGAATGTAAAGTTCCACCGCCATAGGCATAAAGTCCCAGGGCTGAGAAGAAAGTTCCTCAAGACCTGCCCGGGCAGTCTTTAACATTTTTTCCTTTGACCTTGACATTAATGCCGCCTGAGCTGATAATTGCCAGTGTCCCTGATCTGCCGGTGACATTTCATGTACCTTTGCCAGAATCTGTTCCGCCTTATCAAGGAGATTCAATTGGATATACTCACTGGCAAGTTTCAGGTACACTGCCGATTCAGAGAATTCCTGCTTTTCCGCCCTCTCCAGGTCAGCCAGTGCGGAAGCTATATCCCTGCTTCTTCGATAAAATCCTGCCCTTACAATATAAGCCAAAGCCGAAGACGGATTATTTTTAACTGCTTCGTTATACCAATAAGCAATCGGCTCCGAAAATTCTTCAGGATGCTGCTCTGCAAGCTGTCCCGCTGTTTCATAAGCAAGCACCTGATTCGGATTTTTTGCGCAGAGTTTCCTTAATTCTTCAGCCGCTTCGTGAAATTTTCGTTTTTGGACAAGCGATAAGACATATAACCGGTTTAGTTCAGGATTCGGATTGGTTTCAAGCTGCCTGCCGGAAACTAATTCTGCATCATCATACCTTCCCATTAAAAGATAGAGTTCGGTTAATTGCTGTGCCGCTTTTAGACTGTCCGGTTTTATTCTTAGAACAGTTCGGTATGCCTGGGCAGCCTGTTGAATGTTGTCGCTTGTTGCCGGTCTTATTTTAAGCTGTGCGTCAGCATATTTCATTAAAACATCCACATCATTCTGATTTACTGCGATGTAGCGTCCAAACTCTTTTGCCGCCTCTTCCCAGTTTTGCTCATCATATGCCTTATTGCCAAGGTCAAGTCCTTTTTCAGCACTGTTTGCCTTGCGCCATTGGCGCAATCCAAAAACAGATACGCCAAACACAGCACATCCAATAAATAATACAATTGCCAGTTTCCAGTTAAAATATCTTCGCGGCATGTTTATCTCCTTCTATGATTAAAACCATGAGTTTTTTTGTAAAGTTAAAATGATAATTATATCACTCGTAAAGAGCATATTTTTCTGTCAGAACTGGCTGATAAAAGTATCAAGCAGCTTTTTTACGGTTTTCCAGCATATTTTTAAATCAGTCTTTAATGACAGTTTTTTTACATATTCAATGTCATAATAAATCCATTCCTGAAAATCTTTCAAAGACCGGCGTGTCCTGCAAATCTGCCAGAGTCCTGTTATTCCCGGTTTGACCGACAGACGCGCATCTCGCCAGAATGGACATAAGGTATTTTCTGATTCAGGAGACGGCCTTGGCCCGACAATACTCATCTGACCAAATAGCACATTAAAAAACTGGGGAATTTCATCTACATATGTTTCTCTCAGAAATCTTCCCACAATGCTGATGCGAGGATCATTATCCATTTTGAATTGAGGACCGTCCACCTGACTGACAAATCGCAGATTATCCTGTATCTCATTTGCACCGGTAATCATAGTCCTGAATTTGAGGCAATGAAATTCTTTTCCGTGCAGACCCTGTCGTTTGTCCAAATAAAATACCGGGCCGGTGGAAGATAATTTTATTACAACTGCGATAAAAGGAAATAAAGGAACAAATAAAGTTAAAACAATTATCGCTGCTGCAATATCCGCAATGCGCTTTAAAAATTTAGCATAAGAAAATTTCGGCCAGTTCCGGAACCCGTTTTCGACACCTTTTAATAAGTTTAAACAATCTGGTTTTACCAAATAATTATCTTTGCCGGAAAGACTTTTTCCATACTGCTCGTTTATAATTCTGCTGCGAATAGATTGCCGGTCGGGTATAACAATATCAGAACCTATAATTGAAGAATAAATAACAGAGCCTTCTTCAATAACAACATTGTCGCCGATAACAGTCGGACCAATGATAACTGCATTTGAGCCTATTTGAACGTTCTTCCCTAACAGCACTTTACCAGCTAATTTCGAATCATCCGCAATCGTAATGGAATTCGATTGACTAAATTCCGAGTCAGCTTTCTTTCCAAGTTCCAATCTGACAAATTGAAGCAATGCATCTTCTTTTTCCAAATCCAGCACCGCCCCGCCCACATCGGCGGCACAAACCTTAATATAGTTCGCTTTACACCGTTCCATCATTTCTGAAAAAGACAGAGTAAGCGAACTGCCGGTTAACAGCTTCTCAAAAACATCAGGTTTCACAAACAGATGAGCAGGCCAGTCATACGGGACTGGACAGAGCTTTGCTGAATCAGAATAGAAACGACGAAAACCTACTATCGTGTTATTATCTATTAGTCTCACCTTTTCTTTCTGACCAAGCAATCCGGGATCGGCATTTATTGATATGACATCGGCACTTATTTTATCCAGTACCCGCTCAAGCAGATTTTCATTAATCTTCGTTAAAAATCTTCCATTTGAAATAACAAACCTTTTATCAGAAATATCCTTCCGACCAACTTCATCGATAATGCTTGAAGGAATTTGAATATGGTTGTTATAAGGCACTATATGACTCCTGTATTCGGTATCTCCAAACCCGACTGACCACTCCTTAGGGACGGCATAAATCATATCGGCAGCGCTTCGTTTTACAAATGACCTCAAGATAGAGACTCTCCCCTTTTGCTTTGCCGAATATTTTCCAAAACCATCTATGACAATATGCGCGATATGGTTATCGGTCAAAGCAAATCGGAGATAGCCGCTTAAGCTGCTTTTCTCAGAAATATTATCTCGATGGAAAATAATCAGGTTCATTTTAAGCAGTTCATTTCAAATGTCTCTTTATCATCCATTTTGTTTTCCAAATGAAAGCAACGCTTTTTTTCTTGCTCGTCTGGCTCTTGCGCTCTGCGCATAATAAGCTGAACTTCGCTGATAATATCTGTTTTCAGCCTCAACACTGCTTACAACACAGCCAAGCACTTTGGCATTTGCTTGAAGCAGCCGTTCATTAGCCTCTTTTAAGTCAGGCAGTGTTGTTTGTCCGGAGAAGCTTGTCAGCACGACAGCATCGGCAATTTTTGCCCACATCAGGGCATCCGGAAAAGACAGCACCGGCGGCGTATCAATAATAACATGATCATATTTATTACTGATACTGTTTATACGCTCCGCAGTTTGCGGCAAAGCCAGGAGTTCATATCCGTCTGTGTTATCATAGAAATCTGCGGCAAGTACATCAAGTCCCGACTCGGTTACCGCATAGACTGCATGTTCAAACGGTATTCCGCTCAATACATCCTGAATGCCTTTAGTCTCCCTGGGAAGATTCAGAATGCGTGCAACATCAGGTTTTCTCAAATCACCGTCAATAAGCAGGACTTTCTTGCCCGCTTCAGCCAGACTCGTAGCCAGGTTTACCGAAAACGTGGTTTTTCCCTCTCCCATTGAAGGGCTTGTAACAACCAGCATATGAGGTATTCCATGACCATTTATCAACTCCAGATTTGCACGTATTGTCTGGTAATCATCTATTATCTGCTCCGGAAGAAGAGAGGACTTAACAGCATACATGCTTGTTGTCGTACCGATAATTCTTATACCGATGCGCTTTGCTGCGTCTTCGGGAATCCTCAGCCTCTTATCAGCTTTATCCCTCATGAATGCGATCCATGCGCTGAAAAAGAATCCGGCAAACATAACAGCAAAAGAATATTTAATTCTGTTATCAGTTACAGATTCAGTCTGAGCATTATAATGAATCGACATTCTCGCGGGCCGTTTTTGATTAATCTGCAGTTCTCGAATGCGCTGGATAACTAATTCATGATTCTTTGTATAGAGTTCCTTTTCTTCCTGTAAACTTTCTATTTCAAGCTGCATTTGACCTAATTTAATTGATTCGTGGTCTTCCTTTGCAATTTCTTCCTTCAGCAGCTTTTCTGTTCCGCTAATATGTTCCAGTTTCATCCTTGCCTGATTTAAATCAGAATCACCAATAAAATCGGTTGCTGAAGCCAATAACTCATCAAATTTCTTGCTGGCTTCTTCTTTCAGTTCCTCAAGACGTTTTCTCATTACTTCCAACAGATCTTTGAACTTATTAATATCGGGATGGACCGGTGTCAGCGTCAGCTGATCTAAAAACATCTTTTGCTCCAGTTCGGCTATATTACTTACGAAAGTCAGTACGGAAGCATCTGCATTAACATATTGCTGACGCATCTTTAACAATTCATACGGAGGGATGATTCCTTTTTCACTGCGTTCGAGCAATGATACTTCGATCTCTGCGGAGCCTCTTTCTGACTGCGTTCTTATCAGTTCGGCTTGTAAAGCTGTAATGCGCTGAATCATCATTTCCTGCCGGCCGGTTAATGTATCTGTCCCGTATTCTTCTGCTAATTTTAAAATGGACTGTGAGGCGCTTTTTATTTTTCCTTCCAGGTCCTTTCGTTCGCTGTCCAGGATTGATAAACTCGTATCTTCATCCTCGATGGAATTAGTTTGTCCCAAAATCATGACATTTCTAAGAAATGACTCAACAATCTGTTTCGCTTCGCCTTCTTTTTCATATTTAACATATATTCCGATAAGCTCTGTATTCTCTATGGGATTTACCGCAATATACTTTTTCAATATAGCCTGTTTTATAAGCCACAGCATATCCGGATCTATTGTTTCTCCCTTCAGCTTCTGTTTTACTCTGGATTCAAGATCAAAGGAGTCTCGCTGGAAAAACTTGAGATTCTTATCGTGCAAATCATCGGCAACTCTCTGTAAAACCTGATCACTCGTGAACAATGCCGCCTGGGTATTCATAAACACTTCATAATTGAAAATGCCACCTTTATCCTGTTCATTCTTCAGAATATCAGACATAACAGGTGCAATTTTTACAGCTCCTTCCACATTATAAAAAGGTTTAACCAATAAAAATATTGCAGGCAAGCTGAGAGCACATATTACAAAAAAAACAAGAAGCGCTATATGCCAGCGCCGAGCTATTCCGGCAATAACGTTCGGAGTTTCCTCACTCGATTCCTGCTGAGCTTCTATATTAACAATATCACGTCCTATTACCTGGTCTTCATTTTTTTCCAATTCGTTCATCTTTCAATCTCCAATATATTAGTTAAATTCATAATTATGTCACGGTATAATAATAATTACATTCAGAAGACATCTCACCTTTTATGTCTTGCTATTATGATTTCCTTTTTTTCTTCCGGGGGCACTGTCAGCCTGTCAATAAGCCAGAGCTCTCCGACTATAAAAACAAGCGCCAAAGGCATCATGGCGTAACCTCCAAAATCATGAAATACTTTTTCCCAGTATTGCCCTTCAACAACAGTAAAAAAGATTGCGGTTATTGTTAATCTCAATGTGTTGCATAAAAAGGCGACAGGCAAGCTCGAAATCAGCACGATTAGTTTTTGCCGCCATGTTCTGCTCACTAACAATGCAACCAGCCCGCTGATTACGAAAAATGCGGTAATCATTCTCAGGCCGTTACATGCCTCAGCAACCGCGACTGTTGAAGCTCCGATATGTATCACGTTTCCTTCCCGAATAATATTAAAACCCATCACTTCGAGACAAAATACCGCGGAAGATGTGGACCACTGCTGCAACGGCATCGACACAGCCGCCTGAATCCGGTGAGGCCATGGAAGCATAAGAAACAGGAATAATAATACTGTTGACACTTTTATAAATAATTTCCAGCCAAATAAAAGCAGCACTATGCCTGCAATACCAAAAACTACAGATAAATATTCCGCGGAACTGAAAAGAAAAAATAATCCGAATATTCTCAACGCCTGGGCAAAAAGAAAAAGAACCAGTCCGAAAATTGCCGGTTTAAGAGGAACTTGTAATATTGTTTGACGCCTCAGCCACAAAATATACACAGCAAGAAAAGGAACTAACAGACCTGATGAATATTCATCGTTTCGCATCCAGATGCCCCAAAGCTCCTTTAGCCCCGGCCAATATGACCAGATAAATGCACCAATAACTAAAGCTGGAGCAGAATATTTCATGGCTCTTTTTGCAAAAGCCGCGTATTGTTCTGGAATTCTCTGACTGCCTTTCACCGGTGCTTTTCGTAAGGCAGTCCCATTTTTTTGGGCTGACTTTTTTAATCCGGATACTACACATTCCTCAACCACATTCGTACCTGGCAAGAGATTAGCATTATAATCCAGAACACATGTATCGACCATACTTTCTTCGCCGACAATTGTGCCGTCCCATAAAACACTGCCGGTAATAATAGTGTTCTTGCCAACAGTGACATTTCTTCCGAGCATACAGGGACCAATAACAACAGAATCCTGAGCAATTTCAACATTATCCATGAGAACAACCTGCCCTGTAATTCTCGCTGTCGGATCTATTTTGACTCCTTCACCCATCCATATGGTACATGTTTCGTTGTCTTTATATGATTTATACCTGTCCTGTTCAGCAATTCTTTTTATGTTATTTAAAACAGCATGAATATATTCATGACAATCACGGAAATTGCCCGTCTGACAAGACAAAGCAGCGGCGTGTACCCTCTTTCCGGCTCGCAGCATTTTTGGTATTAGTCCTTCTTTGATATCGAAATAGCCATCTTCAGGAATAAATTCCAGAACAGAATTACTGCATATATAAATCCCGGAAGCTTGTTCAGAACTTTCACAATTACCTTTGTGTTCCAGCTCAAGTGCCACCGTCAAATCAGATTCACTCTTGAAGTGATCACTGATTAAAGCATCAATATCAGGAAGACATACCAGATTGGAAGGGAATAATATAAATAACGAATTATCTTTTTTCTTTTTAGCCGCCTCGCGAATAATACCCGCCGTTCCAACCGGCAGTGACTCTTCTATATACTCCACTTCGAGACGCTTGTCTGCCTGCACAGACTTAACTAACTGGGATTTGTCTAAACCAGAGCATACTGCAACCTGCGTGATTCCATGATTTGCAAGATGCAGCAGCAATCGCTCTAAAACAATTCGTCCGCCCACAGGCCATAAAGCCGTTGGCAAACGCGAAGCCAAAGAACACCTCCCGAAATCGCGGCCTCCAACCATAACCACTGCTTTTATTTCAGATTTTATAAATGTATAAATTTGTTGCATTTTGAGATTATTTTAGGCAAGCACTGAAACCAAATTAATGGCAACCAGATAATCCTAATTTGAGAGAAACATTATTTATAACTGAACTTTTCCTTTATCAACCAGTATATGAACAGGCTGTTGCCGACTAAATAGCGCTTCCAGAGTCTCCGTGGTTCGCTCATTAATCTGTAAAGCCACTCCAAACCAATTCTTTTCATCCAAGCTGGCGCCTCTTTTTTATTTCCCGAAAGGAAATCGAACGCGGCTCCCACTCCTATCATAAGAGAAACATTAAGTTTATCTCTATGCTCGTACATCCATAATTCCTGTTTAGGCGCGCCCAATCCCACCCATACAATATCTGCCCCTGAAGAATTAATTACCTCACATATTTTTTTATCCTCATCTTCGGTTATTTTTTTAAAAGGAGGACAATATGTTCCAACTATTTGAACTCCCTTAAATTTATTTTCGATAATTCTTTTAAGTTCGACAGCTATACCTTCTTTCCCCCCATAAAAATAATGTTTGTATTGTTTTTGACAGGTATTCTCAATAAATTTGCACATTAAGGAAGTTCCGCGTGTATTGGTATGAATATTTTTTATACCCCTGCTTCTTGCAATCCATACTAATGGCAGGCCATCTGGTAACGACAAGAAGGACTCATTAAGAATTTTTTTAAATAACGGATTTTTATAAGCATTTACCACACTATCCACGCATGTCAAAGTGACATACCCGGCGGAATTCTTGCTATTGATATACTTTTCTGACTTTTCGACAGCAGAATCGTAAGTCTCTAAATTGATTCGCGTTCCAAGAATTGTTATAGTATCATTCATATTTTTAAGTTACGACTATAATCTCCTATTATTTTTATAATCCTGATTCATTATTGTTTTTGTCATCTTTGAATTGGAATATCAGGAGATATTGTCTTTTATTTAGATTCAACTATTACCTTTTGAAAATCCTGCGTAATTTTAATCCAATCAAATTTTTTAATGGCACTTTTACCATTTTTTATCAATTTATCTGCTTCTCGAGGGCTATTAAAATATATTATTATCTGTTCAATAAAAGTAATAGCATCTTCTGCAAATATTATTTGCTCTTTATCTATTAATCCCAATCCCTCTGCTCCCTTTGACGTTGAAATGATCAGCTTTTCGGCGGCTAAATACTCCAGAATTTTCAACCGAGTTCCTGAACCGGAAAAAATCGGTGATACACAAATTTCGCAGGCTTTAATAAAGGCAGGCAAATCATCAGGGGGGATATTACCGGGATTGATCAACCATTCATGTCGCTCTTTGACTGTTCCGCCAATAATGACTAATTTTGCATCAGGAACTTTATTGATTAATTTAGGGAAAACCTGCCAAACAAGAAAATCAACAGCTTCATCATTGGGTTTATAACCAATAAGTCCCATGAATAATACTGTTTTTTTGTTGGGTAGTTGGTATTTCTCTTTTATACTCTGAACTTGTTCATCGTTCACCATGTCAAATCTTTTAAAATCAACACCATTGGGTAAAACGATCGGCGCGACGCTGTAGAGTTCTTTAAAATGCTGTACATCAATTTCTGAAACAGCGGTACAATAATCACAGTGAGTCAATAAATATCTTTCAGACCATTTTGTAATAGCCGTAACAATAAAGCCATGTTTTTGTTTCCTAAGTACATACTCGACATTGTGGGAGTGATAAATAATTTTGGATTTTATTCCATTCTTTCGCAGTTTTCGATACAGCAGGACAAAATATAAAACCCACGAAGCACCTTCGAAATAAATAGTATCCGGATTTATCTCTTTGACTTTATCAGCTATTTTTTTTATACGATTAAAAAGACCGGATATTTTCTGACATTTTGTTTTATTTTTGGCCGCAATCGAAATAACTGTCATTTCATCATCAAGTTTATCAACGCGATCCTTATCGGAAATTTGTATAAGCCACCTTGAACCTGTACTATATTTACAAAAATTATAGGAGACAGAGGCAGCACCCGCTCGAGGTGGATATGCTGGAAAAAATGTTATAAATACTGTTTGTTTCATAAATATCATTCAAAGAATTATTTAGATATAATACGGTCCATATTTCAGATATTTACAATTATTCATTCCTTGTCTGGTATAAATAACCAGAGTTACTGAGGCTTAAAGATACCAATTAAAGTTCCACCAAGATGTGGGAATATTTAAAAAAATGGGACCCCAATTGCTCTTGTAAATGAGACCTTTAAACTTGGACTTCTATATACGTATCCTGTGTGCCATTCAATAGGGATTAAATTATATCTTGAACATAACTCGGTAAGAACTGATACGGAAAACCAACATGTATGTTCAGTGATTACTGATTCATTACGGAATAATAGCACACGTAAAAATTGCAGCAACCCAAATGAATGCGGTGTAACAATTATAACGATGCCATCAGACGTAAGAAGGTCTGCAATTCCTGAAAGCATTAATCCCGGATTAGATAAATGCTCGATGATCGAACCAATAAAAATGACTTCAAACTTTCGATTAATATTCAATTCATGAATGTTCTCAACATTGCCGTGAAAATATTTTACTCTGTTACTATCCTCCGGCAACCATTCTTTGACTTTATTAAGACCGGCAGAATTAATGTCTATCCCCCAGATAGTATTCGCTATTTCGGAAATTTCTATATGATAGCATGATGAAGGTTTTTCTCCGCCAGCACAGCCTAAATGTAAGACAGACTTTCCTCTCATTCTATGTAACACGAAATCATCAGCATACACGTATTTAAATTTTGGCAATTTCATAGGTGAACCCCATTAAGCTGCATTTTATTATATATCGGTAGTATGGCATCCTTTTTATGTTCCCATGTGAATTCGCAAGCCCTTCTAAAAGCGCCGTTCGATAAATTTGTAAGTAAAGCAGGATTATTTGCTAACTTACTTATGGCATTCACAAAACCATCAATACTTTTAGAGGGATTAATCACTGGTATCTTAATACCACATATTTCATTGATTACAGTACCGAAGCCACATATATCGTGACATATTACCGGAACACCAAGATACAGAGCCTCCATAACAACACTTGTTGTCGAATCCTGAATGCTTGTAAGCAGCATAATATCGCTATGAGAAATTATTCTTATGGCTTCATCATGTTCGATCCAGCCGTGCCATTTAACCGAAGAATCAATCCCCAATTTCCGGGAAAGTGCAACACATCGTCTGCGTTCAGAACCATCCCCGATAATATCAAATTCAATGCGTAACGCTTTTTGTAATCGATTTATAGCATGTAATGCGATTGGTAAGGCCTTTCTGCCAATTATTAATCCGCACCAGCACAATTTTAATGCCCGGTCTTTGTTATAAGGCAATCGCTGCGATTTTGCGGAAGGTAATATCACTCCAGTCTCGTTTATAAGAATTGATTCTTTATTGAAGATTTTTTTTATTGCAGCCTGGTCTTCTCTTGTAGCAGCAATTAAAGCATTAGTGCGAAGCATAGCTTTTTTTACCCGTGATGAAAAACGCATTTGCACCGCATTGATGATATTGCGAGCTGAGTAAAATACTGCGTTCTTCAATCCGAGAATACGCATGAACGGCCATGGCATTTGCATAAAACCACTAATCGGCCCCCAAATAAACGGCAAAGGGAGTTTCCATAAATAACCAGGCTCACGATAACCGGTCATATTCAATTGATGCACAATATCAAAACCAATTTCCTTATGCAAAGAAAAGGCAAGTGTATAAGCTTCTTTTTGCCATTTTTTGTAAGACCAGTAATACGAAGGAGGCCAAATCTTTTCCAATATTTTATATCGCTTCCTTGGAATGTAATAAAACCTGATTCTGTCACGAAGTTCCGGCTTATTATTCAATTCAGTTTCTATATCCGACTGAAATTCATCTTTTTCAGTAATGACCCACAGGTCATAATATTTGCTGAGAGCATGAATCCATCCCCACCCCATCCCAGGCTCAGAGCCCCTATAAGGACTACATGCATAAGCCGAGACAAGAACTTTCAAACGTCTTCCTGTTGAGATATTTTGTATTATTATAAGATGTTTCTCTTTTAATAAAAAATGAGTCTATGAATCTAATTTATCTCATTTGCGCATTTCATTTATTGTTTTTTCACACATTTCCCATCTTGATTTCCAGGAGTGCATTTGCGCGATATTTTGCCTTTTTTCAATTAGAGTCACGTTGTTAGTTTTATCAATCATATAGGAACAGATTCTTGCAAACTCTTTCGGTGAATCAGCAACTTCTACAACTCCGGGATTCGATAGTTGGATTGTATCTGGCATTTTTGAGGAGACTACAGGCTTACCTGATGCTAAATATTCGTAAAGCTTTAATGGGCTAATTCCTTGTGCCAAACGTTCTCCTTTGAAAGGAATGATAGCTACATCAAAACCGGCATAATACTCAGGCAAGTGCTCATATGGTACATACCCTTGCAATAAAACATTTGATGGCAGGTTCTTCGGTACGTCTGTTTGTAGTGGGCCTATTATCCAAACAATGGAATTTGGCAGGTTTTGAGCTATTGCAAACACTGCATCCCAGTTAAACCACGTATTTATAACTCCAGCGTATCCTATAATGGGTGTCCCTGATTTCCAATTTGGTGGTAACTTCTTTCCTTTAGCTGTTGTAAAATGGTTATAGTCACATCCATTAGGAATAATATGACATATTCTATTCTCATGTTCTTTAGATATCCGTTCCGCCATGTTTGGTGTGACCGTCCAAACAATGTCAGATGCTTTTATAATCGATTTTTCATACTCTATAACTTTTGGAGATATACCGCTAAATCCATCCCATTGGTCCATGCAATCATATACAAGAGGAATCTTATTAGATGTTCTTTCTACAATGCGGGGAACTAATCCGCAAAAAACTATAGCATCGTAGCTATTGCCAATCTCGCCGTTCCATAAAGACTCCCAGAATCGGCATCGTCTTTCAATCCTTCGTCTACGCCACAGAGAATCGGTGCAACCCATCAAATCCCAAAGGAAAACTAAGGAATCTTCAATAATGTTGGATTTAATATCGAAAATACTTGATGCATATTGACGCGGCACCCATGGTCTTTTCCAAGGGAAGGTACTTGGAGTATACACATCGGCCTGATGCCCATTTTTAATCGACTCAATTACCCAGTGGTGCGGCCGACTCATGTGCATATACCATTGAAATAAGAACGCTAACTTCATAAAGATTGCTCCTTTATGTTTTTCCAGAAATATTATATATTAGAAATACCAGGCCAAATCATTCTGATACGATATACTCTAAAGGAGGAAAACCTTTTTACCTCTTTAAATCTTCCGAAGCACAGTGCACAAGTGATAGAATCCAAGATTAGGATCGTTTTGCACTCCAACCAGTTCACTTTTAATCATACGCAAAGTTCTAACGATTCCACGCATTCCTGGTATTCGTTTTGCATTTTCTCTAATTGAGGTAACAATTTCAGACTTTCGAACGGACATTCTGTCGACATCTTTTAGGAATGGAAATCCTTTTGTCTCCAACTGCTCTATTCTCATTCCGCATTCTTCAGATAGCCAGTTAATTGTTTGCGGTGAAAGATACTGAAGGTGCTCAAGATCTACACGAAAACCAACCCAATTGCTTCCAGTTTCTGCATCAATTCCGGCTTCCCCCCCGTTGGGAGTTAACAGAAGTAGTAAACCTCCCTTATTTAGGATGCTGCAAGCCGAATGAATACTCATCAGCGGATCTATAAGATGTTCGATAAGATCCCTCATTACTACAGCATCTACACTACCGATTGAAGATGCACATGAATGCAGTTCCGACTTATAAACCTTAATACCTAATTTATTATTCGCGAATTCACAAGCTTCAGGAGAGATATCACAACCAACTACATCTGCTCCAGCCATCCTGGCTTCGAGAAGAAATTTTCCTAAACCACAACCTACATCGAGAATACGCATACGATCTTTTCCAACATGCAACTTCAATAAAGTTTGAAGCTGCTGGTTAGTTTTACTGGAGTCATAAGCATCCCTAAACATCAAAGATACTTGCCGCCCTGATAAATCTGAAGGACGATGAGTGTTATAGTAGCCATTATAGAACGCTCTAATTGATTCTAAAGGAGGAAGATGATCAACATACCAACATCCACATTTATTGCAGAACGCTACAGGCAGTTTGTCGGGCCTTATGAGTAATGACGGATTAATTGTCCGACAAAAAGGACACAACCGGAGCACTAAACGGTCAATGTCCCATTTTGGAATACGATTATCAATGGGTGCCAAAGCTATCATATTTGTGTCCTCTTAATTCCTCGATCTGTTTCAGTATCAAGAACCACAAATAGTGGTCACGCAACTGATATCTTAAGTTGCATGCTGTACTCAAGTAATGCGATGGCTGCCAAGCCAAGCGTACCTTTGCTCTACTCAACATGCTTCCCAGAAATCAATAAATAAGAGAAAGACCACCTATGATTAAATAGAGATCCAATTAAAAAATTTGCCCTTAACTTACGATAGAACAATCAATAATATCATTGAAATAAGAAAGTTATGCGTTTGCTTTGCTGACCTTTTATATGTTTCTGCCGATGTTTACTTTGTGCATTCAGCTAGTCGGAAAGCACAAGTAGTTTGATTTTGTAAATGGTCTCATAGGTCTATAAGAATTTAATCCCGTTGTGAATGTTTTAATCTTGTCAACTGAAAAATATCTTCATAAAGTGGATATTTGTGAAGACCAAGAACAAATTTAAGTTGCATCATTCTCAATGCCATGTAATATTTTTTTGAGTACATGAAGGTAAATGCCCGCTGATACAATAGATTCCCACTGTGTCGCCCATATTTCTGCCAAAGAATCTCCTTTTCAATGTCGCAGATATTATGAATTGTGCTTGATTTAGCCATTGGATGAATTCTAAAACAAGCAAGAAATTGCTTGATCCTACCACTTTTGCGTCGCTGGGAGAGGCGTAAATAAAGGTCATAATCAAAACAGAACTGAAGCGTCTTATCAAAACCACCTAAGGCGAAGAAAGTATCTCGCCTCCAGAAAGAAGCAGGTTGATTGAATGTACATCCAAAAAAAAGCAACTGCTTAAAAGAAATGCGTGCTCCTAAGTTACATATTGGAAGATGAAAGCGATTGTAAAGTCGCTGACCATTTTTGTCAATATATATCGTTCCCCCTACGACCCATTCTTCTATAGGGTGGTCTTTAAAATATTGTCCGACTATACTCAGAGAACCCGGCAAAAGAATATCATCCGAGTTCAAGAATCCAAATATATTCCCTGAACTTATTTCGAAACCTCTATAAATCGCATCAGCTTGTCCTTTATCCGGATGACTTTCCCAATGTGCCAAGCGATCGGCATAGCGTTTGATAATCTCGACAGAACCATCTGTACTCCCACCATCCATTACAATATATTCAAGGTTGGGATATTTCTGCGTCAATACTGACTTTAATGTGGCTTCAAGATATGGCGCCTGATTGTAACTAGGTGTAACAATACTGATCTTAGGATATTCCATTATTTATTGCTACTTTCCAAGCAAGAATAAACCCAAGGAATAAAACTCAGCAGATCCCACAGTATTAAGTGCGGTTTGCTTATCGCATATTCCCCATTTACTATTTTTTGCTTTATGCCAATACTCTTCCTGTATTAAATTATAACAAGACAGCAGCAAGGGAAGCCTTTTTTCACCATAGACTCGATGAAAAGGACGAAATTCAGCATCAATTCCAACAGGGATCGTGAGAATCATCCTACCGCATGTGGCAAGAAGATCGTGGAGTCGCTTCATGGCAATGATATCACCATCATTTCTATCACGCGAGCCATAGCGTCCTCCAAGCCCTACATGCTCGATCATGGAGCAATTCATAATGATATCGAATTGTGCATCTCCCCAATTCATTTCAATGATGTCCCCTTGCTGAAAGACTACATTTGGCATCTCGTATTCTATTTCGTTCAGATCTACAGCAGTAACATAATGTCCCTGTCGAGATGCTATTCCAGTCAGTACCGATCCTACACACCCCAAGTCAAGCACACGGCATGGTTCAGCAGGAAGACGAACTGTAACCCATGACCATTCAATGGCACGGTCGCCAGCTAATGAGTGCACCTTAGCATTTTCATCTCGCATTAATGCTCGTAAACATAAATATTTATCAGCATAATTTATGATGTCACGTATTACAGATTTAATCATTTTCTATTCCTTCATTAGAATTATTTAATTGCGCCAGCCACGTACTACCTGATCTACAAAGTATAATCCAAGATCAAAACGACAATATCCGAAGAAATCTGTAATGGGTTTCAGAGAATCATACATCTGGTTATTAGCCAACTCAACGTTTTCACTAATCAGCATATATTTGAGGTTTCTTTCTGATCATATCTCTGATATAGGATATCAGGACAGCATTTATAAATGACTTATTTATATCTATCTCTGGCAAAAGTGTTCATTTCTGATTGCTTCGATTATCCTCTGGCATGCCTTTCCATCTCCATAAGGATTTACCGCATCAGACATTGCATCATAAGCCTTTTTGTCAGTTAATAGTTTAGAAACTTCATTAACTATCATGTTTCTATTTGTTCCAACAAGTTTAACTGCCCCAGCCTCTATAGCTTCCGGCCGCTCAGTTGTATCACGCATAACAAGTACCGGCTTGCCCAGGCCGGGGGCTTCCTCCTGCACACCACCGGAATCTGTCAGCACGAGTGTGCTTCTATTCATCAGAGCCACGAAAGGTAAATAACTTAAAGGCTCAATCAGGTGAATATTATTTTGTCCAGAGAGCAGTTCAAATACCGGCTTTCTGACATTTGGATTTAAGTGAACAGGATAAACAAACACGGCGCTCTCGAAACGTTTGGCGAGATTTTGTATTGCGTAACAAATATTCCTGAAACCCTCACCGAAGTTCTCACGCCTATGGCCCGTAATTAATACTATTTGCCTGTTATCTCCATCGAGTAATTCCTTCGGCAAACCGGTTATTTCTGGGGGATTTTTCCCGACCTTTTTGATGGCAATATGTAGAGCGTCAATAACCGTATTGCCTGTAAGATAAATCCGCTCATCAGGAATACCCTCTTTCAGGAGATTTTCTTTTGACCATGATGTAGGAGCAAAATGCAGGTCTGCAATATGGCTTGTCATTACGCGATTGATTTCTTCCGGGAATGGAGAGTATTTATTCCATGTTCGCAAGCCTGCCTCAACATGCCCGACGGGAATGCGCCTGTAAAATGCCGACAGTGTAGCACAAAAAGCTGTGGTAGTATCCCCCTGAATAATAACCATATCTGGTTTATAATCTGCAAGATACCAATCTATCGCCATAATAGCGCGAGCCGATAATCCTGCAAGTGTCTGGTCAGGCTGCATAAGATTGAGGTCAACATCAGGATTGATTTCAAAAACTTCAAGCACCTGGTCAAGCATCTGACGATGCTGAGCAGTAACACAAACATGTGACTGGAACTCCGGATATTTATTTAGTTCTAAAACTAACGGGCAAAGCTTAATCGCCTCCGGTCGAGTACCAAATATAAGCGATATTTTTTTCATATTATTATTGGCCACGGATACGATTTGCTTGACAAAAATTAATTTCCAACTTTAGGTAGTATAATTAGATTAGAATTGCTATATATGTTCAATCAATACCTTCATTTGAATCCATACATCATCTACGGAAATTGCTTTTATACAAGGAAATGGAGTATCTTCTTGCGTTTTGTATTTACATTGCCAGTTGCACATAAAACAGTCCATTTTATGTATTACGGTTACTGGTAACCGTTGGGACATATTTGTTTCATTTTCATATGGCATAAAACGCCCATAGTGACCACCTCCAAGAATGCATATTGAAGGAGTTCCTATTGCCGCAGCTATATGTATCACTGATGTTTCATTTGAAACTACTAATTTTGCTTTGCTGATTATAGTTACAAGTTCAGACAAAGAAGTTACTCCAGCTATATTATTCATCGGGACATCTGTTAAGTCCATAAGTTTTTGCCCCAAATGTGTTTCATCTCTTGCGCCGCAGATGACACAGGTCCAGCCTGTAGTGGAATGAATTCGTTTCGCTAATTCTGCGAAATGCTCTAAAGGCCAGAATCTTTTAATTAATCCTGCACCCGGACATAGTATATAATAATTATTTTCGTTATAATTCTTCCCTGTATCAAGAATAACTTTAAGAACTGGCTTCAAGGCAGTAGATGAAAATAATCCTAAGTTTTGAAAAAACTCTGCATTCCTTTTTATTTCACTCAATGGTAATGCTGAAGCTGTGACGAGTTTTGTATACCATCTATCACTTAAACGCTTTTGCCAGGATTTGATACATGTATAATCACCACGGCTGCCTATCCTTTGTTTAGCATGACTTGCCTTTATAAGGGTATCACCTACCCAGAAATCTCTAGAATATGTTGGTTGAATCGCAATTTCAAAACCTTTTTTCGAAATAGTTCTTAGGGTATTATATCTGTATTGAATATTTTTAAAGTGTTTCATCACAAAACTTAGCTTCTTTATGTCTATCCATATGAATTCATCTACATATTTTTTATCATAAGCTTCCGCGAGTTCTTTATATACACTATTTCCGCAGAGAGTGATTTTATAATCTTTAAACTGTTCAGATTTTCTTATTACTTCCAGGTAATTTCTGAACAGGATATAGTCGCCGATACCATCTATTTTGACTATTAATAAGGTTTTATTGTTAATTACTAATGGCTTTGAAATAGTAAAATAATCGACAATCATAGATAATATTGATTTAATAAATGTTTTTATGTTGTTCAGTATGACCTTATTCATTAAAATTCATTCTCTGTCCATAGTAAAAAAATAGTGTATTTTGAAAAGAATGTAGAGCAATGGCAAGATAGAACTGAAAATAAAGCACAATCCGACATTATAGACAGAAAGAGTGCCTGTTATTTCATAGTAACCAATTACAAAAAAAACATTACTAATCCCACTCATAATACTTATTTTGATGATTTCTCTTACCCTGCCAAATCCAATCAAAGTATAATAAGCGGGCACACCTACTAGTGTTAGAAAAGTACCTACAAGCATTATACAAAAAGCTCCTGGAAGAGTATCAACAAATTTATCTCTAAGCCATATTCGTAGTAAAACAGGTGAAAAAATTAATAGGAGAATGTATATAGGGATACCAAAAATAAAGATCAGTTTTAAAGAGCGCCGATATATCTGTATAATTCTTTCTCTTGCGTGCAGGTTCATATTAGAGCCAATACGACTGATTTCTGGTACTAAAGCCCGAAAGGCAGATTCAATTAGATTTCTGATTTGCATGCTACTATTAAAAGCGATTTCATAGACAGGCACTGTAGCAATCCCAGAATAACGAGAAAGCATGAACTTATTGAACGGACCAAAGAACATACTAATAATCATACTACAAAGAATTGCTCCGCCAAAATTTATCAGTTGTTTAAATCTTTCGTAATCCCATTTGAATTTTAGAATTTGAATATCAACAATTTTATGTATTAACAATACGCTTATAATATGCATTAAAACGTTCGATATTATCATGCCAATGAAAAGGCTTTGTATTCCCTTTCCTAAAAATAAAAGTACAATAGTTACTAATACAGATATCCCCCTGCAGATAGCATCACGATAATTTGACTGGTCCATTCTTCCCAATCCAGAAAGTGCAGCTGTTAGGATCTGTACAAAAAAAGCATAAACGGTAAGTATACCCATGTATGGTAAATATTGCAGAGCTATACTCGTATTCTCTATACCAAGCTTAAATAGTGCAATGATAGGTTTTGCTAAAATAATTAGGAATATAAGTGCGATAAAGCCAGTCACAGTTACTGTCAACAAAGCAGTAGTAATATAAGATTGCATTCCTTGCTTATTACCTCGTCCATATTCTTCTGCAACCAGTTTGGTAATCGCCGAACCTATGCCCAAATTACTAAACTGCATGAAAGTTAACACAGTTGAAAGTACCATCCATACTCCCATCTTCTCGTATCCAAGATAATGGAGATAGACAGGATAGGAAACCAACACAATAAAAATGTTAACCAATGTGGTTATTACGCCGGAGACCATGTTGAGACGTAACTGGGATGAGAGTACTTTTTTTAGCATATACCTAATTGATAGCTTTGTTAGTTATTTCGATGGCTTTCTCATAGACTGCCATTAAAGATTTATAATATTTGTCCGGCGAATATAGTTGTATAGCTTTCTCTCTTCCTGCCTCACCCATTTTTTTACATAGCTGCGGCCTATCCCAAAGATAACGAATTTTTTCAGCCAATTCCTTTGCATTACTAGGCTCAAATAAAAGGCCAGTGACACCATCATCTACTAGTTCCGGCAGGCCGCCTATTCTTGAACAAATTACGACTTTACCCCGAATCATTGCTTCCAGAACAACCAATCCAAACACTTCATACCAGATGCTTGGTACTACAATGAAACGGCTGTTAGTATAGAATTTATCCAATAAACCGTTCTTAAGAGAGCCGCAGAACTCAAAGTTTTGTGGAGCATTATCATGAAGTTCTGGGTGTTGATTATAAGAACCGGCAGCTTTGAATTGAATATCTTCGCATATTCTTGCAGCTTCGATAAGTACCGGTAAACCTTTCTCAGTGCTTATTCTTCCGATATAGCCAACATATTCACCGGTTGCTTTAGGATAGTTTATTCCTTCAATATCAATCATATGTGGTATTACAATAATTTTATCTTTAGGAAAGCCCTCCTGTACGAACCGTTGTTTCTGGAATTCAGTTAAGCAAATATAAATTGTTACATTATCCAAGAAGAATTTCCTCTTTCTGGCGATAATATTTCGTAGGGCATATCCAAAACTTTTAAGCAAGTTACTCTCACAATTTCGAAAAACACACCAATACTCGCGGCCGCCGCTGCATTTTTCACAAATCTGTCCTTTTGTCAGGAATAAACCGTTTGGACAAATAAGCCGAAAATTATGCACAGTCATCACAACTGGTACACCCGAATCTCGACATTCTCCTAAAATAGAAGGTGATATTAGCGGATATAGATTGTGTATATGTACAACATCGGGCTTAAATTCTTTTATATATCTGCGTACTGTCTGCTTGGATTTCCAGCTATATATACCGCTAAAGAATGCACGAACATTTCCTATCGGCGTGTTTGTGATTTCAGCACTATCCCTCTTAAAAAGATATATTTGATGTCCTTTTTCTTTAAGTATTTTTGTAATATTCTCGACTACCTTGTCTTCTCCACCAAAGGTAGTATAAGCATTATGTATTAACAGGATGTTCATGTTCGTTCTCTGAATGAATATGTAGTTGAGAGATTACATGTCTTTTTATTAACAGCCATACTATAAAGTCTTAAAGCCCCACCAAAGACGAAATTACATACTAAAGCACTATATGGTGACTCAAAGGTAGGAGCTGTCAAGCTAACTGCCAAACAGGATGTAATAAAGCACAAATATATTAAAAGATAAGATTGATATTCTTTATCTTTAATCACCTTGAGACTCCTGGCAATAGTAATTGGAATACCAAAATAAATCAAAAGAACCAGAAATAAACCCAAAACACCCATACGGCCAAAAAAAGATATGAAACTGTTATGGGGATTGAAGAATGCGACATTAACTAATTTGTCTCGATAGCCCTGACCAAAAAAAGGATCTGACTCAAGTGTTTCAGTTACTATTTCCGTCCACATCTCTATTCTGTGCTGTTTAGTGCCAGCCTTTCCCGGCAGATTCGATGAATCAGACCAGATAGCAGTAAAAAGATCTCCCTGGTATTTAAGTTGCCTGCTAATGGTACTATTTTGAAAAACAGAAAGTATTAAAATAATTGAAACTACTATAAAACCACAACCAAAAATATATATATTTTTTACCGAAGATTTTAGCCATATCTTATGAGATAATAATAACACAAATGTCATTCCCATGAGACTCAACATAGATGCTCTGTTCATCCAATAGAAACATGACAATAGTCCTAAAATGCCCAGGATTAGAGATTTTTTAAAGCCAAGCTCAAGCCAAAGGATAATAACATAAGGCAACGCTAGTATGTTAAAAATGGATATCTGATCTAAATTTCCAAATAGATGGATACCATTGATAACGGGTGATAACTGAGATAGAGGTGTGACCATACAAAGCACTGTATGGCAAATACTTAATGATATTGCATAGTATAATGCATTTATGAAAAAACGCTGTTTCGGTCTGGAATCTAAAAGGGTATAACCAAAATATATAAAAATTGCATAGTACGAGATAGCACCGTAGCGCATACAGTCTATACCAACATCGTTATAAGCAATAAAAATATAAACAATCGCTATCAGCAAATAAAAAATACAAATTTTTCCTATTGGATTTTCTATAAAAGGACGCAGCTTTTTGGTTCTTATCAGAAATAGGCTGAATAATATGATAGTAATTTCACCTCCATATAAAGGAGGAAAACCCATATAAGCCATAGATCGTCCCAAGATTAGAAAGAGACATACAATTACTATAGCTATCTTGAATATAAAAGATGCAGAGCTTTGATTATTCTTGACTACAAATGGTATCTTAACCATAAAAATCGAAAGATTTGTTAATCTGTATTTTTTATTTAATTCTTAAAATCGATAAGCCACATAAATATATTGGGGCTTTCAGTTTTTTGTACTATGTTTCTGTTGTTTAAAAAAACTTGTTTAAGATGTTAATATACTCCGTCCCCGTGGGTTACATTTGAAAAATTGATGTAACCGCTTTGTATTACAATAGTTATATCGCTATTGCTCAAATAAATTGTTTATTTTATCAAGCCGCTTACATTCTCAAATATATCAGCAGCATGAACTATCCCAATTTCATCAGGTAAAAAATTAAGCATCAACTCGGTCAAATCTTTTGCGGCAACTAAAATCGCATTCTCCGACACAGAACTAATCTGAACCTGAGCCGCATAGCGCGCTGGATTGCCTGTAAAATTAAATTTACGTCCGGAAAAACCTCTGAAACCCTTTTCGTTAGTAGATAAACGACCGTTTATTATGTAAAAATTTAATACTATAGTTTGCCTCGAATCCGGTGCAGGTTTATGAAATCTATGGATAAGACATTCTATCACCTTATCATTTTGGGTAGTGAATTTTGCTTTTTGCGTGTCATCATGTATCCATCCATTCCCAGGATAGCATACTAATGGCTGATGACCAAGCAAACCACCCGGTCTTGTTGCACAATATACCATATAGACATCCGCCCAAGTACCGCTTTGGCTGTTGACATATCTGCGGCTTACATAATCGTCTGCAAAATTCCTCTCCATATACTCTCGAACATTTGCTGGTATTTCCAGATCACTGCCTTTCCAGTTACCAATCTCAAATGGTAAATTACTCATAGCAACAGGTAATTTAATAGCAATACCAGCAACTCGATTAAAATATTGAGCCGCTGCACGATAAATTTCGCCTGATGCCAGTAAAAGGACTATCGCCAATATCCAGACGAACTGCAACCGTCTTCGTTTCTTTATTTCTTTTTTCCCGTATTTCCTAAAAGACATATAATTCAAACATTTCAAACTTGTGGGGTATATCTAAAAATATAACTCAAAATTGGTAGTTTCAAATTACAATTTCCACTTCAAAAATCGTATCTTGATCCTTTTTTGGTCAAAGCCCGCATCCTTGGGAGTTACAGATACAAAGATTTTATGAATTTAATCGGCTTTTGTCAATCTGCTCTTTCAGAAAATAGGTTATTTAGAGAAAAAAGGCAAAGACGCATGAAGTCATCCTATAATATTAGTGTAAATAGAGGAAGTATTAGTGCTTTTTATTATTTCATTATAAAGAAAAATTAATAAAAAAATACATATAGTCTTATAATAAATTCATTTCATTTTTAACCGATACTATAAATGAACATAAATTCTTAAGTCTCTATAAATAAGATACTTATATGCTTTTCCCGCTGAAAAAATTTAGCCTCTCTTAAAAAAATATGCATTTATATTATTGTAGTTGAGGGAACTTATATTCTGTAACTGTGAAAAAAATCAGCCTGATTGATAGATCTATGGTATGTAATAAAAAACTCTCGGTCTCTAAAAAGCAACTCTAACATAAGAAGAAAACATGAAATAATCAAAAAATATCGTTATAAAAAGGAAACAAAATGGCACTTTCAAATAGATTATTAAATAAAAACAACAACAAAAAACATATAAATGGAACTTTTTATGTAACTAATTTGTCTAAAATAACATAAGAAAAACAGGGGGCAGTATTTCTCTGCATAACCCAGACTATAGTTCTTGTCTCCAAAATGAGAATGAGGAGGAAAACGAAATGAAACGGTTATCCAAAATATTCAGAACTAACAAAAAATCAGGCCGGTATGATCGCAAAAAAGTACCCATTTTTGAGAATCTTGAGCCCCGATTGCTGCTAAACGCAGACATATCCGGAATAGCAGATCCGCTAATCTTAGATTATAATGACAACGTAATTGAAGTGGGTCTTAATTCATTAATCCTTACTACAGGTACACCACAATCAGTTCCTTATACCCAAGACTTTTCATCCGGCCTACCGGATAGTGCCGCCGGCTGGGAATATTACTCAGATACAGCCGAAGGACGCATCCAGGTAACTGGCGGACGTCTTCGCATGGATGACACGACATCCAACAGCACTTTCTCTCTTAATGAGGCTATATTACACTTAAATCTTACCGGAAAGACAGGCGTAAAACTGACTCTTGACCACTGGAACCTGAATGATGATAACGATCCGCTTCCGGCTTTTCCGGCAAGCTTTACTAATTATAAAGGCGATGGAATTGCTCTGAGCGTAGATGGAATCAACTGGGTAACTGTA
>JAFGEF010000139.1 GCA_016931715.1 Sedimentisphaerales bacterium
AAGAAGTTAATATTTTTTTGAAAGGAACTAATTATGCCAGGTGGTGATAGAACAGGTCCTGCAGGTATGGGACCAATGACAGGAAGAGCAGCAGGTTTTTGTGCTGGTTTGGGTGTACCGGGTTATGCTAATTCTGGTGGTGGACGTGGATTTTGGGGTCGCGGTCGAGGAATGGGACGAGGTCGCGGTTTTGGCTGGGCAAGAGCCGGATATGGCTGGCCGGCCTGGAGCGGCGATGTGAATCCTTATGCCTATGGAGCATCGCCAATTGCTCCCAAAATATCAGTTCAACAGGAGCTTGATGCTTTGAAAGGTCAGTCAGAGTATCTTGAAGATGCTTTGGATGGTATCAGGAAACGCATAGAAGAGCTTGAAAGTCAAAAAAACAGCAAAGACTAAGAAGCATAAGATAAACTTGTGAAGAAATACTTGCTGTAGCAAGTTGGGCGGAAGATGGTTTGCTTACTTCCAAGATTATGGTATGCAGATTCTAATCTGTCGGGAATATTTTAAAATAATTTTTATGGAGAAAATAGTATGCCGGAATTTGGAAATCCATTCAGCGGGCTTGCGAAGGACCGCAAGCTCACAGATGCCGAACTAATCAGAGCGATTCGCTTTATGATTTCGGCTGAATACGAAGCAATCCAGCTATATATGCAATTGGCTGAATCCATAGACAATAAGCTGGCTAAAGATGTCCTTATAGATATAGCTGACGAGGAACGTGTACACGCAGGTGAATTTTTAAAGTTGTTGTACGAACTGGCTCCGGATGAGAAGAAACTATATGATGAAGGAACTGAAGAAGTACAAGAGATGATAGATAAATTAAAGAAAGCTAAATAGTGCTTTTAAAAAGTTCTAAAGGAGATAAAACAATGCCGATATTTGAGTATAAATGTAAAAAGTGCGGGCACAAGACAGAATTTCTGGAAAAGGCCGGAAGTGATAAAAAACACATCTGTGAAAAATGCGGCAGCAATGACATGCAAAGGCTCCTTTCAACCTTCTCTGCAGGCAGCAGCTCAAGTTCGAATGATAATTACAGTTGTCCAACTGGAACATGCCCATTTAATTAAAAGGATAAATTATGAAAATTGCAGTGACATCGACCGGGCCTTCGCTTGATAATGATGTTGAGATCAGATTTGGAAGATGTACTTATTTTTTGGTTATTGATCCAGATACGATGGAGTTCGAGGCAATCGAAAACCCCAACATCGCTCTCGGAGGCGGCGCAGGTATTCAATCCGCTCAATTAATGTCAGAACAAGGTGTAACCATAGTGTTGACCGGTAACTGCGGCCCTAATGCGTTTAACGTTTTTGGTCAGGCAGGAGTACAGGTTATTATTGGTGTCAGCGGGACTGTCCGCAGTGCTGTTGAGCAATTCAAAAAAGGTGCATTTTCATTTACTACAGGACCAAATGTGACCAGTCACTTTGGTATTGGCGCGGCACCAGCAGATGCAGGTTTAGGAAAGGATTTAAGTATGGGAAATAGAGGTATGGGTGGCGGTCGCGGTATGGGTGGCGGTCGCGGCATGGGTAGAGGCCAAGGCATGGGTCGTGGAATGGGAATGCGTGGAGCTATTCCAAGCTTACCAGCAAGCTCGGGTGTTTTTCAGACACCAAATCTACCTGTCGGAGGCCAATCGGAATTAGACCAATTGAAACAGCAGGCTGATATTTTGCAAAAGCAGAAAAAAGACATTGATAAAAGAATATCGAATGCGCAAAACATCAATAAAGCAGCTGCTTTTGTACAAACTGAAAAATGCACTGGCTGTGGAATCTGTGTTAGTGTTTGTCCACACGATGCTATTAGTATAGGCAGATATGCTGTTGTTGATCCCAGACTTTGTATAGCTTGTGCAGTATGTGTTTCTGAATGTCCGAATGGTGCTATTGTGATTATGCAGCAGACTATCAGTAATTAACGAAAATGACCAGGACTGGTAAATATCTTAACACAATTCTATTCATGAAGGAGTATTGAATGGAACGTTTTATGCTCAAATCCAAAATACACGGCGCTACACTAACCGGCACAGAACTGGATTATGAAGGCAGTATAACTATTGATCAGAACCTTCTCGAAAAAGCTGATATATTACCGGGTGAGCAGGTTCATGTACTGAATATAAACAATGGTCAGCGATTCATCACATATACCATTGCAGCACCAAAAGATTCAGGGACGGTTCTATTGAACGGTCCGGCGGCCAGATTAGGAACAATCGGCGATAAAGTCATAATCATATCTTACTGTCAGATAGCTTCTGAAAAAATAAAATATCTGCAGATAAAGAGAATTTTTGTTGATGATAAAAACAAACTAAAGGATTTAAAAGATGGAAACAATACTTGATGCCGGAGATGTCATTATAGGATTCCATCCCGCCGGTTACAGGATAGATAAAACGGCTTCACCAATGAACATGTACACAAAATGGGATATCATAGAAAGTCACTGGTGTAATCCCAAGCCGGTTTGTTTTGATTCTTTGCCTGAAAGAGGATGGATAGCTACAGAAAAGTTTGACTGGAATAATTTCCATTTAAGTGAGGAATAATGTTTATGGCAGTCATAAACAAAAAAAACGACATTAGTAAAATAATCAAAAATCCGTTGCATCTTGAAATATATCCTGGCAGTCAAATGTTGCGTGAAGTGGCAGATTCTGTGGATGTTTTTGATAGCGATATACTTTTGCTTGCGAGCGAGATGTTCGATTTTATGAGAAAGCACGGCGGTATCGGCCTGGCGGCACCACAAATCGGTCTTTTAAGACGTATTATAGTAATCGGATTTGGTAACCAGAGTTTTTGTGTTGTTAATCCGAAGATAACTCTGGCTTTTGATTGTGACTGGATGAAAGAAGGATGTCTTAGCTTACCGGGAAAAATTGTTAATATTAAACGCCATAAAAATATTGAAGTGCAGGGATTCGACATTTCAGGAAAATCCGTAACCATTTCGGCATCGGGTCTTTTGGCAAGAGTTTTTCAGCATGAAATAGAACATCTTAACGGGATAATGATATGCGATTACGATAATCTACTTTAAGAACTGATAGCTTATAATAAAATACTTCTGATGACCTGTCTGGTAATAATGTTTGTTTGTGTTATATTGCTGATTTACACATTCACGTATTAACAGAAAATAATTAAATAGCACTTTTTTGCAGTTTTTAGATTTGGATATCAGTTTTGATAGATAAAAAGAAAGTGGGCTAAAACTTGTGGTTAAGCAAATACTAAAAGAATTGAATAGTCATGCTCCATTTACTGTCTTCGGAGCAATCACCGGCATTATCATAATGTTGATGTTTCAGAAATTACCATCCAAGACAGCCTATAATATTTTTTACACCCTTCATCCCGTTCATGTATTTTTGAGCGCGCTGGTTACGGCTGCTATTTATAAACTTCATAGTTGTCCTCCTGGTAAACACATAAGAGGTAAATGCAATCTTTGGCTGTTATTTATCATTGGCTATATGGGTTCTGTCGGTATTGCTACAATAAGCGACTCGATTATTCCATATTTGGGAGAGGTTTTGCTCAACATGCCGAACCGGGGTATACATTTAGGTTTTATTGAGAAATGGTGGCTGGTCAATCCTTTAGCAATCCTGGGTATTATCACAGCATATTTGAAGCCGTCGACAAAATTTCCTCATGCCGGGCACGTTTTGATTAGTACCTGGGCATCGCTTTTTCATATTATTATGGCAGTCGGTGGAGATTTAAATATGTTTTCTTACGTTGTCATTCTTGTATTTTTATTCCTTGCGGTCTGGTTACCCTGTTGCATAAGCGATTTTGCTTTTCCGCTTTTATTCGTAAAACGGGAAAGATCTCCTTCATTTAATGATATAGCTCATTGAACTTTCGGGGGAAAAACCTTTTTGGATTACAGCGAAATAGATTATATGAGAGAGAATTTAAGATGAGAGTTGGTTTGGGTTGCGACCACCGGGGTTTTAAGGTCAGAGGATCAATAATAGGCTTGTTGGCGCGTCTGGGTCATGAGTGTATTGATTTTGGTACCGACAGTGAGGAACCGGTGGACTATACGGACATAGCCTATGCGGCGTCGACGGCTGTAGCAAGGAATGAGATTGACATGGCTATACTCGTATGCTCTACAGGGATGGGGATGTGTATAGCTGCTAACAAAGTAAAAGGGGTCAGGGCAACCCTCTGTATGGATGATCTGAGTGCTGAGATTTCAAGGCATCATAATCATTCAAATGTTTTATGTCTTTCGACGGATCAATCAGGTGAAAATCATATACATAAA
>JAFGEF010000140.1 GCA_016931715.1 Sedimentisphaerales bacterium
CCAATCTTCGTATCAAGATAAAGGTTCTTGAAATCGCGGCTTGTTTTTTCTGTCAGCTTCAGCTTTTGCCTGTTTGGCGTCATTCTGTGTACAGGCTGCAAATCGGACAAAGTCTTTTGTAAAATCATTAAATTGGTCGGAGAAAAATCGCAGCAAATGTCAATATCCTGTGTAACATAAGTACAGCCGTGAACGACTCCTGCAAAACCTCCCACGAGTACAAATTCCACTTTTGCATGGGCAAGCCTTTCAATCAAGTTTGTAAAATCATCGCTCATTGCAATTTTGCTTTTCGGAGTTTTTGAAATGTGTCGAGCGCTATCTGATGACGCAGCGCACGCTGGGTACAGTTTAATCTCAGATTTGATTCGAGCAGGGAGATGTCAATTCCGTAGTCGATTGCCGCCTGAATTTCAGGCGCTAATCCGGAAATTCTTTTTGATGTCTTTCTTTTATTCGGTATTACAGCCATATCATAATTATAAATGTCTTAAGACTCGATGTCAAAATATCAGAAAGGAGATTATACAATATTTATCCGCCTGTAAAGCGGTTTATCTGTTGAGGCGGATAGAAGATAAAAATAACAGCATGAACTCTAAGTCGGCAGGTTTTAATACGAATATCATGTAAGTACAAAAAATCACCATCTTTTTTGGAGTTGAGCCATTTATTTTTTGTATTTTTCATTTTTCAGTTTATATTTTAAATAGTATGCAGGAAGGGGGTATCCGGAGAGGATTTCACATTAACCTGCCTATAATTTATGCCGATTACCATTATTAGCAGTTAGGGTAAATAAATTAAGGTCAAAAAATGTATTTAAAGAACGCAAAAGAAAATATTACCGGAACAAAACGCTATGCGGGCACCCGTTCAGGCTCGACGTTAATCAGTTCGCTTATTGCTGTTGCGATTATTCTGATAGCTCTTATCGGAACTTCCAACTTCAGATACCATACTTCCATGGATTCGCGAAGAGCGACCGCACTGACGGAAGCGTCCAGAATCGCACTGCTTCTGTGCGAGAGCTGGCGGGGACTGCAGGGCGACCTTGATTATGACCCGATAACAAATCTCAGTTCAGATTTTACGATAAGCAGTGATGAAGGTCCATCAAGTCCGGACGGCTTCACATCGCTTGGAAGCTATTTAATCCAGCTTGGCAGTAATAATGATGACCGGGATGAATATCACATAAGTTATTATACGACTTTGTCATGGCAGGATATTCAACCTGGTCTTAGAGCGCTGAATGTTAATGTTGCATGGGCGCAGCGGGACACAAACACCGGCTACGACATAGCAGATAAATCATTCTCGCTGACTATTTATACTTTGACGGTAGAATGATTCGGAGTCAGGAAGCATAGATGGCAGAAAAAAAACTAACATTTTACGCGGGATTCACGATAGTTGAGATGATGATATCCATGGTTGTTATGATTATCGCATCTCTTGCAATCGGCGCTGTTATAGTTGACGGCCAGAACGGCTGGTCTGTCATGTATGATAAAATCAACTCTGATGTTGTTACCGACGGATATGTTGCAAGAAAAAAGTTCGATTCCGTTATGCGCAAGGCAAGCAGTGAAAAGATATTTGTCGGAGACGATAATGCTTCTGTCGAGATATATTACTATTCAGGTGAGTCAACTATTGTTGACAGATACCTGCGTTTTTATCAATCGGGAAGAAATTTGAATCTTGAATATGGTCAGCTTGATCCCAGGTCAGTATTGCAAACAGAGACTGTCTGTGGAAACGTCTCAGACTGCACTTTCCATCAGGTTGGTATGTCAGTCCAAATGATACTTGAGCTTGACAATGGATCGCAGAAAAATACCATTATTACCTCTGCAGTTGCTCATAACTGAGAAGTCCGTATCTCGGAAAATAGAAGGGGGAAAAGAAATATGAGTAAGAGATGTAATTTGAAAAATCACGGCTCGGTTCTGCCTTTGGCTTTAATTGCGGTTATCATACTTCTTATGATGGGCACAGCGCTGCTTAGCATGGGCCTGACAAACCGTATGTACTCCCTGCGGGATAAAACTGATCTGGTTGCCAGATGTGCCGCAGATGCAGGAGCGACAGAGGCGCTTTTCGAGATGAATAATAGACTGGATATGAATACCCTGATTGGCTATGCGATGCCATCGGCATATCAAACAAAACTGACAAGTTGTGAGGGGCTGTACAGTTATTTGGTTACAGGCTCTCTTGCAGGCGGATATAAAATCACTTCACTGGGAGAATCCGGAAATGCAAAGAGAGTGGTTACTGCGTCAGTCGGATTGTCGGGTTTATTTGATCATGCGATTCTGGTAAAAGAGAATCTTATTTTAAAATCCGGAACTACTGTTGACGGGTATAATTCGAGTGATCCGACAGCAACCGATGTCCCTGTTAATATCGGAACAGAAAGCACTGTAACCGGAGCAGTAGTTCTGAACAACAGCGTAATTATCGGCGGTGACGTTGGCGTTGGGATGAATGGTGACATAGAGAACGTTATAAAAGACCTTGGCGCTACGATAGAAGGAGACAAATACGCCGCGTCGATAATATATCCAATGCCGCAGGTATCTGTACCGGCTTTGACTGACATGGGCAAGTCTCTTACCTCCAAAGGAGGCACTATCACATTAACTCCGGCAGAAAGCGGTACGTATTCGAGTATTGATTTGCAAAAAGGAAAAGATGACGGCGTGCTGGAAATTACCGGCGGGGACGTTGTGCTGCATATAACAGGAGATATCGAGCTTGACCAGTCCTGTGAAATTGTTGTAAGAGACGGCTCAACCCTGAAAATATATGTTGATGGTGATATTCAATGCCGCGAGGGCAGCGGGATAAATACCGAGACACCACCTGAACAGGCTGCTACACTGCAGTTATTTGCGACAGGTGAGGGAACTCAGTCGCTTGATATTAAAGCCAAATCCAACTGGACAGGAACAATCTATGCTCCAAACGGTAATGTAATTCTTTTTGCGGGTACAGACGCGTATGGTTCCATTGTTGCGAGTTCATTCGAGTACAAAGCGGGCGGAGATTTCCACTACGATGCCGCACTCAAGGAAGTTACGATTCTCGATCCCGGCGTAAGATTTACTATAACACAATGGAAAGAAGGAATACTTAACACAGACGCAGTTGTGGATTTAGGCTCACTCAGCTCAGTCGAAGTTGGAATACTGAAGGAATAAATAAGATCCTGTTGTTAGTTGTTTATCATGTATTTTATTAGCTCGACCTGTGTATCAATCAGTTTGAGCTGCTCATCTGTCCATGGTTTTTCGCCTGTAAAAGCTGCTGTGTTAAAGGCGGTACCTTCGCTGCTGATGTCATCGCTTTCAATGCCCCAGAAATCCGCCTGATGCAATTCGGCTCCTTCATTCTGAGCAACCCATCTGCCATGAGCGAGCGATGTCTGGCTCCACATCCAGCTTATATAATCCCAGCTTCGGTCGGCATTTTTAAGGCTGTCGATATATTCCTCGAATACCTGATTGGAGTCTGCGATTGAATCCTGGAGATTCCGATTTAACTGCTTCTGGAGAGTAAACTGATTCTGCTGCTCGTCCTGAGCCTGCTGCGTATTAATTTGAAGAGTTTTGCAAATCTGCAGGTACGATGGTAGCCATTCGTCAAATTCATTTTCCGGAGCCCATGATCCGTCGATTACAATATGCCATATCGGGCTCATTGGGATTGTTATGCAATGTATGCTGAAAAGTCCCCGCAAGTTCTGTTCCGGCGATGATATGCTTTTAAATCTTGCATTTATCAGGCGGCAGTCCACCTGCATGCCTTCCGCACGTGCCGCTTTAATAGCCTTCGCAATGTCCTGGTTGACCTGCTCGCCGGGCAGTTCCGCAAGAATTTCCATGTCACTGCCGATGTGATTGAATTCAAGAAGAAGATTCATCGCCTGCGACGGCGGCTTATACGGCTCATTGGGTATCCCCGCTATCGTAATATCAGAAAAAATAATTGTATGCAGGCCCGAAGTCATGCCGCGGTTTTTCGTCTTAAGATTATCATAGAGAAAATACTCCTGTTCACGTCCTTCAAGATGCCAGTCCTTCGGAATCTGAAGAGTGATTGATTTGTCGCCCGGACTTGCTGGGATTAGCTGCATCTTTTTTCCGGTCTTTTTCGCTGCCTGCTGAAGCATTGCGGCGGGATTCACGATGTGTTCCTGTGATGCAGTTATTTTTTTATCAGCCAGCGCCTTGCCCTGTTTGATAACATTCTCAATGCCCTCCGGTGCGTATGCGATATTGGCAGCTATCTTAATCAGAGTCGGGCTGACCTGCTGCCACATATCGCTTCGTGCCAGAAGCAGATAAACTGTACCGACGCGCTCAGTAAAGAAGAAGTAGCCGTGACCGACGCCTTTTGCATCTCCTTCTGTATAGCTTATATCCATTACAGTCTGGTTTTTGTTAGAAGTGGATTTAACATTTTTGCCCTCCAAGTCCGGGATTTTTCCCCTGAAGGCATTCAGGCAGGAAGCGGCAAGAGTTACGGAATCGTTTATCTCCATTTTGTTTGCGAATGTCATAAAAACGACAATCGCGGTTTCATCCGGGCGTATTATCGAAATAACATCGGTTCCTTCCGTGAGTTTATATTCGACTGCGTCCCAGTTCTGGGGCTTGTAGAGCATTACCTTGTTCCGAGTTGACTTGTATTGCTCGTATATCTTTTCCTGGTTCACATCAACTATTATTTCCCGCACACTTTCTACAGATGGTATTATAACTTCTTTGCCGCATTCAGAACAGAACTTGGCGCCTTCAGGCAGTGCCGCACCGCAGTACGGACATGTTGTAGGCACTTCGGGTATGGGAGCCTGGCGAATAATTTCTGCGCCGCATGAAGGGCAGAATTTCGCATTTGAATCGATTAAGGTGCTGCAATTGGGGCAATGAGTCTGCTGTATAACTATTTTGGGCGGCGGTCCTATTTTTTCAGTCGGTTTTACATTCGCCGCAACTAAGGAAGTAGTTATCGTTTGGCTGCCTATTTGTATCTGCTGCCGCACTAATCCGACTCCGTCTGAATAATAATTTATCACGGATTGACCCGGGATGCTTGCTTTCGAACGAATTACGATGCATTTGAATTTTCCTGTATTGGTCGCAACATCCTGGATTCCGACTGCCTCTGTCATTGTTGTTTCTGCCGGATTAATGTTAGATGTCCATATCTGGCCCTGCTTGAAAGGCAGCTTGAAGCGTATTATGGGAGGATTATATACCACATCCTGTCCCTGCATCTGTGACATATAGAGTTTCAAGCCCTCGGTATCAACGGCGAGATATTCTTTACTGAATTCTATGCCCCTGTCGCCCTCGGCCAGGCATTCTGCGACGGCACAGCGAACGCCGTTTATTTCCGCAAAACCTGTTATTTTCACAGTCATTTCAACACCGTTGGACATTATATAAATCCACTGATTTCCCTCTCGAAGCGGGAAATAGTCCTGAGACGAAGCTGTCGAAATCAGAAACGCAGAAATTATCAGCATTTTTAGAGTAGTACGCATTTTTTGCCTTTCTATTCGAATAGAACAAATTCGGGAAAATACTCATTTAAAGACGCAAACCAGTCCTTTATTATTTCTTCTTTCTTCCTAAATTTTATAAAATTCTCGGGAATTTAGTCAAGAGAAAAGATTTATCAGTTCTTGCCGAAAGAAGTATGTTCTGAACTTGTTAAAAAAGTCTTTCCGAGTATAATCATCGATATGACTGAAAATACTGATAATTTGACGCCCGCGATGAAGCAGTTTCAAAAATTCAAGAAACTGCACCCGGACTGCATATTGTTTTTCCGGATGGGCGATTTTTACGAGACTTTTTACGAGGATGCAAAAACCTGCTCTAAGGTGCTTGGTCTGACTCTCACCAGCCGCAGCAAAGGAGAAAATCCCGTTCCCCTTGCCGGTGTTCCGTATCATGCTGTTGACGGCTACCTGAAAAAAATGATCCAGGCAGGCTATAAAGTAGCCGTTTGCGAGCAGGTGGAAGATCCTAAAACCGCCAAAGGCGTTGTAAAACGCGATGTAGTGCGAATAGTTACGCCGGGGACATTGACTGATGACATCCTGCTCAATGCCAAGGAAGATAATTTTCTTTGTGCAGTAAGCCTTGGAGCGAAACACACTGCCTCGATGAGCTGGATTGATATTTCGACCGGTCATTTTTTTACTCAGCAGATTTTCGAAGAAAAGCTGCTTGATGAGCTTCTTCGACTTTCGCCAGCCGAATGTCTCATGGCAGATAGACGCGGCGAATTATTCGAGGCGGAATCAAAAAAACTTATCAGCGAAATTACACAGCTTACTCATGCGACAATTACGGTGCGTCCGGCATGGTATTTCGAGCCTTATCAGGCAAGACAGCGATTGCTTAAGCACTTCGGAACTGCGACTCTCGAAGGTTTTGGAATCTCCGATAGCGAAGATGACCTCATTGCGCCCGCAGGTGCGGTTCTCGAATATCTCAACGAAACGCAGAAGACCACGCTTGGCCACATCAGGAGCCTGAAAAAAATCGACCGGAAGAGTTACCTTCAAATAGATCCTGTTTCTCTGCGAAGTCTCGAAGTACTTCAGACAATTCGAGCCGAAAGCAGCAGGGGTTCGCTATTGGGCTGTATCGATGAAACAATTACCGGCATGGGAGGACGAATGTTCCGCAACTGGCTGTGCATGCCGCTCTGCGACATCAGGCAAATCGAACTCCGCCAGGATGCAGTTGAAGAAGCACGAAACTCCGAAACCGAGCTACTCGACATCCGCAGGCTGCTGTCGAACATCGCTGATACCGAACGCATCGCAGCTCGCATCAGCACGTTCCGGGCGGTACCTCGTGACCTTGTCGCTCTTGCTGCTACATTGCGTCAGATTCCGAAACTGCGTCAAATCCTCGAGCACTTCCGATGCGAAATGTTCGTTCAGCTTGCGGGGCAGTGTGACAGCATGGACGAGCTTGCGGAACTGCTCGAATCCGCCATCGAGCCTGAGCCGCCTTCGCATCTGCGCGATGGAGGCGTGATACGAACGGGTTTCTCGGACGAGCTTGACAGGCTGCGTTCGATTTCAAGAGATGGCCAGAGCTGGCTTAAAAACTATCAGAAAAAGCAAATCGAGCAGACGGGAATTGCGAATCTGAAAATCGGGTACAACAAAGTATTCGGCTATTATATCGAAATCAATCACTCTGCCGCCGATAAAGTGCCGTCCGATTATATCCGCAAGCAGACGGTAAAGAATGCCGAACGGTATATAACAGAGCAGCTTAAAGATTACGAAACGCAGGCGCTCAGCGCAGAAGAAAAATCCATCGAGCTTGAGCAGAAGCTTTTCGACCAGCTTCGCGCACAGGCGGCACAGTATATCAGCCGGATGCAGACTCTTGCGCAGACTATCGCCCAGTGCGACTGCCTGATGTCACTTGCATACATCGCGAAAAGGTGTAACTATACCAGGCCGAAAATCACCAATGACGGCAGTCTCGTAATTCACGAAGGCAAACATCCTGTTCTTGCACAGACGCTCGGGGCGGAGTTTGTTCCGAACGATACGCAACTCGGGAAAAACACAGGCCAAATCATCGTTATCACCGGGCCTAACATGAGCGGCAAGAGCACCTATATCCGCCAGGTCGCTCTGCTGATTTTAATGGCTCAGACAGGCTCTTTCATCCCCGCGCAGGAAGCTGAAATCGGATTAGTCGATAGAATCTTTACACGTGTGGGAGCTTCGGACGAGCTTGTGCGCGGACAGTCAACGTTTATGGTCGAAATGACCGAGACAGCCAATATCATCAACAACGCTACTGAAAAGTCACTCGTTATCCTCGATGAAGTAGGGCGTGGCACAAGCACTTATGACGGCCTGTCGCTTGCATGGGCGATTACGGAACATATCGCAAATAAGATAAAATGCCGCACTCTTTTTGCGACTCATTACCACGAGCTTACCGAGCTTGCGGAATTGTTTTCCAATATAAAGAACTGCAACGTAGCCGTTCGCGAATGGATGGATGAAGTCGTTTTCCTGCATAAAATTCTTCCGGGCGGCTCGGACAAAAGCTACGGCATACACGTGGCGAAACTTGCCGGCATTCCTAAAACGATTCTCGAGCGCAGTAAGGAAATTCTTGAAGAGCTTGAAAGTACTTTCCAGAGAGAAGCCTCGAGCGAGCATCTTTCAAAGCACAAAAATAAAGAATCTGAACAGGAAATTCTCTTTGTCCAGAAACATAAAAACGTTCTCGATAAACTTGCGTCAACTGACATTAACAATCTCACTCCGATAGAAGCGATAAACCTCCTCAACCGGATAAAATCTGAAATCAACGAAAAGTAGAGATAATGAATTTCAGAATAGAATCAATAGTTATTCAGTAATACTTTTGCTAAAAGGTATTTGCATACATCTAATCAATCAGGTATAATAATTTTGTCATGAATGAGATTGATAAAGATTCAGTTCGAAGATGGATTGCCGGATGGCAAGCGGCAGCGCCTTTGCTTGAGAAATTGCGCAATGATGAAATACGCCGCAGCGATACCACTTTGGCTATAGAACAACTATCTGATGCATTCGAATCTGTTTTACGAAACCATTCTCCTAACGAATCATCCGGTTTGGTCGAGCAGCAGCGTCTTTTTGCACGGTGTCGTGTATGAAGACTTTATTCCTTATCGCAGCAGAACTGGACGCTTTATTAACGAGCCTGAAATGGCGATATTGCTTTATCGGTGGAATTGCGCTGCAACGGTGGGGGCAACCGCGTTTAACAAATGATATTGATATTACTATTATGGCTGCTTTTGGTGAAGAAGCTGCTTATATAGATCAATTATTAAGTTCTTATGATGGTCGTATTCCTGATGCTCGCCAGTTTGCTTTAAATAATCGCGTGCTGTTACTTGTTTCCAAGGAAGGAATTCCAATAGATGTGGCTTTAGGTGGAATTGCTTATGAAAAAATAGTCATGTCCAGGGCGAGCAGATATGAATATCTGCCTGATTTGTCACTGCTTACCTGTTCTGCCGAAGACCTGATAATTCTTAAATCATTTGCCGACAGACCCAGAGACTGGGCGGATGTTGAGACTATAATCATTCGGCAGCATGGACAGCTGGACTGGGGATATGTTTTTGAACAATTGCTGCCTTTATGTCAGATTAAGGAATCTCCATGGATTATGGAGCATCTTGGCCAACTGAAGAATAATAAATAATCACTCCGAAATAAGAGTTGCAAAACGCTAACCAGTAAAAGTCAATTTTCGTTAAAAAATAAACATTGAAAGAATATACCTTGTATATTTTTTATGCAATCGGATAAAATCCGAAATCAATGAGAATTAGAAATAGAATCCAATTGAAGCTCTTATTATGAAGAAAATTGCTTGAAAATATCAAATTGTAAGGATATAATACAAAAAGTTGTTTTTTATATGGAGCCTATAAATTGCCGGCAGTATTTAGATATAAAGGTTATAGATTTTTCTTTTATTCAAACGAGGGCGACCCGCGTGAGCCTTTACATATACATGTGGTCAAAGCTGATAAAGTGGCTAAATTCTGGCTTGAATCCGAGGTTTCGGTGGCAGAATCTTATGGAATGACTTCTGCTGAATTAAAAATGCTTGCTCAGGTTGTCGATGAAAGACGGGACTTGATTAACGAGGTGTGGAATGAATATTTTAGTGCATGAACCATTAGCTTCAAGACTTACGTTTGAAGCAGACGATATATGTGTTGAATTGAAAGACGGCAGAAAACTGATCGTTCCGTTGGCATACTTTCCACGTTTGCTTAAAGCAACAGATAAACAAAGGCAGGATTATATCATCAGCGGCGGCGGTTCAGGTTTGCACTGGGAAAAAATTGACGAAGATATATGTGTTAAATCACTGATGATGGGCATCTACGATAGAACAAATGGAAATAATTCCTGAACTTATCTTAATCAACATTACAATCTCACTCCGATAGAAGCAATAAACCTCCTCAACCGGATAAAATCCGAAATCAACGAAAATTAAGTAATCAACGCTGAGCAGAGAAAAATAAATAAAATATTTATATAAATAAATCTGCTTTTTTCGGGCTGAAAATCGCGATTAGTAAAGATTTATAAAAAATAATGAAAAATTATGTTGACATATTCGGTTATTACCGAATATTATTGGTAATATACGAATATAGGAGATAACAATATGACAAAGATGATAAGAAATTCACAGCAGGGCGGGCGCAGGAAATCAAATCCGGAGCTAAGCGAAGCGGAATGGATGATTATGAAAGTGGTGTGGGAAAACGAGCCGTGTGCGGCCGGCACCGTGCAGGAGATTCTTCAGCATAGCAAGAACTGGGCATACAGCACAGTCAAGGGAGCTATGGACAGAATGGTTGAAAAAGGATTTCTTAAGATAAGCAAAATCCGCAACCTTCAGCTATTCAGCTCGACGATAAGTCAGGAAGAAGCCCAAAAAGGAGAGTTCAAAAAAATGCTCAAGAGGGCTTTCGACGATGCTCTTACGCCAATGATGCAGTTCCTGCTCGAAAGCGAAGACTTCTCCACGAACGACCTGAAACAAATGCGGCTTATGATTGAAAAAGCTGAGAAGAGCAGAAAATCAACAAAATAAAAGCAAAATGAATAGGGAGATAAAATATGAGCGGCTCAATTATTGAAATCATAAATAAGTTGGGTGTTTATTTTTGTGACCATGCATTGAGAATGCTGATTCAATCAAGTATCCTGATTGCAGGAGTATTTGTAATTGATTTATTTTTGCGAAAGCGAATCAAAGCAGTTTTCAGGTATTGCATCTGGCTTCTGGTTTTTGTTAAGCTGGTTACACCTGCGACACTTAGCCTGCCGACCGGGATTGGTTACTGGTTTGGTGATTTATTGCCGGAAAAGACGGTCAAGCAAGAAATAGTCAAACAGCCGCAGGCAGAATATTTTACAGGTACTTTTCCAATATCGCAGACATTACCGCAAGTAAGAAACTCTGAGCCTGTTATTAATCTGTCTGCTGCAAATATACCTGTTTTAGAAACACCTGTAATAACTCCGGCAGCGCCTTCAATTAAAGAACAGAGTATTATTTTTATGGTTTGGCTTGTTGGTGAATTCATATTAGTTGCGTTATTTTTGCAGAGGACATTTTTTGTAAAACGAATTATTGCGCAGAGCAAACCTGCTGAAAGCAAGCTGCAGGAGATACTTAGTGACAGTTGTCAAAAACTTGGCATAAGAAAGAAAATAGAATTGAGGATTTCACAAAGCCTGCTTAGCCCCGCCGCTTGCGGCTTGTTAAGACCCAGAATTATTTTGCCATCTTCACTGCTGAAACATTTTTCATCTGAAAAACTTCGCACAACAATGCTCCACGAGCTTGCTCATATTAAACGGAAAGATATTTGGATTAACTCATTGCAGACGTTCCTCCAGATTTTCTATTTCTATAATCCTCTGCTTTGGTTTGCAAATACAATCGTGCGAAGGATTCGTGAGCAGGCTGTCGATGAAACTGTTCTGGTTTATCTGGGAGAAAAAGCTGATACATACAGCAGCACGCTCGTTGATATCGCCGAAATCGCGTTTGCAAAGCCGTCGCTCGGCTTGAATATGATAGGCGTAGTCGAATCGAAGAAAGCCCTGACCGGCAGAATTAAGCATATCCTCACCAGGCCATTTCCGAAAACAGTTAAACTTGGAGTCACTGGATTAGCGGCAATAATTCTGGCAGCTTTTGTGTTGATTCCAATGGCGAAAGCTCAAAGAACAAACTCGCAGAAAACATATACTGCCGGTGAGCTTGTGAAAAAAATCATCGAGAGCGAAAATAAAATCCATGATGCACAGGCACATTACGGGTGGTATGAACAGAAAGATGAAAGTTTTATTCTGCTCAACAATTCCGACTGGGGCTATGATACAGGAAAAGAATATATCATTGAGTACAATATTAAAAATAACAACGAGCCTAATATACCACACATTTATACTTTCAATGACAATATCGAGACAGACCGCAACTACGATTCCAATAGAGGCACATATAGTGTCGCAATACAAAAAGATAATTTCATATGGAATAGTAAGCTGAATCCGAAGATGCTGCTTGGTTATTCGCTTAGTAGAGAAGGACATGAACGTCTTGGGACTTTGCTGCCAAAAGCTGAAGAACTAATAGTTTCTGACCAGAAAGAGCAAATCAATGGTCATCTCTGTACAGTACTGGAAGTAATAGGCCTCTCCTATGTCAGTAACCAGGAGAATGAATACTGGTACGATATAAAAATCTGGATAGATACTGAGAGGGACTTCAGACCGCTTAAAATGGAATCGTATGATAGTTATGGTGAGAACAGGCCTTATGCGGGCAATAAGCGTTGGAGTATCCTGAAAGAACGTATAGATAATATCGAGTTAAAGAAAATAGACGGCGTATGGTTTCCTGTAAAAGGTGATAGACAAGTATTTTCCATTAAAGATTATCTGCCTCCCGAGGGAATGACAAGGAAAGAATTTCAGGAAGCTTATGCAAATTCAGGTCTATCAGAAAAGCAAATCAGAGAAAAACTGACTCCTGTACTTGAACCAATGGTGGAAAAACGCAGAATTAATATTACAGATATTAAAATAAATAAAGGCATTCCGACTGAGAAATTCACTGTTGAATTATTAGATGGTTATGTTGTCTATGACGAATTTCTTGGCAAAAGCTACACGGTTGGCGAGCCATCCGAAAAAGAAGTGTTATTTTCCGATGATGAAATACTCGCCCAGATAAAAAATTTGACTCCATCTGAATTGATTGAACGTATCCCAATAGAAAGACGTGGTAAAGATATAAGAAAGTGGATGGCTATTATTTACCGCCTTGCTGAGATAGGTTCCCCGGCTGTTCCCGACATTACAGCAGCGCTGGAAAAAGCAGATACCCCGAATATGCAGAGCACACTTGCTTTTGCACTGAGAGCAATCGGTGATCCCAACGCGGTGCCTGCTTTGATTGATGCGATGGAACGCAGTATCGAATCGAGCGATTATGGTTTAGGAGACGCAGCCGATGATAGCAAACTTAAAACGTTTTACAGGCGTTACCAGATAAAGCCTGAAAGCCAGAGTCTTGGACTTGGCAGGGCTGTTCGTGAAACAACTATCACTCTTGAAAGACTGACAGGTCATACAGAGGGACACGACCATTTCAATTACAGAGCCAGTCTTATTACGCCGGAAGTTATAGATGAAATGAACGAACGCAAACACCAGGCTGCAGAAAAGTGGCGCGCGTGGTGGCAGGCGAATAAGGATACTGCGAAGTTTCCAATGTCAGAGCCGGAACAACCTGTTAAACCGGTGCAAGCTAATTCTCAGCCTCGCCAGGCAATTGGTGGTGTCCTTGCCTCGCCGGAAAGCTCGATGGTATCATTTGCGATAGTTCCAAATATCGGTGACTCGTCAAAACAGCCAAATATTTCTATCGAACAGAACCGGAAATATATCAAAGATGTAGATGAATACGGTCCGTATCTGGGTGCCATGCGAGGTGACAGCCATCAGTGGGAAATGATAATGCACGGCTTGTCTAAATTAGATGGACTTTCGACAAGCACTTACCAGAACAGAACGTATGTCCTGACCTGTGCGAGAGCTATATATGTAATGAGACCTGAAGGGGAAAATAAACTGTTATGGTCGCTTGAAGATGCAAGTCCGGCTGTTGATGCCAATGGAAAACCTGCAATATATATTCGTTTCGATGAAAAGGGCGGCGAGCTTTTCGCGGAATTTACAAAAGCCAATATCGGCAATCGAATGGCAATTAGTATTGATAACTATGGTATCGTTTCGATTCCATATATTATGTCTGCTTTAAGCCGCGAGCTGATTATCACGGGAGATTTTACTGATGACCTGATTTCCGAAATTGTGGGCAGGCTCCGAAAAGGCATGGTTAACAAACCCGTGCCGCCCGCACTTATTCAGGCCGCTGAGAAGATTAAAAAAGATGACATACCGAATATGAGTCCGAGAGAATTTATTGAAAGTCTTTTAACAGTCGGATTCGCACATAACATGGAAAAACTTTTGTGGTTTGTACCGGATATATCAGAAACAATAAGTGTCGATGATTTTGCCCAGATAGCCGATGGTGACATGATTGACATTGTCGATGTTTATAGTGACACTGATAACGCCCTGGTAATAACTTCAGAAATAAAAATTAAAGACGAGTCTGACACAGATGAAAACGGCCAGCTTGTTTTCTTTCTCAAAAAGCAGGAAGGAAGATGGCAGATAGACGAACTTGATATTACAAACCTGCGAAGCGCTCAGTGGTTCATAGACCATTTTCTTGAAAAACATCCGAACGCGAAACCTGAAAAGCAGTTGAATATTTTGGGAATTACTGTACCACAAGGGAAATATACAGCCGCTCTTCCTAATGGCGTGACAGTTGAACTGCTTGGAGTGTGTGACCATCCGAGTAAAGACAAGAAATGGTGGAAACCGGATGGTACAAAATTAGATGGGGAAGGTTTCGGTAATTTTGATTATGGTGATGTGGTTATAGCAAAAGAAAATCAAAGTCTTAAACTTATTGCTTTTCGCCTGGATGAAAATATACTTGACGATTTTAAGATTTCATATTCTTTAAGTAATTCACGAGAAAGCAGATACGCTCCAAATTATATAAACCGTGCAAGAAAGAAATTAAGTCCAATCCAGGTCATATTAGCGGCATTTCCGAATGAGTATGAAAATACAGATATTCAGCTTGGAGTGGCAACCGGCGAATGGGATGGTATAGCGGCAAGAACACAGGGACAAGCCACAACGCATGCTCGTGACATTATTGCTCAAAATGACATTATTTATGATAAAGCAATAGAAAAAGATGGTATCACATATATAACAGCTACTCATCTTGTAGATAAAAATTATGATTGCTGCATTATTGCTCAAGATGCAGAGGGTAATAAATATAAACCTGTTAAATACAGCAATTCAGGAAGTACAATGAGACAGTGCAAAAATGAATTTGATATTCCTCTTGAGCAGATTGAATGGTTTGGTCTATCTGCCCGGCCATTTAAGTTAGTGACATATAAAAATATATACCTTCAACCTAAAACAAAACCTGAAAAGCAATTAGTTACATCAGGAATTACAGCACCATCTGGGAAATATACAGCCGCACTTCCTAATGGTGTGACGGTTGAACTGCTTGGAGTATGCGAACATCCGAGTATAGGCAAGCAATGGTGGAAGCCTGATGGCTCAAAATTAGATGCAGGAGGTCTTGGTGACATTAAAAATGAGCCTTATCTTGTTCCAAATGATAGTGAGTTTTCCAGGGTATTTGCGATAAACCTGGGCCAGGAGCATTTAGAAGATTTGAAGTTGTCATGGAAAATCGAAAGTATTCAAAGCAGTTTTTATCCTCGTTATCAGGATGAAGAAAGAAAAAAGTTAAAGACTTTACAAACTATTATAGCTAAATTCCCAAAGGATATTCAACGCGAAGATTTGACAATTAAGATTGCAGTTGGAAGCTGGGAATCTGTAGCAAATGGAGTGGATGGTACAACAAACGCAGTAACTAATGATAATATAACAGATAGTTCAGTAATATTTCATGAGGCTGATATTAAAGGGAGTAATTTGAAATTAAGTGCAACACACCTCCTTAGAGATGATTATGATTGTCGAATGGCCGTCTATGATAAAAATAATAACCTTCACGAGCCGATAAAAGGTACAAATACTGGAAGTAAAATGCGGCTGTGTGAGGGATATTTTGATGATATCACTTTAGACCAAATTAAATATATTACTCTCCAGGCACGACCATTTGAGTCGGTGATATTTAAAAATGTTTCTCTTCACCAGGATGTTAACAGTAATGTGCAGATTAAATTAGATATTTTGGGAGCAAGCAGCCAAACAGAAAGTCAACCAGTTTTGAAACGAGTACTTTGACACCTCCAGTATGGATTACGTTTCTGCCGGTAAGTCCTATTCGTTCTCTGGTGGATTATCAGCATAGTCAAAAAGTAGAATCACTTTCGCCTGAGAATGTGAAAATATGTGAAATAGAGATTCGTACCGCTTCAGATAATAAGCGTATTGCCAGATTTACTTATGATAATTATCCAATGAGCAGTTCACGATGGGGTTGCAAACTTAACAAGCAGCAGATTCAGGAAATCGGAACAGTTAAGGATGGTACGTATTTGGCGGCGATTTATGTAAATGGAATTCGATGCTCGAATGTAGCGGAATTTACAATTGATTCGAATGCTGATTTAAGCAGTGAGCCGGTATTGAAATTAGTTCCTTTTCCACTTAGTGTCGGGCAAGTACTTCCTAATCTCGGAATCATCGCGACGGGTCCAAATCCTACAGATTCTGAACTGTGGCAAAGCGCGATTTATTTTCCTAATCTTTTTGTTGATAGAATAGAAAGAAAACCTATAGCTATGAAATGGGCTGGCCCGGATAGAGTTATACAAGCAGGCATGCAGGGCGTTGCGATTATTGATCTGGAAAATTATACTCCGGCTATAGCACTCAACGAATCGCATGAAGTCTGGGCAAAATTGGGCAAGCATCAATCAGCTACCGTTGTAATACCTGCATCTGATACGACTGACAAAAACTGGGATGAGATTACAGAGAAATTTTATCCCGCAACGCCGCCTGTTGTGATGCTCGAAGGGACAGTATTAGGCCTGGATGGAAAACCTGCTGTTTATAATGTATCTGTAACACTTAATAATGAAAAAAGCTTTACGACAAAAAGCAACTCCGAGGGTAAATATGAATTTGTAAATCTACCTATTGGAAAATATCAATTATCTTGCAGCCCACCCCAACTTGGCCAGCCGGCGTTTTTGGTAAATGATATACAAATACGCGAGGGACATAAAGAAATCCTGAATTTTGATTTTACAAGCAACTACTCATTCTCCGGCACAGTTAGCTATGAAGACGGCTCACCTGCAGTGAATATAGATGTTATGGCAACATGGGAAGATGGCCAGACTGAGTTCATGAATTATGACAAAACGGATGAACAGGGACAATATAGTATTTCAGCGCCTTTTGAAACCGCGTCTTATGTCGGGATAGGATTGTCGCTGCCAGGCTATATAACTCCGAGGCAGCCATATAGAAACCTCAAATCCGGCAGAAATGATGTTAATTTTATCCTGAAAAAACCTTTAGGAATCAATGCAAATTCTACTGATATTATTTCGAATGATAAAGGCAGCGATCCGAGAGAGTTTATTAAAAAAAATAAATCAAGGTGGATGCACAGCTTGCCATATATTGATGTAGTTAATTCGATCAAACCGGAATCATTACCTCAGTTATATGAAATGCTCAAGGATTCTCAATATTCTCATGACTGGACAGCTATTGCGGCGATGATTTGTTTTATCAGCAATGATCAGAACTCTGTAAATGAAATAATAAAATATGTTCAGCGTCCTAAAGACTTATCGTTCGACAGTTTCAATGTTATTGGAAAAAGCAAAATTCTCTGCTGGCTGGGGCTTATAAAAACGAATCAGGTTACTAATATTCTCAAAAATGCTTTAACATCTGAGGGTGCACACGAACTAACCAAAAACTGGATTGATAAAACTGAAGATTATAATGATACAATAAAAACGAAAGAAGAAATTCTCGGCCTGATACGCGGCTCAACCGCCATAGGTCTTGTCCATTCTCAATATCCCACAAATATCAGATTGGTTGAGCAGCTATATGAACAGGAACACGCAAAGTGTAAAGAGAAAAGAATTTTTACAGAATTGTATCGACAGCTTGTCGATGCAATGGCGATAAGGGATTTGATAAAAGATATCGGCATGGAAGAATACCTAAACCTACAGGGTACAGAGCATAATAAACTATCTCCATATATCAGGAAATACGATTGGCATTTTATTGAAATAGATTCAGCGGAAGCTAATTATGATATCGGCACAAATTTCATTGATGTAAATCTCGTTCCGGAGAAATTATCTTTTATATTCAGTGATGGGAAAACGCTTGATGAAGATTGGTTGGATAAAGTACAAGAGTATTTCCGCGAAAATCGACCAACGGAACAGGAAGCATTTAAGCTGTGGCAGGGGATTATGGATTCAAATCCGCCGAATCAGTAATACTTTATGCGAGATTGATGATGTCAGCACCGCTGTCAGGCCCTTATAATCCATATTTGAGTACGGAATCCTTTCGTGCTGAAGCAGTTCCATTGCTTGAGCAGATGGAGAAGGATTTTGAGAAAAGCCAAAGTCATGAAGTAATGATGCTTGCTAAAATCCAGTTAGGTAAGTTGTACTGTTTGGGGCATTTCGGCACGGAAGAGTTTGAAAAAGCTGCATCATTATGGTGGGAAGTGGTTAATGTACCAGAAGAAAAAATTGTTTTTGATCTTCCAGGACACCTGCATCTAAACCTTGATGTCATTGCGAAAGCTCGGGCTAATGTTAAGATTGCAGGTCTTCCTGATGATGAAGCACAACGACAAGCCATGATTGAACGCATTCATCAAACTGTGGATTTAAAGCATAGGGAGCGGTTGCTTGAGGAACGTCAAAGTGTGATAGAATCCCTGAGAATAGCCGCAATACGTCAATTAACCTATGACCTGGTAGAGCCTGAACGTCGTATGAGAACTCGTGATAGACTTATGTTTTTAAAACAACAAAGACTTGATGACAGCTTTTATCAAAAAACAATAGATGACATTCTGCAGGATTTTCAGGGTGGATAATAGTTATTTGTGGATAAAAGCATTGCACGATTCATCAATCTTTTTTTATGCGCGGGCAGGATGCCCGCGACACGATTTTTGTCAAAATGCTTCGGGGAGGATTTTTCTTGCGGCGTTTCGAAGGTAGCTTGTGATATGTCGTTCGGAGTTCATGCTCAAAATTTTTCTTGCGACCTTGTTGCAGTCGGTCATAGTGACGCTTCTGATAATCTGCTTTATTTCAGGAATCATCGGAGACGCGAGAGAAAAAGTTCTTACTCCCATTCCTAAAAGCAGCATTATGTATTCCGGCTCGGAAGCGACTTCGCCGCAGATACTCAGGTCTATTTGTGCCTTGTGAGCATCCTGCACAACAGTTCTGATAAGTCTCAATACCGCAGGGTCGGCGGTTGAATATAAAGTCGAAACCAGCTCGTTGCTCCTATCGACAGCCAGAGTGTACTGTGTCAGGTCGTTTGTTCCGATACTGAAGAAAGATACTTCCTTCGCCAATGAAAACGCGGTTAACGCGGCGGATGGCGTCTCAACCATAATGCCCACAGGCATATTCCTGTTGTAATCGATATGTTCCTCGCTGAGGTCTTCCATCACATCGTGCAGAATCATTTTTGCCTGCATCAGCTCCTGCTGATTGGTAATAAGCGGGAACATGATTTTTACATTGCCGAGCACAGATGCACGCAGAATCGCGCGAAGCTGCGTCTTGAACATCATAATGTTTTGCAGGCAGAATCGAATCGACCTCAATCCCAGAAACGGATTAGGCTCGCGCACGAAACGCTTGCTTTGCGTATATTTGTCTGCACCAAGGTCCAGCGTACGTATTACCACAGGCTTATTTTGCATAGCTTTTATTGTCTGGGAGTATGCTTCGTAGTGTTCCTCTTCTGTCGGTTCCGTTGTTTTATTAAGATATAAAAACTCAGTACGGTACAGGCCTATGCCGTCACCGCCTTTTTCCAGCACGGTTTGGGCTTCGCCTGGAAATTCGATATTTCCCAGCAGGGTGATATTGGCGCCGTCCCGCGTTACGGCAGGTTTTTCTCTTAACGTATTAAGTTTATGCCCAAGCTGGTTAAAATCCTCACGATATTCCTGGTATTCCCGGATGGTTTTTTCATCGGGATTTACAATGACAATACCTCGGTTCCCATCGACAATAACACTGTCATCTTCGTTCACAATAGTCGAGAAGTCTTCCAGTGCAACAACAGCCGGTATGCCAAGGCTTCTTGCAACGATAGCCGCATGACTTGTTCGGCCTCCTGCATCGCTGGTAATTCCCTTGACGAATTTTTTATCGAAGCTGGCTGTCTGAATCGGGCTAAGCTCTCGCGCAACAATAATGACTTCTTCTTTTAACTGCCCGATTTCCTCCCGTTTTTTGCCGAGAAGCTGTTTCAAAACCCTCCTTGCTATGTCGTAAATATCTGCCGCACGCTCGCTGATATATGCGTCTTTCTCGTCGGCGAAATGTGATGCTATTTCACGGAAAGTATTTGAAATTGCGTATTCCGCGGTAACCAGTTCCGTGCGAATCGTGTCGGCTATTTTTTTCTGAAGACTCCTGTCATGCAGGAATCGCTGATGGACGGCGAAAATATCTTTTATTTGGCTGCCCTTGTTTTTGTGTGTTTCCTCGAGCTGTGTCAGTTCGTCGATAGCGTCACTGAAGGCTTTTCTTAACCTGCGAATCTCGTTAGTCCGCTGTCCAGGTTCTATCGCACGATAAGGGATGCGGTAATCCTCGGAATCAATTACCATGGATTTGGCGATTGATATACCGGGTGAAACAGCTATTCCCTTTTTAATTTCCATTGTATGTTTTCCGGATTAAACTTTCGGATAACGACCACTTTTTACTTTCTACGGCAGCGGCTCGTCAAAATGCCTGTTTTCCACGAGTTCCTGAAGTGCGGCAGCGGCATTCTCTGCGTCAGCTCCTTCTGCCCTGATTTTTAATTTAGTTCCGCAAGTCGCGGCCAGCATACTCATTTGCATTATACTCTTGCCGTCAACTGAGGTTTTGCCGTTTGTCACGGTTATTTTGCTGTCAAAACGATTCGAAATATCAACAAACTGCATTGCAGGGCGCATGTGAAGTCCTTGTGCATTTTTAATTTCAACTTCTGTTTCACATACTACCTTTTCCAATATATATCCCTTTTGCATCCCGGATAGACGCTTTCGTTCTGTACTCAAAGATACACACCAGGCGAAAGCTTTAGTACAAAGTTGTTTCTACAGTGATGGATCTTCATCAGCTTCCATGAACAGGTCTTTAATTTGATCCTGGCTGCGGCACTGCCTTAGAAATTTACGGAACTTTTCTATCTGCAAGTGTTTAAAAATATTTTCCATTGCCTGAAGATGCTTGTCCGGGTCATCCAGCGGGCTAAGCATGAGAATTATCGAATGAACCGGCATTTTGTCCAGGGCAAAGAAATCAATGCCTTCATCGCTAAGTCCGATTGTGGCAATAATTTCATCGACTGCCTTGTGTTTGACATGGGGTATTGCAACACCTCGCCCCAGACCTGTGCTGGCTTCGTTTTCTCTCTTGATAATTGCCTTGATGATGCTCTTTGAGCTCTCTTTCGGCAGCTTTCCGCATTTTTCAAGTGAAGAAACAAGCTCTTCGACAGCTTCATCCCTCTTACCGGACTGCAATTGTGCAATTGCCGCCTTAAAACAAAAAAAATCCTTAAATTTCATTGTATCGCTCTAACCTATTTTCTAAAAAACCATAAAACGAAATACGCCGTCACAATCTATTGATTCATCTCTGTACTTTCAGAGCCTTTTTCGTCAGCGTGTTTATTGTCTCTTTCTTTGCCTTTTGCCTTTCTTAACTGTCCTTCAAGCTTATGTACAGCCATGTCTATACATTGATATGCGTCTTGTCCTGTATCTGTGCCGACAAAGACTTTGCCGTGTTCAGCCCTGGCGATGACTTCCACATAGACTTTACTGCCCTGGCTGCAGTCTATAATGACCTCAATCTGGTTGATGCTGTTATAATACCTTGGAAGTTTGGATGTTTTTTCTTCCGCGTGCGTTCTTATTGCATCTGTTATTTCGATATGTTTACCGGTAATTGTAAAAAGCAACATCATTCTCCTTAAAAATTATTTTCTGTAAATGAGTTCTGCAAAATTGAAGATAGACATATATTGTATGAAGAAAATCGGTTTAAAAGATTTTCTTCATACAATCTGCCGCATTGTTGTAAATGCTTATTCATGAATACCTTAACTTCACTGTTTAAGAAAGAAAAAATTAAACAAAAGCAATTTTTTCTTTCTTAAAGTATGTCTAACTTCAATTTTGCAGAATCCTTTTATTTTCTGTAACAATAATAATTTTCTAATATAAGCTAAATTCGATTTTTATCAAACTTTAATTCTCTGCATTGATATTCTTTAAATTTCCTTTAGTATGTTCGTCTGTTTTTTCCGGAACAGTTGTCGGGACGATTACGCCGCCGCTAATTACAAACCGAAATGCCTCTTCTATGGTTATATTGAGTTCGATTGTCAGTTTTTTCGGGACAGTAATTACAAATCCCGTGAAAGGTGTAGGTGATGTAGGTATAAAAATAGTCAGGAATTCTCTTCTGATATTGCTGACATTATTTACAACGTTTGGCAGACCCGAGCCTGTCGCAAAACCAACTGACCATATGCCTTTTCTGGGATATTCTACTGCAACTACGCGGGAAAAAAGCTGTTTTTTGTCTTCCTGTTCGCTCAGGAAAAAATCAGTTATCTGTTTTATATATGGATAAACGCTTTTTAAAATAGGTGTGTTCATTATAAAGCGTTCGAACATTTTCCATAAGGTTTTTCCGACATAGCTTGCCAGCAACAGGCCCATTACGCAGACTCCTACCAAAGCTATAAGAAAACCTATTACAGAACCAGTTCCTTCGACTAATATTTTTGTAAGAGCATCTTTACTAATTCCATCATCACCCTGTAACCGCATTATTAGTAGTACCAGGCCGCGATTGATATGAATGCTTATGTTTTCCTGGATGAACTTATAGCCCCAGACGAATAGCCAAATAGTAAGAATACTTGGCAGCAGTACCGCCAATCCGTGTAAGAAGTATCCTTTAAAGCGTTTGGCAACACTCATATTATTTGTACCAAGTTCTTTACTTTCATAAAGTTTCGATTCAACATCCTGCCGAAAATAGCAATAGATAAATAAGGCATCTATATATTATAGCTTAAGATACAGTTCCTTTATAGTCAATAAAAAAGTCTTTTGGCAGATGTGCGCCGGAAATATGTATGACTACTCCGGGCAATGAACCCAAAAGCCAGATTATTCGCTGGCATAGCGCAAGGACTAAGGCGTTTTCTGGAGAAACGCCGCAAACTGCTATAAACATGGTCTTGAGCCACAGTTCCATGATACCCGCGCCGCCTACACTTATTGGTAAAGTGCCGAGCAGCCATGAGATAGGGAAGAAAATCAGGTAATATTTAATATTCGCCGTTATGCCGATTTCTCTGCCTATGAGCCACATACTGATAATGCAGACACCCTGGCAGGCGAATGTGAGGAGTAATGCCAGGGCGAGAGCCGATTTCTTATGCCAATATATGCCCATCGCCTCGCGAATTTTTCCAATATATTTTTTCCAACATGAGCGCAGAAAGAGTAAAAAACGCTGGAAAAGTGCTTTTCCTTTGCTGGTAACAAGAAAAACCGCCGCAGCGACAATAAAAGCGGCTAAAATGCCTAAAAGCAGCCATTTATGTTCTGAGGCGCCCTCGAAAAAATGAATTTCGTCAAATTGAGAGTTGTTCGGATCCGGCCTGCTTTGAGACGGGAAGAACATATAACTGAAAAACGCCATTATGACTATACCGCTTAGTCCGATAATTCTATCCACAAAGACACTGAAAGCCGCCTGTAGTTTTTTGTCCGTATGTTTGGTAACATACCATGCCCGAAGCAGGTCGCCGCCGACCGAGCTGGGAAGGCAGTTATTGTAGAAAAGTCCCAAAAAATGCAACCTTACAGCAGGCCAGAAGCCGATTTTGATAGACTGAACTCTCATCAGCAATGACCATCGTGATACGAAAATGAGCTGGCTGATAATATATATTCCCAGAGCGGCTGCGAAAATCCATAGATTCAGACTCAGCAGAACATTACCGACCAGCTTTAAATCTTCGCCTCTGAAAGCAAGGTATAGCGCCGCTCCCGCAACGGCAAATCGTAACAGATATGAAATATATTTTTTCGTCATATTCTTCGGTTTAATAATCGAAGCTGGTTTTCCCAAAATTAGGACTTGTTTTTGATGATAATATCGGCTAAAAATACATCTGGCAAGTACTTAATAACATTTAGGAGAACAAAAAGGTGGCTGCAGATAAAAATATAGAAGAAGGACTCGAATTTATACCAAAATTTGACAACAATGGCCTGATTACCGCGATTGCTCAGGATAGCACAACCGGGCAAATCCTTATGGTCGCGTATATGAATAAAGAAGCCCTCGATATGACAATTAAAACCGGATTCGCTACATACTACAGCAGGTCCCGAAAGGAGCTATGGAAAAAAGGCGTCCAGAGCGGCCACGTCCAGAAGGTTGAGCAAATCCTCGTTGATTGCGACCAGGATTGCCTGATACTGAAGGTCTCCGTCGATGAGGGCCAGTGCCATGTCGGCTATAACTCATGCTTCTATCGTGCCGTAAATAAAACTCACCCGGATGCTCTCGTATTTACAGCTCAGAAAACTTACGACCCAAACGAAGCTTATAAAAAATAAATTTCTGGTTTATAAATTTTAAAATAATTTGATTTTAAAAAAGAGAGGAACTATGAAACTTTTAAAAGTGGGAAATGGTAAATATGTAAATACGGAAAGTATCACATATATTGAAGCCAAAAAGCAGGACAAGGTGATGATTCAGTTTCAAAATGAGGTTTCACCCGGAAGTATTGGAATTCCATCTTCATACCTTGAATTAAAAGGTTCCGAAGCAGAGGATTTTATTAGATGGCTTGAAAATAATGCAGACAGGATATTCTAAGCATCTCCTTTTTCCATCATGTTTAGTGAAATGAAATATCTTAATTGAAACATTTATGATAATCCTTAATAAAAAAATAAATGGCTATCGTTGGGCATTTAATCAAGAATGTACACAATGTGGTTGGCACCGTACACCGGAAATGAAATGGACAATAGGTAATACCCTTAAACCACCTCATATATGCCCCAAATGCGGAAAACCTTTAAGTTTAAGAAAATTAACTTGCCCAAAATGTGG
>JAFGEF010000141.1 GCA_016931715.1 Sedimentisphaerales bacterium
GATACAGATTTTTTTCATCAAGTAATTTTATAATTTTACTACCTTTTAGTAAAAATTTAATTCCAAATATATTTAGGTTATGAATAGCTCGCCAAATCTTTACCAAATAAATTTTGAATAAATGACTGCAGTTTTTTCATCATAACGTATTTTGCTTCATCTGACGGAAAATCCGCATAGGTTCTTACAGGCTCATGCATTAAATTGACAAACTCTTCTTTGCTGAATCCAAGTTTCTTTGTTACATATAACATATCCTCTTTCAGCTCATTCTCATCATAAAGTGGTTTCTCAAGCTCCCGCAAGGCCTCTGCCCTGGAAATTTCGCCAGCCAATATCATGCTCGATAGGTGAGGTTTCCTTTTGTCATACCCAAAACGTTGTGGGAGATAATAATTCTGGAAAAATTTTGTAAATACTGATTCTCCATGCTTTCTGCCATAATTTCGCCAACCGATAGTCTCTTCCAATTCTCGGATTGCATCTGATCTTCTGTAAGGCATAAAGTTTAGAGGTCTTACGACCTTCATTCTTTTTATAAAAGGAAAATAAAAATAATATTGAAGAAAAGAAACCGTTGGAAAGTATTTTAATTTTATTGTTCCATACTTATGATGAATGCTTTTCAGGCTGCGTGAATCCATCGCCGAATGATGCCATGCCTTGGGAAATATGCATTCCGTCGCGAAATTGCCACCACTTAGGACATATTTGATTTTATTTTGCACAGCGTAAGAATACAAAGCGGCAAAAAAAGCATGGTCCTGCGGCACATCCTGGTTGGCAATACCCGACTTGATAAAAGAAACCTGCAGATCCCGCATTTCAGGCCAATCAATAACGCATGTTTCCAAGTCCCATTCACAGTAATTAACAATTTTTTCAATATTGCTTACCGACAATTCAGAGTTCCAGCCGCCGTCAACATGCACAACCAATGGTCTGAGTCCCAGTTCCTTGATTTTTAAAGCCAGATAACTGCTGTCAGCACCACCACTTAAACCGACGATGCAATCGTATTCGTTGTCGGCGTTCTCAGACTTAATCCCTGCAACGATCTGTGCGAGACGACTTTTCCCTTCCTCATTCGGAAACCATCTCGGTTTGACCTCATTTTCAAAATAGTAAACATGATTAGACACACCATCTTCATCAAACCATATATCAGGATCAGTAGTATCCATAACTGTTTTTGTACACATTTGATAAGGCCTTTTCATCTTTACACCACCACCTCAAATAATTTTTTCAATTCATGCTGAGTCGGATAGTTTATTAAGACTCCTCTGCGCACACTTTTAAATACAAACAGACTCCCTGCTGCTGCTGCAGAAGCCCCACTTTTTTTAACAACAGTCAGTAGATCATTCAGGCTTCCGGCACCCCCTAGTGCCACCACTGGAATATTGAGAACGGCACTGATAAGTTTGACCAGGTTCTCGTCGTAACCCTGCATCCTGCCGTCTTCATCAACACTATTTATGACAAGTTCTCCCGCTCCCATTTTTTCCATACGTACAGCTGTTTCCACTGGGTCCAGTCCCCTATTGTGATTTGCATTGTGAGAGACAACAGAATATCTTCTCAACAATCCTATTTTTTTAACATCAAGGGTTACAATCACACTTTGCCCCCCAAAATGGCTTGACGCATCTTTTACAAGCGATGGATTTTTAACCGCACTGGAACTGATCGAGACTTTTTCAACACCCAAAGAAAAAAGCCTGCTCATTTGATCAACAGTCTTTATGCCACCGCCATAGCAAACCGGCATGAATGCTTCGCTTACGATATCCTCAATCATTTCATAATCCGGTTCTCGATTCTCCACAGTTGCATCAATATCAAGTAATATCAGTTCATCTACCTCTTTTTCATTAAATATTTTGACCGCATTTATGGGATCACCCACATAACGAGGTTTCTTGAAACACATTGTCTTTACCAAGCCACCCCGGTGTAACAGCAGACAGGGGATTATACGGGCCTGTATCATCAGCATAACTCCAAAAAATTTTTAAGCAATTGCAAGCCATATTTATGGCTTTTTTCCGGATGAAATTGCACACCATAAATATTCTCTTTGCAAACAGCACACGTGAAATCGTATCCATAATGCGCCGTTGCCAGTACATCTTCATGGTCATTGCAGACAAAATGATAAGAATGGACGAAATAAAAACGCATGGGTTGGTGAATAGTGGCAAACAAATTGCTATTCTCATTTTGTGATAAAACATAATTCCAGCCCATATGCGGCACTTTTAATGATTGGTCTGATTGAGAGAAATCAAAGCGCTTAACATCAGCATCTATCCAGCTCAAGCCCACTTCTTTCCCTTCTTCACTCATTCTGGCAAGTAGCTGCATGCCGAGGCATATACCCAATATTGGAATCTTGTCAACAAGCACACACCTATTCAGCACATCATAAATCCCTGACGACTTCAGCAATTTCATTCCGGCATCAAATGCTCCCACTCCAGGCAAGATAATTTTTTCGGCCTTTTTTATTGTTAGCGGATCGCTCACAATCTGAAAATCATGTCCTGCTTTCCGCAACATATTCGCAACAGATTTAACATTTCCCATACCGTAATCGATGATTTTTATCACTTAACTCCTCTTATATATTAAATATATACTCGCTTTGGATTGTAGAAATTCGGGCTTTGATATGGTACACAAATCCTTGAATGGAAGTCCTGGAGAAGATTCACATGGGCTCCATATTTCCTTCGATCAATATTAATTTATTGGCGTTTTAGAGCATGATACACAGACAGGAGATGCTTGTTTTTAAATATCTTTTTGTACGATGGATAATCCCAAAAGCTTTTAGGAGATTCTCTCATTATTTGTTCGAACTCTTCATGCGA
>JAFGEF010000142.1 GCA_016931715.1 Sedimentisphaerales bacterium
AATAGGTAATACCCTTAAACCACCTCATATATGCCCCAAATGCGGAAAACCTTTAAGTTTAAGAAAATTAACTTGCCCAAAATGTGGCCAAATTTTATCTAACTGTAGATTTCCTAAAAATTTAAGAATATTACTATGGGGTGGTTATTATTGTAAAAAATGCAATACATCCTTCGATAAATGGGGAAATAAAATAAAAATTCAAAATAATAGCAATGGTAGTTTAGTATTAAGAGGATTTATTTGAAGTTGTGCTGGACCGGTTCTTTTTTTAGCTCGGATATTGTAGGTAAAAACTGGTAGGAGTTGATTTTCTCTTTTTTTATAAATTTATTCATTTTTCTTTTTATTTCGTCCATACTCTGGCTGTGAAGCATTGCGAAAAGATTGTACGGCCAGCCATCAAACGTTTTCCTCTCGTAACAATGACTTACAATTTCTAATTCAGCCAATTTTCCACCTGCTTCGACAATCCTTTCCGATGGAATTTCACAAGCGAATAAAACATTTGCTTTAAATCCAAGCTGGTGATAATCAATCACAGCAGCAATTCTTCGGATAACTCCTTTACCAACTAATTGTTGGATGATTTCCAAAACGTTTTCCGTTTTCAGTTTGTCAATAGTCAAGAAAGAAAACGGCTTTTCTGTTATTTCTATTTCCTTCTGCAAGTTTGTTAAAATATATTTTTCTTCTTCGTTCAGAGAAACTTTTTCATTTTTAGGTTTTATTGTGATTTTATTTTTAGAAATATGTTCACTATTTGTAACATTAAATTGAACGCTCAATTTAAATGTTCGTAAAACAGGCAGGCTATAAAAATCTATTCTGAAACGCTCATGCAAACCTGATAAAATATTTTCAATTTCTTCTTCTGTCTGTGCCTGTAAAGTGAACCATAAATTATAGAAATTCTCTCTCAAATAGTTATGCGAAACACCCGCCAGAGCATTTACTGATTCAGCTACCTGCTGCAATTTATCTTCAGGGACATGAGCGGCGACAAGCGTGCTTGTTTTTCCAAGTGTGCGATGATTTATAATTGTACGAAAACGCCTGATGATTCCATCTTCTTTCAGCTTGCGAATTTCTTCGAGTACCTGTTCTGAGCCTGCTCCCAAATCATCCGCAATTATGGCAAATGGTTTTTCGCAAATCGGAATTCCATTTTGAAGCATATTGCATAACTGTATTTGTAATTCTGTAAGATTTCGCATGTTTTTATACAAACGTTATTACGAGCGCAGGAAAGCAATCTTTATTTTTAAGACAGTGTTTTGAGATTGCTTCGTCATTTCATTCCTCGCAATGACATATAGTTATGAATTAATTATTTTCGCAACGTCTTTTGCGAAGTATGTAATAAGAATATCCGCACCGGCACGTTTTATGGCAGTAAGCGTTTCCATCATAGCGTTTTGCCTGTTTATAAGTCCTGCATCCGCAGCGGCGTTGAGCATCATATATTCGCCTGAAACATTATACGCCGCTATGGGACAATCGAAACGCTGACTGGCGCGATAAATTACGTCAAGGTACGGCAGGGCGGGCTTGACTATTATAATGTCGGCGCCCTCTTCGATGTCTAATGCAATTTCAGCCATTGCCTGGTCGGAGTTGGCCGGGTCCATCTGATACGTTTTCCTGTCGCCGAAAGCCGGAGCCGATTGAGCCGCATCCCTGAACGGGCCATAAAAAGCAGATGCGTACTTTGCGGCGTATGACATAATCGCAATGCTCTCGAAGCTGTTCTCTTCAAGCGCTTCGCGAATATACTTTACGCGGCCGTCCATCATATCAGATGGCGCAACAATATCCGCTCCCACCTGCGCATGTGACAGGGCGACTTTCGCTAATAATTCGCACGTTGCATCATTATCGACTTTGCCATCCCTTATTACGCCGCAGTGACCATGGTCGGTATATTCGCACAGGCAAATATCCGTGATGACTAAAAGTTCCGGTATATTGCTTTTGATTTCTTTTACTGCCTGCTGGATTACGCCGTCTTCCGCCCATGCCTGCGAGCCTGCGGCGTCTTTTTTTTCAGGCAGTCCGAAAAGCAACACCGCCGGAATTCCAAGCGAGAAAACCTCTCTTGCTTCTTTAGCAATCGCATCGGGAGAAAAATAAAAACAGCCTGTTAGTGACTTAATCGGCTCTTTCAGTTTTTTGCCTTCCCTTGCGAACAAAGGATAGACAAGATTATTTATGTTTATATTCGTTTGGCGAACCAGCCTGCGCATTGCATCACTGCTTCGCAGTCTTCGCATTCTGTTTTTAGGAAAACTCATGGAAATATCCTTAAATAATATATGCCTTTTTCCATTTTTTCAAAACTCCTGTTTACTTTTTTAATAAGACCTTTCTATCGCATCGAGCAGGCCGTCAAGTGTATGTTCGTCTGCCGTGACGTTAACATTCGCGCCGAAACGGGCAAGCTCTTTTGATGTAACCGGGCCGATAGAAGCAATTTTAACTTTGCCGGAATGTATAATTTCTTTGTTGACGCTCTCGAAAAATCCCTGTACCGCAGACGGGCTGGCGAAAGTCACCCAGTCAATTAGATTGTTTCTTATTTTTTCCTCTAAAGGCGCTGATTCGGTTTTTTGCGTGACAGCGGTATAGCTCGTGACATCGTCAACTTCCGCGCCGGCCAGCTTTAATATCTCTGCTAATTCGTCAGAGGCAATCTCAGAGCGCAGGAGAAGAAGTTTTCTGCCTTTTACATTCGTGAAATTTATAAGCTGCTTTCCAAATTCTTTTCCGGTAAAAATACTCGGCACGAAATCGGCTTTTATGCCGAACTCGTTCAGTTTCGCTTCTGTCTGTTTGCCGATACATGCGATTTTGGCTGACGCAAATACTCTTGCATCCTTATGTAATTTTTCGAGTGCATCGAAGAAGACAGCTACGCCGTTGCGGCTGGTAAAGATTATCCAGTCATATCCGGAAAATTTTGTCAGAGCCTGCAAAAATTCGTTCGTTTCCGTCAAAGGCTTTATATAAAAAGTCGCAAATAAAACCGGGTTTCCGCCTCTTGCTGTTATTTTGTCCGCGAATTCTGCATTGCCAGGCTCATCACGTGTAATAACGATATTTTTCCCAAACAGAGGCTGCTTCATAAACCAGTTGAAATTTGCATGGTTTCTTGCGGCTTCGCCGATAATGATGAGCGCCGGCGGCTCGATATTTTCTCTGCTGCATTCCATGTGAATATTTGCAAGCGTGCTTTCGATAATTCTCTGTGTTGGGAAAGTTACATCTGAAACAACAGCCGCAGGAGTTGTGTCCGGCAAGCCGTTTTCAATCAGCTTTTCAGAAATGTCACTTAAACTGCCCATTCCCATATAGAAAACCAATGTCCCCCTGAATTTTGCAAGAACGTTCCAGTCTGTATGACTGTCCTTTTTGCCTTCGGCTTCGTGCCCTGTGATGAACATAACCTGCGAACTGTATAGCCTGTCAGTGAGCATGATGCCTGAATACGATGAGACTGCAACGCCTGCAGTGACGCCCGGAACGATTTCGTAATTTATTCCCGCTTCGTTGAGAGCCTCAAGCTCCTCGCTGATGCGCCCGAATATGCACGGGTCTCCGCCTTTCAGGCGAACGACTATTCTGCCAGCGGAAGCTTTTTCGACAAGGAGTTTGTTTATTTCTTCCTGAGTTGTCGAACCTTTTCCGATTCGTTTGGGCGTATGGATAATCTCTGCATCAGCGCGTGCGTGTTTCAGCAAGGCGGGATTAGCAAGCTTATCGTAAATAATGCAGTCGGCATTTTTAAGCAATTCCGCTCCGCGAACGGTTATCAAGTCCGCTCGTCCCGGCCCTGCTCCAACAAGATATACAAATCCTTTTTTAACCACAGATTTCACAGATTAACACAGATTTTTCTCTCTACTCTGTTTGTCATTCCCGCAAAGGCGGGAATCCATTTAAGAATAATAAATAAAAAACACCAATGTTCATCCTTCGCAGCAGCTCTGCTACTGAGAATGGAAATACGAATAAACACAAAAAATGCAGGGTGCGATAAATCGCACCAAATAACTAATAACAATAAAAATACAATACCAAAAAAATGTTCAAAATACCATTAATTTTATTCTTTCTGAAAGAATCTCAATATCGTATTACTTCATATTTTTCAGGATTTCTTTGCCGCCTGAAGATAGAAGTTCAAGAGCGAGATTTTCAGCGATTGTTTCTGCTTCTTGTGCCTTGCCTTCTTTTGCTGCGGCGATGTAGTTTGTTCCATCGGAATGGGAAATAAAGACATGAATTTTGATTTTGCTGTCGGAGATTTTCGCGTAAGCTCCGACCGGAGCGTGGCAGCCGCAATGAAGTACGGTTAATATTTTTCGCTCTGCGGCGGTTTCTGTTTCCGAGTCCTTATCGTTAATTGTTTCGATAAATTCATTTGTTTTTTTATCATCGCTTCTTGTCTGTATCGCCAAAGCTCCCTGCGCAGGCGCGGGGATAAATTCGGATGGTTCGAAAACGAAGGAGATTCTTTTTCCAAGCCCAAGTCTCTCCATGCCCGCTCGCGCTAAGACTATCGCGTCATAGTCGTCGGCATCGAGCTTTCTGATTCTCGTTTTCACATTGCCTCTAACAGGAATGATTTGCAGGTCAGCCCTCGAATGTTTTATCTGAGTGGCTCGGCGCAGGCTTGACGTGCCGATTTTTGCACCTTTTGGTAACTGTTCAATCGAGGCGACCTTTAAATTTGACAGAAGGCAGTCTTCAACGAATTTTCTGTCGCAGACAGCCGCAATTTTTAGACCTTGTCGCATTTGTGTTGGCAAATCCTTGAAGCTGTGAACCGCGAAGTCAGCCTGATGAGCAAGGAGAGCGTCTTCGAGCTGCGAAGTGAAAAATCCTGTATCTTTCAGGTTCCATAAAGCGGTTCGCCTGTCACTGTCTCCGGCGGTAGTTATCGTTTTTATCTCGATATCCAAATCCGGATGTTTTTTTTTCAGCATCGCGATAACGCTTTTTGTCTGAGCGATGGCCAATGCACCAGCGCGAGTTGCGGCTGTTAAATGTTCCATTATTATAATTCTTCCAAATTTATAGATTTTCAGCAATAAACACACATTTTATGAAAAGTAAGGATAATATTCAAAAAAATAACGATTTTTTGCGCACATTTTCTGTTTGAAAATACACTATAATACAGATGTTGATATTAACATATTCGTACGAAAAGGTGGAAAGACAGTGAATCCGGATTCAGAAATAAACCTGGTTGAAGCCGCTCAAAAGGGCGATATCGAGAGCTTCGGAATGCTTTATGAGAAATATTACAGCTCTATTGCCGCTCTGGCTTTCTCGATTTTAGCCGACAGGCAGCTTGCTGAAGATGCTGCTCAGGAAACATTCGCGGCGGCTTGCTTCAAAATAGGAAGTTTGAAAAGTAAAGAAAAGTTTGCTCCATGGCTGGCAGGAATTTGCAGGAATGTATCGAGGCAAATGCTCAGAACTACCAAGATAAAGCTGGTTACTACGGTTGTTGAAAGTGTGGCAGCCTCATCTCGAAGAGATGGGGATGGTACACAAGCAGCGGTTAAGCAGGCTCTTGAGAACCTTAAAGAAGCAGAAAGAGAATTGATTGTCATGCGTTATTTCGACAATTTGCCATATGAGAAAATAGCTTCGGTTCTGGATATTTCCGAGCAGGCGGTTCACGGCAGACTTATTCGTACGAAAAGAAAAATAGCAAAGTATTTAAAACGTAACGGCGTAACGGGAGATAATTATGAATAATCCTGAAAATAATAAATGGCTCGACAAAGAATTAAGCGAATCAATCGGCTCGGAAAAACTAAAGCCCGACTTCGAGCAATGGAAGAAAGAGCACCCCCACGCCGTTGAAACATTAACCTCAAGGGCAAAAGATACTAATGTATCTAAACGCCCATACAATATAAGGAATATAATCATGAAAAGTCCAATCACAAAACTTGCTTCAGCAGCGGTGATATTATTTATTGTCGGACTATCAATTACAGTCTTTAGTTGGCTTACGGCTCCGGCATGGGCATTCGGACAAACTATCAAAGCTATCAAAGATACGAATAATGTAGTAATACGCGGCACAATTAATAGTGATTCTAATTCGATACCTTTCACATTCTGGGTAAAATTTTCAGATGATGCCCATAAAACATTTGATACATGTTTTGATTGCGAAGAAGAAAAAGTAGTAACTAATGGCTATAAAGCATGGGTATTAAAAAAGAAAGAAAATAGAGTTAATATCTTCGATGATGTGAGAACATGTGATGGAATGATGCGTGACATGGGATTATGGTACAAATTATCAGAGGAATATCCATGGATAAGCGGAACGATATTATCATCAATTAAGCATATAGCTGATAACTGGGATGAAACATATGGAGTTGATGAGCAAACAGGACGAGATAGTGTTTTTGTAACATGCCGCTTCAAAAAACTTTCTGTTTCGTTATGGTTTGTCTGCGATATTAAAACCAAGCTGATAACTGAAGGTAAATTCTGGAATTGGCGACAGACTGACACCCAGGAAATACCAAAATATCATGCTGCAAGCTTTACCTATAATGAAAAAATAGATGAAGGATTATTTGACTTCCAAATCCCGGAAGGTGCGTTGATAAATGGTCAAAATGAGGCAGACATTCTTTTCGGTAAAGCGGAAAAACTGTTCCATGAAGAAAAGAAATACACAGAAGCTCTCGAATCATATAAACATATCTATGAAACATACCCGGATTTGAATAATGGTACTTATGGCTCTAATGCATTGATGATGATTGGAATATGTTACGGCCGTCTCAATCAGCCGGAAAAAGGTATTGAAGCTTTTCTCAAACTGATTGAAGAATATGAACCATGGGCAACAACTTATTTTTATCTTGGTTGTGCTTATCTGGATGCTGGGCAAAAGGAAAAAGCTCTCAAAGCTTACGAGAATTGTTTAAAAGTAGGCGAAGGCGAACGTGATCCTGATAAATTCCCATTAAAAAATGCTCGTGAAGCAATAGAAAAACTAAAAACCAAAGATTAATTCAACAAGAATATCTCATTGAAGAAGCCGGATCGAGAAGTTCGGCTTTTTTATGCGCATTGCAAAAAAGTTCATAAATTTAATATTACTTTATGTAAAAACACATACCTCATACGTTATTATATATAGACGACTCGTTTACTTAATAATTATTAGGTTGGGAAAGAATGCTTCAAGACAAGCTGCTTGTCATAAAATGCAAATGCGGGAACAAGGACGCGATGTACCGGATTTACGGCAAGTACAAGGATTTTCTGCTCACACTTGCCAGGGGCCTTACAGGTGAGCAGGAATTGGCCGAGGATATTGTGCATGATGTATTTGTGAATTTCGCTCTCTCGATTAAAAAGTTCAGACTTACCGGCAGCTTGAAGGGATATTTGGCGACTTGTGTGAGTAATCTTGCAAGAGATAGAATCCGCACGAGAATCAGGCAATCAGCAATTATCGATTTAGTGATGGAAAATGATTGTGAATCAAATAATCCTTCGCGAAAACTTATTGAAACAGAAGAGATAATCAAGCTTCGTGACGCACTTGAACAGATTCCTTACGAGCAAAGAGAAGTGATTCTACTGCATATAAAAGCCGGTATGAAATTCAGGGAAATCGCTGCTTTGCAAAACCAGTCGTTAAGTACGATTCACGGCAGGTATCGTTATGGAATAGA
>JAFGEF010000020.1 GCA_016931715.1 Sedimentisphaerales bacterium
CAATGACAGCATATATTTTTTCACAGCCAGTTAATTTGCTGATATAGTCAAGTATATTTACGACTCCGGAATGAGCGCAGCCAAAAATTACAACCAATCCCTTCGATGATTCGATAAATAAAGTCTGGTCATCTAACAAATTGTCGGATTTCTGACAATTATCATCAAGGAAGAAGGCTCCTCCGACATCTTCGAAGCGGTTTGTACGCGGCACTTGTCCGGTTACCGCCACGCCGGGAAATAAGTAAGCAGGTTCTGCGGTCCATATAACATGACGACCATGAATAGCTTTTTTTGCAGGCTCAGACATACCAATATATTCTGCCACTCTATCTTTCCGGCCGAACTTTAATTCAGTCGCCGAAGGATGCAAATAAACCTTTGCTTTCGCGGCAATATCAAGAGCGGCAGATAAACCGCCGGTATGATCATAATGGCCATGACTTATAACAACTGCATCAGTGCGGCTTAACTCCACACCAAGCTGTTTGGCATTGTTGATAACGGCATTGCTCTGGCCTGTATCGAAAAGGACTTGTTTTCCTTCATATTCAATCCACAATGATAGGCCGTGTTCCGCAATTAAATCAGCTCGCGATGTTGTATTGTTCACAAGAACTAACACACACTTAGTGGTCGCAGGCATTTTCTCCACCCTGAAGTGTTTTATTGAGATAAGCTGACACAATCTCTTCTGCTGTACCGGAAGAAACACCTACAATCACATCAATTTGGTTTTGTGTGAAAAGCTGTTGAGCACGCTGCCCCATGCCGCCGGCAATAATCGTATGAACTCCAAGACCATGAAGCCACTTAGGTAACAGCCCAGGCTCATGCGGCGGCGGAGTTAATAAATCACTGCCAATAATTTTGTTGCTATCAATATCAACATCAATTATCGCGAATTGTTCACAATGTCCGAAATGGGATGAAATTTGACCGCTTGTTAATGGAATAGCAATTTTCATTTTACTTTTATCTCCTAAATATTTTGGTATTATTCTTCGTTCATAAGTAATGGTTTAAACGCGGATTCGAGAGCTTGTGCTGTCGGATTATTATTATCTGAATTCAGGAAAGGATTCCCGGAATCACATGACGATACTACGGCTGCATCTATCGGTATGCTTCCCAGAAATGGAATATCGAATTCCTTTGCCATCTGCTCGCCCCCGCCGCTTTTGAATACATCAATTCTGTTCTGGCAATGCGGGCAGACCAGGCCGCTCATGTTCTCAATTACACCAAGAACAGGCAAGTTCAACTGTTTACAAAATGTTATACACTTTTTCACATCGAGAACTGCAATCTGCTGCGGAGTTGTAACAATCACAGCTCCATCTGGATTTTCCATCAACTGAACCACTGAGAGCAGTTCGTCACCTGTCCCTGGCGGGCAATCAATAACCAGATAATCAAGCGGCCCCCAATAAACCTCTGTCAAAAATTGCTTGATAAGATTATGTTTCATTGGTCCTCGCCATATAACAGCGTTATTTTCATTGGGCAGCAGAAATCCAATGCTCATTACTTTAAGATTATCGCTGTATGCAACAGGCTCAATTACAGCGCCGCCCTTAATTGCTTTTTTATCGAGATTCAATAGTTTCGGAACGCTCGGTCCATGAATATCGACATCAAGCAGGCCGACCTGTTTGCCCTGCTGAGATAACCATACTGCAAGGTTCACAGCTACGGTACTTTTTCCAACGCCTCCCTTGCCGCTCATAACAAGAATTTTTTCCCTAACATTTTCCATCAATTATTTTCCTTCCTTTCTAAAACATTCATAACAGCCTGCCAGAGTGACTTCATATTCTCTGCTGTGCCGTTGTCGGAGTATTCGATTACGCTTTGCCCTGCAATCTGGGCTTTAGTTACAATAGTATCATACGGAATCTTAGCCGCTGCTTTTATACCACTGCGATTGACATTTGTCTCTATTTCTTTTGCCTTTTTTTCATTTATATCGAATTTATTTATGCAGACTACAGCAGGTATTTTGAAATGCCCGATTAACTCAATTACGCGTTCGAGGTCATGCTGAGCCGACATTGTCGGTTCCGTAACTAAAACAACCAAATCAGCGCCTGTTATAGAGGCAATTACAGGACAGCCTATACCGGGGGAGCCATCAGAAATTATCATTTCTTTGTTCTGCTCTTGTGCAATGCGTCTTGCTTCTTTTCTAATGAGGCTTACTAACTTGCCGCTGTTTTCCTGTGCTATGCCTAATTTCGCATGAACAAGCGTTCCAAATCGCGTATCAGAAATGAACCACTGGCCGTTAATTACATCTTTGAACTCTATCGCATGAGCCGGACAAAATTCTACGCATACTTTGCAGCCTTCACATGAAATCGGATCTACGGCAAAACCTTTTTGGACTGAATAGTTAATAGCGCCGAATTTGCACAACGCTTTGCATTTCCCGCAACCAACACATTTTTCGGAGATAATGAAAGCCTGCTTTCCGCCGGAAAAGTCAGTCGTTTTTCTAATAAGCGGCTTTAAAATTAAATGCAAATCCGCCGCGTCAACATCGCAGTCTGCGAAAACAGCACTTTTCGCAAGACTTGCAAACGCCGCAGTTATACTTGTCTTGCCTGTTCCGCCTTTACCGCTTATTACAACCAATTCTTTCATGGTTTCCCTTTTTAACAAAATATCAAGTTACATGCTATCTGATGCATTTTGAGCAGCTAATACTATTGGATATACCGTTGGAGCAGAAGTTAATAAAGGATGAGTAGCCATTTGCAGAGTCTCTAATTCTGCAAATGACATCCTTTTTTGAATGGCAACTCCAATAAGATTTATCATCTCTCCACAGGATATGCCGCCTGCTACCTGTCCTCCTAATATAATGCCCGAATTTTTCGCAAAAATTAACTTGACCTTAATTTTGCAGGCACCAGGTAAAGTTGCAGGATGCTTATCTATAGCTTCCGAATTACCAATAACTATTTCAAATCCTTCTTTTTTGGCGGTTTTTTCAGTCAGACCGGCAGAACCTAATGCTTTACCATCAATGCAGGTAGAATAGATTTCGATTGTCCCTTTATTCTCTCGAACAACCTTTAACTTATACAGATTTGCTCCTGCAATTCTTGCCTCGGCAGTTGCCGTCGATGCAAGCATAACCGGAGTTTCTTTGTGTGTATAAAAGTCCCTTTTTACGGCACAGTCGCCTACTGCAAATATATCAGAGTCATTCGTTCGCATATATTCATCAACCCATATTCCTTTACTCTTGCCCAAATTCAATCCTGCATCAGATGCAACTTTGCTGTTAGGAATCCCTCCGGTTCCAATTAGTACCAAATCAGCTTCAATTTTTGTACCATCTGAAAATCGAATCATTTCTACCTTTTCTTTACCTGATATTTCTTCGACTTTTGTATTGGTAAGAATCTTCACTCTGTTTGATTTTAAAACGTCTTCAGCAATTTTTGAAAATTCTATATCGAACGAATTCGCAAGCAGATCCGGAAGCATTTCCACCAGACATACATTTATTCCCTTGATTTTGGATATTTCATCTGCAAGTTCGACTCCTATAAAACCGCCACCTAATATCATAACATTTTTTGCTTTTTTTACCTGCTCTATTAGTTTTTTAAGATAAACCAAATCCTTATATATGTGATAAACACCTTCTTTATCAATTCCTTTTATCGGTGGGATAACCGGCAGCGAACCGGTAGCAAGTACCAGCTTTTCATAGCCAAACTCATGTCCCTTTTTAGTTGTGACTGTTTTTTCACTGCGATTTATTCGAATTACCTCATCTACGAGTACATCGACGTTATTCTTTTCCAACGCAGCATTCCCTGATTTGTTTTCATCAGGATTTTTCAAGCTTGCAAGCATATAGGGAATCCCGCAGGGAATCACTCCCTCCTCAACACTTTTAATTACCGTAATTTTTTTTTCCGGGTAATACTTTCTGGCAGTAACAGCGCTTATTATCCCCGCCGGGCCTGCACCAACAACCAAAACATCCACTTTATTCTTCATTAATAAATCTCCATCTAATTGTGTGTATTAAGTATTTCTAATTTATAATTAACTGCACAGGCTACAGAATGCGAGACAAGGCAATATTTTTCCGCCAATTTGCCTGCC
>JAFGEF010000143.1 GCA_016931715.1 Sedimentisphaerales bacterium
AAGGGTGTCATTCTGAGTGAAACGAAGAATCTGGGCATCGATAGCCAGATGTTTCGCCTGTCGGCTCAACATGACAACTTATCATATCAAGTGTTGCAGAACACTGGCGACAATTTATTATTTAAGAAAATCGTGCAGCGATTTTCTTAAATAATATATGCCTTTTCTCATTTTTGCAAAACTCTTATATTTTATATAAAATTCTCTATATTTAATCGGCTTAAAGAAGTGTTTGGCTATAAAAAAAGCTGAGAGTATTGTAAACTCTCAGCTTCAACAACTTGACTTAGTTTTAGTTTTTGTTTATTTTTTACCAGTCACTTGTTGTTCTTGTTGTTCTTGTTTTTGTTTTCGTTACAGGTGCAGCGGCAGGCTCTGCTTTTTTCGTTTTTGCTGAAGGCAAGCTTCTGCAAACACTGGAAATAATATTTTTCGTCTTTTGCGATTCCAGAGAATTGAGTGTCCTTTCCCCTGGTTTCGGGGGTACTATCACAGTTTGTGGAGCTGGTTGTGGTTCATTGAACATCAGAAGCGGGTCCATCAAATAATCTTCCTGATTTCTCGCGGATTCTTTGATTGGTAATCCGATTTCACCTGTTGCCTGATCCATCCACAAAACACTGCCATCCCTGGTGTCAATGAGTTGAGCTGTAATAGACATATCTTCTTCATCTAAATAGGGAACATTAATTATCAGAATAGCCGGGGCTTTAAGTAATTGTCCCAACTCGGTATATGTATCCAGTGAAATTTCATTTGCTTCGGCTATTACTGCTCGGGCTTTTGCCTGAACCTGGCTTAGCGGAATCGGTGCATAGCCCTTGTTAAGAAGCTCCATGATAAATAAATCCGCTATTTGGAACCTCGCATCATAATTTGGCACCTGACCTTCGACTGCTACTATGGCTATTTTATCAATGCCGCTGAAATCATAATTTGTCCGAAAGGAACCACTCCTCGATAAACAGCCGATTACGCACAATACCAACATTGTTAAGATAAAGATTAACTTTCTCATCACCTAAACCTCCCGATAAATTGGTGAGTTAAATTTCAATGTTAAGTATATAATATTTTGATATAAATGTCAATGTAAATATGCTCTATATTACGCATATTATCTATATTATATTTTGAATGTAAATATTATAGGACAAAAGATAAAATAGGTAAATAAAAAAATCGATCTTTTTCAGATTTTTTTTTGTGGATAGAGTGTGTTTTAGAACTTATTCGAACAAAACTCTTATTCTAAGAGAATATTGCGTTGAGCCATTCTGTTTTTTGAGGTTTATTCGGCCACTTTAATATATCAAACAGGAAATTGCTTGCCTGTCGAATCATAACTCCGGGCATAGGGGGAGACATTTCCAGTGAGCCAACAACATCATTTTTGTATTTCTGGAGAGTATCAAGCAAATATTCCCAGTTTTCTTTCTGTAAACAGCCGTTTGAGCCGGGCGGCACATGGTCATCTGTTTTGCCGTAATTATCGGTCAGGTGTAAATGTGCAACTCTCGGCGCTAATTCATCTACAAATTCTTTAAATGAATATTCTCTGTTTAAATTGGCAAAACCGGTATCGAAACAGTACCAGAGAGACGGGAATCTTTTGCCGATTTGCCTGAGTAAAGGCAAACGGCCTGTTTCGATACATAATTTAACATCATTCTGTTGAGCTGCCTGAATGACTTCGCCTGCGAACTCGCAGCCGTTAAGGTCATGGGTTTCTGGAATTCCAAGTGAGTTTAAGTCTGTTACGATATGTGCTTTAAGCAGTTTTGCGCATTCAATTTGTTCGTTCCATTGTTCTAATGTCGGATTATCATCTCTCGAACGCATCGTAACAAGCATACCTTCTGTAGCTTCTATAAGCCTGAGCCAGTTACGTTTTTCATATCGACATTCCTGATTTCCTCTGATATTGGGCCATAGTTCTATCCCGAAGCCGAGAGATTGCAGAAATTCGCATTCCTGTTCGAAAGAAAGTGAATTTTCCCATCCCCAAAAAACCATAGTTGAAACAACATAGCTGATTCGCATTATAAAAACTCCATACTATTACATCCGAAAAGGAATCTGCAAAATTGCAGTAACATACCTATTATCGAACAAAAACAATGGCATATTCAATGGTTAGCCGTTTTTAGATGAATAAATCGTGATTTTCTTGTATGTAAGTTGGATTGAGTTGTAAAAAAGGACTAAAATTATTCATTTCGCATTATTTTTTCTTTGACACGTTTTAGTTTTACAAAATATACTATAAACATATTTTTGGAGGAGTGGTGGAAAGGTTCCATTCCTTTTCTATCCATTCGCCGTGATATATTATAGGTCTGAATTAGATTTCGGTAGGCCTCTAATATTATTATGAAAGATGGATCGAGCTTTCCGCCCTCATATTGCTATTTGAGAGTTTGTACCAAATTATAAATAAACGGATTTGTAGTAATCCCAGCTTTGGAAGGGAAATGAAATGGTAAACTTCTTAAAAAGGAAAAGAACTTCGCTTTTGTATCACAATCTGAAAAGCAGGGAAGTGCAGGGGCGAACTGTTCGTGCTGCAGCGGCGTCTGCAGGAAGCTTGTCCGGTGTTGATGTCCTGAATGTTACGGGTCTGACTAAGTTGGATTCGCCGCAAAATATCAGGAAGCAGGAACAAAGCTGTGAGAAGCTGAAAAATAAAAACTTAGGTATTGAATCGATAGAAAAAGATAAAGATTTTCCTGCTGACGAAAATGATCTATCGAGGAACTGGGACAGAGCAAAAGAACATATTGAAAAGCTCTTGTATGAAATTTCGGACTCAATGAATTCTGACGATTTGAGTCGGCAAAGGGTGACAGCTATGACAGAACTGCTTGATGGTAAAGCAAACGATCCGCAAGACGATGAAAACGCCGGTAATAACATGCCGCTAAAGACTTATAGCGTACAAAATACAAATCAAAATAATCGCAGCTCAAAACTGCCGCTCGATATTCAGGAATTGCAGGCAGTATCGGCGATGGCTAAACGTTTGTGTGCAAACTCGAAAGTTAAAAAATCAATCTGTTCTTAGTGAACATTAATATACTTGATTTAAGATATTAGATGAATCATTTGACTCATGAAAATACCCAGTCTGAGTTGGGTACTATTAATAGAACATTCTATTGATTTTGATTGGTGGTTAATGTTTGCTGATTGTTTTGATTGGGAATCATCTCTTTCAATTTATAGTCAGCATATATAGCGATAAGCAGGCCAACTACAATAGCAATAAATCCGAAGGCAACGATTTTTCTGCCGTGTTTAACAGCTTTTTCACCCTTAAAAAATATCGTATCCAGAAAGACTATTGTATTAGGCGGAGGTATCTGGCGATGCTTTATCGCCAGATAGCCAAACCATATTTTATAACAGGCATAAACAATAAAACTCAATAATCCGAATATAACAACAGTTTTTACTAAAAGTAACGGGGATTCGATAGAATTAGGATTAGATATTTCAGATTGTATGGAATGCATGAGATAAAATATTATAGCCAAAAGGCATAATATCCAACACGTCAGAACAGCAATTCCTATTTTCTTGTTTCCAGGGATGACTTGGCATTGCTTTTCTGGATTTGTTTCTCCTACACCGCATTGGCAGAGTTCTTCGACTATTTCTGCAGCTTCCTTTTCATCTGTTGTTTCCCAGACTAATGGATTCCAGTCTTCTGAAGGTTCTTCTACTTCAAGAAACTCTGATGGTCTCAAATAAACTCGATATAAACCGGATTCGGTTGTATGATCAATTTCAGCTTTGAACAAATAACATGGGATTTGTTTGTTCTGTCCGTACCTGTTAATAGTTACACCGTTAATAATTAAAGAAGAAGACAGGTGATTGACACTTATAACTAAATACTTCAAAAAGATATTTGTGTATATAAAACAATATATTAAGAAAATAATGGGAATAAAGGCAATAATTGGAAGGATAACATCTTCTAATATATAACCTGAAAAATTCAGGAATACAAGAAAAGCGATTATGATAAATATAAAGAGAAGCATTATTTTTATAAAACGCTTTCGCGGGGATGATTTTGGGGGGGCTTTATGGATTATCGATAAGCCTCTATTACCTTTACTAAAATACCAGCCAAGATTATTTATTAATCGCTCCATTTGGTCCATCTTTTTTATGTACTACACGTTATCATGTGAATTTTAAGAAATTTTTCAATCGCCGTAACTGTTTCATCCTTGACTGTTCGTGGACTTTGGGCAATCCAGACAGTGAAATTATATAATTCCTGGGCATCGACTTTCAGCCATTTATTATTTCTATATAAAAAAACAAACAGGGTGGTCATAGCGATTCGTTTATTGCCGTTTTGAAAGGGATGGTTTTTAATCATCAGATAAAATAAAATCGCCGCTTTGGAAATGAGTGTCGGATATAGTGATTTTTTGGAAAACTTCTGAAAAGGCATTGCAAGGCAGCTCTCAAGGATGTTTGGAAAGCGATTTGAGAAATCCGGAATCGGCTCATTAAAAGAGAGCATTTCCTGAGCCAGACTAAAAGCGATGTACTCGACTTCTTTTATTGTTATTATCTTCATTACTGTGAACCAAGAAGTTTAAGAGTGTTTCCGTATTCCTTTACAGTTCTTTTTACTGCCTGGTCTATTTCATCTTTATCCTTTTTTCGCAGGACATTTCCAAAAATTGAGGCTATTTCATGCAGGGGAATTGCATAGTTTTTGCCAATCTTTTCTGCTTTTATCTGCTTATTTTTGACTTTTTTATAGACTGCTATTCTGCTGATGCCTAACATTTCAGCTAATTGTGGTATTGTAAAATATTTGTCTTTATTCATGTTCTAAATACGCGTAATAATTATAAAGCCTTCTGTATCAAGCAGTTATGGTAATATATGCCATGTTAACATGTTATACATAAGTTAACATGTGTTAACTCATTCCCATGATATACATTCATTCAGTTTTTGTCAATGATTTCTACATTATCAGGATGCAGATGGTAAAGCTCGGGAAGCTGGTTTTTACCTATGCGGGCTTCGACTACAACTTGATTATCGACGTAATTTGTTTCTAAGATTTTAGCCTGAGTTCTGAGAAAATTAGGGATTTTGCCATTCGTGTGGCTGTATGTCACTCGAACCAGAACCTCACTGCCTTTATATTTCGCTGTAACAGCTTCGCTTAAACTATCGAGACCAAATCCTGTTTTTGCCGAGATACATATTGCATTCGGATATATGGTTCTCAGCATATCCAGGTCGCCGATTTTTTTGACGGCATCGACTTTATTGAAAATCTCCAGAGTCGGTTTTTCATGGCAATCGATTTCTTCCAGAACTTTCTTAACAGCTTCCATCTGGGTCATAACATCAGGATTGGATACATCTATGATATGGAGCAATAAATCAGCGGTTACAGCTTCCTCGAGCGTAGCCTTGAACGATGCGACTAATTGATGAGGCAGATTTTTTACAAAGCCGACTGTATCGCTGATGAGCACTTCAAAAGTCCTGTTCGGCATCCACCTCCTTGTTCGAGTATCAAGCGTAGCAAAGAGCCTGTCCTCGACAAAGACACCTGCGTCAGTCAGTGCATTCATAAGCGTGCTTTTGCCCGCGTTTGTATAACCGACCAGGCAAATCTGGAATATACCCTTTCTCGTTTCAATTTCACGTACCCGCCGCTTATCGATATTTTCAAGCTCGCGTTTTAATTCTGTAATGCGTTTGCTCACGAGGCGGCGGTCTATTTCCAACTGCTGCTCGCCTGTTCCCCTTGTTCCGATAGCTCCTACTGCTCCGGCGGCAGTTGCGCCTCCTGCGCCTGCTACAGTGTCCAGGTGCGACCACATCTTTGTTAGTCGCGGATATGTATATTCCAACTGGGCAAGCTCGACCTGCAGCATTGCCTGCCGGGTTTTGGCCCTCGTGGCGAATATATCGAGAATCAGCTCGCTGCGGTCGATAACTTTCGTTTTGGTCATTTCCTCAAGCGTGCGAATCTGGCCCGGCGAAAGGTCGTTATCGAAAATAATTACGTCAGCCTGAAAACGCTTAACACGGCTTTCAAGATCCTCGGCTTTGCCTTTGCCTATGTATGTAGATGGATTGATTTTACGGATTTTTTGCTGGTATTTATCAACTACAATCGCTCCGGCGGTCTCGGCAAGGGCGGTCAGTTCTGCCAGTCTGTCAAGTTCAAGTTTGCCTAACGTTGCGGATATTAAAATGGCACGTTCTTTTTTGACTTCTAAGGTCTTATCAATTTTTTTCAAAGAAAAAGTACCTCCTAAAGCTGCATTTTTTATAACATATTTTGTTAAATTGCCCTAAAAATCGCGTTTTATTAACAAAAAACGAGTATTATTTATAGTTAAGCTGCTATTATAGGACGAAATAGCGGCTTTCATTAAAAAAAATATTATAGAATAATTTTTTGCCTTGTAAAACACTAAGTTTGGTATTATACTTATAAATCTGTCGTCTTTTGGACGAAATAATGATAGAAAGAAAGTTAATATCTGCTCCAAATATCAGGAGTGAACAAAGGATTATTTATATATGTTGAAAGTTAAATCTCGTACTGGTGAATCGGTTCAGCAAATGATCAGGCGCTTTAAGAAGCTATGCGAAAAAGAAGGTCTAATAAGGGACATGAAACGTGTTGCTTATTATGAGAAGCCTTCGGAGAAGAATCGCCGCCGTATGAGAAGAGCACAGCGAACCGTAATTGGCGAGATATAATCCTTTTAGATTTTTAATCCCGATATAAATCACTTTTCCATTTAAATTTCAAATCGCGGCACAGCCGTATTCTAATATTTTTTATCCAGACTCGGATTAACAGGATTAACACAGAAAACGTAGGATACGATGAATCGCACCATTTCAAATTAATATCAGACACGGATTGACGCAAGATTTACACGGATTTTTTTAGCCCACCAGACTTAAGAATGAATGCTTTTTATTATCCTGGAAATTAAGATGATTATATTGAATTGCGGCAATACAAAAAGACTTGCACCCAATAGTAATAAAATTGCTACCAATATAAGTTTCCAATATTTTCGACCATGTAAACGGTACCATAAAATTTTTTGGAGAAATTCTGGCGGTTTTGGTTCAAGAGGTACTTCTTGTTTTTCTTTAAAATCCTGCTCTGTTTTGTGATTTGTTATTCCGTCTTTTTCATACAACGGCATTTCGAGGCCTGATTCTGTTCTTTGATTTCTTTCGTTATGATTTTCGTGTATGACTGAAACAGTTTGTTCCCTTTGCTGAATCCAGTCTGCTATCTCCACAGTGTTTTTAAGATTTATTGTTGTATTTCCCTCTCGTACATAAAGATTATTTTCCATATAAACTATTTGACTACGGTTCAAAGGTTCTATATTAACTCTGCATATGGTTGCTTGATTAAATTTTTCAAAGAAACACTCTATTTTACCATGCGGAAATGGTTTAAGATAATTTCGTATCAAGTCACGTAATCTTAACTCAAATCCATCTGTATTATTATTTTTCACATGTTGTAAGTCTTTTTCAATTCCGATTATTGTGCCGTCATCTCGAACGCCAATTAATAAAACTCCACCATCAGCATTTAATAAAGCGGCTATTGTTTTCAGACATTCTTTACTCAAGTCTTTATTATGTTGATTTTTATCAATATCATATTCCAAAGATGCTTTGAACTCGATGTAATGTCCCTCACCCCTTTTAATAATTTCCTTTACGGATACTTTGGCAAGGCTCAAAAACTGTGAATTTATTTCCTTCTCTCCGCCTTTTCCCTGAGGCTTTTTGATTTCTTTTGCAGTTTCTTTTAATGCTTCTTCCAGATTATTCAAAGCGTATTTCAAACCGTCAAGTATAAGTTCGGCTTTTTCAAAATCAGGTTTTGTTATAGCGTCATCATATTCTTTTAGACGTTTAACAAAATCCTCATATTTTCTGCGAACAGAGCCGAATAGGTTCGGATATTTTCTCTCAAGAGAGTCGCAGTATTTATCTATACGATTTCTTATTGGTTCAAATGTAGAAGTCAAGCTTTGTTTACTATTTGTCAATGGGTTTTTTGTCTTTGCGACCTGTTCCGCAAGTTCCAGAGCCAATGTAGCTAATTTTGTTTCCTCTCCACCTTTTTCCTGTGGCTGTGTAGCTTCCTCACTGGACAATTCTGTTATGTTTCTCATACGTCTTATCAATGTCGCTATTGCCCCATCCAAGAAACATACTGGATCCCATGCTATATCTACTTGTCGTTCTCCTATAAGGTCAGATGGGAGTATTTCGCCTTTTCTTGCTTTTAGCTGCACTTCTTTTGAAGATTTATGACAATTGATATGGTATTCGACATCTTCCCAAAAATCGTCATAAGATTCTTTAAGTGAAGTTGCTAAATCAGGCTTGTATAAACGAAAAATATCAATGATAAGGTGAAATTCTTTTTGTTCTGTTGTAAGAAATAGTACAAAATCATCTTTGCCATAACACAGATTCGGATGACTAAAAAATACAGCAATAAGACGCTGTTTTAAAAGCCATTCGTTAACCCAGTCTTCAACAATTGTAAGGGTGATTTTGGGAGGACATACACCATTAGGATCAACAAATCTTACTCGTTCCTTTTTAGACCAATTCTCAAAATTATCAGCAATTTGATTCAATTGCGTTATAGCTGTCGAGATTGCTATTTTTTCCATCTTTACCTGTCCTTTTGGGTCGATACAAGCGGAGTAACGGACAGGTGTTTCATTACCCCGATTGTACCGCTTAGCGGTTAATTATGCCGCTTTCCCGATATATTAAATTTTCATGGAATATTATCTATTTTTTGCCAAAATTTGTCAAACGAAAGAGTTTTTTTCTATTGCTTTCAAACTGCTCAATAGCTATATTAAATTTAAGAGAGTTGCTTGCTTTGGAAAATGTCGTTTTTTACCCCCAGAGAAAACTTTCGTTTTTAGATATTTCTTTTTGGAGAGTTGAAAATTAAAATAACTAAAATCATTTCTTACATTCATCTTTTGTGTTGTATCGGTTGGTTAGTTTGCGCTATCGTAGGAGCGTATTTAATTATAAAAGATTTAATAACAACAGGTGAAATTTACAAAAGTGATATTATTTTTGATTTTTGTGTCTTAATTGCCTTATTTGCATCAACTGCAAGTGGTATTTATTCTTTCATAATCAGACACAAGAAACAATGGAATAATATTAAATTAATACATGCAACATTAGAGACAAAAATTATTTTTTATATTCATTTTTTGACATGCGTAGGCTGGTTAATTGTTGGATTATGGTTTTTGAAAGATGAGCTATCTTATATTACTTCTTCAAGAAAATATTATACGAAACTTGGACTTCGTCCCGTGGACTACAAAGCATATATGGAGTGTATATTGGTATTTACTGCCGTATTTATATCAACTGTTAGTGGTATTTACTTATTTTTATTTAGTAGCGAATTCTGGAAACATGATTTTGCACTGCTTTTTAGAGTTAAAAGTCAAATTGCAATTCTGTGGATTGGTATTTTACTGATTGTTTTCATGTGTCTTTTCCCACCGTTTGTTTCAAGTAGTAGCACAGGATATGAACATGGTTATGCGTTTTTATTATCTGATACAATTTCAGTCGATGATGGATGGCGTGAAAAAGAAATCAAAGCTCATATTGATTTAGAACGACTTATAGTTCAATGTGCAATAGTAAGTATTATCACCGGAGGGTTGTTTTATACCCTAAAATACAAAAAGAAAGACTGAATATGAGTAAAATAATGAAGGAAAGTCCAACTGTAGAACAACTAAAAGGTGCATTGAAGAACTTAAAAAATTATGAATTATGGATGTTATATTCATTAGCTAATATTCTTGCTGTTGACTATAAAGGCACGGGTGTAATTCATAATGCTTTGTTAGAATCCTTCCTTGTTCATGCCAGAATACTTATTGAATTTTTTTTCAAAGATGAAGAATATAAAGATACTGTACGGGCTAGCCATTACATAGAGTCTGGTAATTCATGGAAAAATATACGTCCTCAAAAAACTAAGTTAATCGATGAAACAGAAAAAAACGCTCATAAATATCTTGCTCATATCACATATACTCGATTAAAAGACAAAAAGGAATGGCCTTTTATTGAAATTACGAATGAAATAGACTCGGTAATGAAAGTTTTTATGGAAAATTTGCCAGAAGAATTTACCCTCGAAATTAATAATGAACAAAAGCCTTCTTAAAAAACGACCTCATATAATACCTTGCATAGTTGCAGCTATAATGCTGTTCGGAGCTTTAGGTGATTGGCCTTATGTCTATTTTCAACTTCTTTAAGACGTTTTTCAATTTATCGGGTTTGATTTTTTAAGCGTAGGCATGATCCTTATCATCAGGGCAAAATTGAATTTGTAACTTCTGATGAAAAACGGAAGCTATTTTTCGCAGCATTGCTTTATTAGACAAGATAACAGGATAAGATAGTGGATATTTTTTGTGTTTTTTGTGCTTCTTGCGGCTGAATTTGATGAAATGGTGCGATTCATCGCACCCTACATTTTTTAAAATCTTTATGGTTTTAAAATTGTAATGGATTCCCTTCTTCAAGGGAATTGCAAACGGAGTAAGAATTCTGTGTAAATCCGTGTCAGAAAAAACAGCGTTAATCAATGTCAAAAAATATATTTGGTTATGTCAGTGACGCGCCAGAATAATCAAGTTTTTACCAGTCGAGGACGGAGCCGTCGTAGGGGTCGTACAACTGCGGGAAGTTATAGTCACGATCGCCTTTCCGTTCCTCGATAGCATCTTCGTCAAGCTCTATACCCAGGCCGGGTTTTTTCGACAGGAATACATATCCATTTGTTACCTGGTACGGTTCTTTTATATAACCTTCACCCAACGTAGCAAACTCGTGGATTACGAAGTTGGGAATAGACGCCATAACATGCATCGAAGCGGTTGTGCCGATAATTCCTTCCTTGCTGTGCGGCATGATTCCGACATAGTAAGCTTCCGCCATGCCGGCGATTATTTTCATTTCAGTGACACCGCCGCAGTGAGTTATATCGGGCTGCAATAAAGTAGCCGCTTTCTTTTCGAGAATTTCGCGAAATCCCCATTTTGTGAAAATCCGCTCGCCCGTAGCGATTGGAATATGCGTCTTTTTCGCCAGTTCCGCCATTTCATCGACATTTTGAGCAGGGATAGGCTCTTCGATGAACATCGGGTCGTAAGGCTCCAGTGCTTTGATGAGCTTTTGTGCCATTGCAACATTGTATTTGCCATGGAAATCTATTCCGATATCTATTTCACGTCCGCCTTGTTCACGCATCCTCGCGACAGTGCTTACGGCATTATCCACCCATGCCGGTGAATCCATATTTCTTGCGGTTCCTGACGGTCCGGTTTTGAATGCCTGGAATCCTTGCTGCATGCCTTGTGTGACATTGCTTGAGCCGGAATATACCCTGATCCTGTCTCTTGTCGGTCCGCCGAGAAGCTCGTACAGAGGCACTCCGAGGGCTTTGGCTTTTATGTCCCAGAGAGCCATATCAATACCTGATAGCGCACTGGTAAGCACCGGACCGCCGCGATAGAATGCGTGTCGGTAAATAGCCTGCCAGTGATGCACAGGGCAGCGCGGGTCTTTGCCGATGAGGTAATCACCCATTTCCGCGACTGCGGCCTGTACGGTTGGAGCCCAGCCTTCGAGGCTTGGCTCACCGAGACCTACGATGCCGGCATCCGTATGAACCTTTAGAAATACAGCACGTGTCCTGTTAATCGGGATTGTTTCGAGCCTGGTTATCTTGATGTTGTCTTTGGGATCGACTGCGGCTTTGCTCTCGTTAAACGCGTTTGCCTGGCTGTCAAGATAAGAAAGTCCTGCCGCTCCTGCGAGCATTGTGTTGAGCATTCGTCTTCGGGTGAGTTGTTGATTCGACATGTTTTAACCTCCTGTATAAGTTAGAATATTAAAAACAGTTAAAATCATTCAGCTCATAATATATAGACCTTCGCTGATTTTGCAAGAAAGAAAAAAAACCTCACTTCGGCGAGCTCAGTCGAGTCGTTACCTCTTTGGTTAAAAAGTTGATTGCAGACTACAAATCAATTTGGTATAATTGCTTTTGTAAAAAGAAAGTTTATAAAAGGGTATGAAAACCGGGGCAAAACATGACAGCAAAGCAAAAAGCGTGTGAAGTTATATCACGAATGCCGGATGAATCGACATTCGAAGATATCCAGTACCATCTTTATGTTCTTCAATGTATCGAGCAGGGAGAAAAGGATATAGAGGATGGAAACGTCCTGTCACATGATGAGGTTGAGAGCAGACTGGCAAAATGGCTCAAGTAATATGGACAATTAAAGCTGTCGAACATATCGAGGAAATAGGTTCATTTATCGAAAAGGACTCTCGCTTCCAGGCTCGCCGAGTTGTCCAGCTAATAATTAAAGAAACACGAAAGCTTAAAGAACATAGAAGAATCGGTCATGTGATTCCTGAAATGCAAAATGACAAATATCGTGAGCTTAGAGTTTTTAGTTATCGAATCTTTTACAAGTTATTGAGCGAAGACAAGGTAGCCATTATCGGAGTTGTTCATGGAAGCAGGCTGTTTAACCTTCAATGGCTTGAATAAATCCGACTGAATTTTATAATACAACTGGCGGTTTCAGATAATTTCACATTCTTTTATAGCGTGGACCGCCGGAGCCTTCAGGGACTGTCCATCTGATATTATCGAAGGGACATTTTCTCTGGCATGTTTTGCAGTGAAGGCAGTTGGAGGAATTGGCGGGCTTTACATCGTTGTGAATCATTTCATATACGCCCGCCGGACAAAATGTTATGCAGGGACTGTTATACAGTGGAGTGCATTTTGTTTTGCATACCTGCGGGTCGAGAATTGTCAGGTGTGATGGTTCTTCTTCGCGATGAGCTGTTGCCGCCATTGCGGTGAACGTGTCTTTGTCGAAATTCTGATTTGGTTTAAGTCGATATTTGGCAATTGTCATCGCCTCATAATCATTCTCGACTTTGTATTTCGGCAAAAAGCGACCAAGTATCGAAAGCGGCATACCCTGCAGGGGTCCGAATTTTGCGACAGTCTGGCGGAAGTTTTTCGCCGCTCTCATTTCCCTGCCGATATTTGATTTATCAACCAGCCTTGTATAAACCGAAGCTGCCGTTTCGGGATTATCGAGGCTTTGCATGATAGCGTTTGCCGCCTGGATTCCCGAATCAAGGGCGTTGTGAAGTCCCTTGATTTTCAGCATATTCACAAACCCGGCGCTGTCACCGAGAATCATTACATTTGCTTTGCCGATATTTCCGGTTTTCGGTTCCCTTGGAATTGCATAGAAGCCTCCTTCGGGAATCATTTTTGCGCCGGCTTCGACGACCTGGCCTCCCTGTATGAATTTTCTGACAAACCTGTGATTTTTGAAATTCGTAAGAGCGTCCTGCGGATTAAAATCACAATACTTCCAGTCTGCGCCGACAATCATGCCGACAGCGAGGTGGTCTTGATCGCCGGCGTAGAGAATACCGCCGCCGAACATTCCGGGACCGAGAACCGGAGTCCAGATTGGGTATCCCATTGCGTGAACAACGCGGCCGGATGTGAATTTCTGATATTGCTCCGGACTTACCTTTATCAGCTCTTTTACGCCGACTGAAAATAGCTTCGGGCTTTGTCTTTGCAAATTTGCTTTTTTAACAAATATTTCTGTTACAAGGCCGTCGCAGCCTTCGGCAAGAACTACGAAATCGGCATAAATAATTTCACCTTCGACGAAGTTGGGCTGCTTATGTCCCTCTTTGTTCAGTCCCCGGTCAACGAGTTTTACGCCTGTTGCCATTCCGGATGATTCGTCGAGAATTATGTCACTAACAGCAAAGCCTGTTAATACTTCCACGCCGAGATTTTTCGCGATTTGTCCGAGCCACTTTGTGAGTTTGCTTATTGATACAGAATAATTTCCCTCATGTATCATCTGGCCGAAGCCTATGCCGAATATTTTGGCAAGTTTCAAGACGAATAAAATATTGAAGGAAAGAAATTTTCCCAGAAAGAACATGATATTATCTTTGTCAATTACATTGGCAAGAACTTCTTTTGCGGCGTCAGTGTCACGCCAGCCCGGCGAAGCCGCGTCCAGCAGAGTATGAAGAGGTTCGTATTCCAGCACTGCTCCGGAGAGATTATGATTGCCCAAATCGGCGCTCTTTTCCACGATGCAGATATCGATGTCCGGCTTTTGGGTTTTTAGCTTTATTGCGGCTGCAAGTCCTGCAGGTCCTGCTCCGACAACTAAAACGATTACTCTGTTGCAGTCTTTATTATTCGACACTTTTAACTCCAGCTTCAAAAGTTATATTCTAATAAGTAGTCATGCTGAGCTTATAGTGAAGCATCCGGCTATCGATGCCCAGATTCTTCGTTTCACTCAGAATGACACACTTCGTTTGATAAATTTACGTTCCTTCCAATGCCTGTACCAACTGAGGTATGGTATCTTCTGCATTTCCTACAATATAATAATCGCACTGTTTGAATATCGGTGCGTTCGGGTCGCTGTTGATTGCTACTATCGTTTCAGTGTTGGAGACACCTATCATATGCTGAATCGCTCCTGAAATTCCCAGTGCGACATAAAGTTTCGGACCGATGGAGGTTCCGGTTTGCCCGACCTGGTGAACGCGTTCGATAAAACCCTGCTCGACAGCGGCACGCGAGGCGCCTCTTTCGACTTCGGTATTTAGTTTTTTGCTTAGACTGCCGCAAAGCATTCCTACAAGCTTGTCATAACTGTCGCGGTTTTGCATGCCTTTGCCTCCGCTGACAATTACATCTGCTGCGAAATTGACTTTGCCTGTGCCTAATTCGGTTTTAATTATTTCGAGGCTTATATCATCTTCGGAAAGCTCGACTTTATGTTTGATAACTTTCCCTTTTCTGGATTTGTCGGGCTGTATTCTTTTCATAACACCCGGCCTTGCGGTAGCCATTTGCGATTTTGAATTTTTTGTTCTGATAGTTGCCATGACGTTTCCGCCGAGAGCCGGACGTGTTTGCAGGAGCAGGGCGATGTCGCCTTTTCTCGAACTGTCGCGTATATCCAGTCCTGTACAATCAGCAGTCAGGCCGCACTGAACTCTATATGAAATCATCGGCGCCAGCATTCGTCCCTGCGGCGTAGCGGCGTAAAGCACAATTTGTGGCCAGTATTTACTTATCGCGTCTGCGATAACCTTACGATATGCAGTCGGATCGAAATCTTTGAGAAGCTCGTCCTCGATTGTATAGATATTGTCCGCACCGGCGGCGATTAGCTCTTTGCTCATTGATTCGACTTTGCAGCCTGCAAGGCATACCCCGACTTTGGTTCCAAGCGAATCGGCAAGCTCTCTGGCTTTTCCGATAAGCTCGAATGTCGCGGGATGTATGACGTCATCGTTGTGTTCGGCGACAACCCAAACCTCTCCTTCAAAGGCAGGTTTGGATAGTTGAAGGCCGGCGATCATATCATCGAGCGCTTTTTCATGGAAATGCTCGCCAGCCGCCGCAAGAATGCTCTGCTTGTTCTTATCGTTAATCTGATTTGGTTCTTTTATTCCAAGCTCGTTTAGTTTGTTTTTCAGGATTTCGTAATCTTCCTGCTCTTTTTGAGTGCCTTCGAAATTTCTTTCGAACAGGCTTTTTCGCTTGTCAGGCAAAATATACCGATGATTCTGCCCGCCTGCTTTTTGACCTGCTTTGCCGGCGTCTTTAGCACAGCTTTTTATGATTATTTCCGCAAGTGTTTTGGGGTCGTTAATCCGCTCGCATTTTCTTGTGCTTTTTCCCGGCGGCCAAACACGTATCACGGCTGTTTTGGAACCTTTGGCTCCGATTAAAGTTGCCTTTATATCGTCGCTGCCCCATTTGATAATTTCCATCTTATTCGCCAAGCGTGTTCTTGCAAAAGTCGCATAAAGAGGATATTCATATTTTGCTACGGTAACGACAACAGGCAATTTCCTGGCGGCGACTATCTGGCTGCCGCCGCTGATAATGCGTGTAAACTCGAAACGCCTGTTTTTATACTCTGCGCCGGTAGCGTAAGCGATGCATGGCAGGTTCAATTCCTCTGCAATCTGAGGCGGAACCTGGGCTGTGTCGCCATCTACCGACTGCATGCCGGATATCACGAAATAATCGCCGCTGTTTTGCAGGATTTCTTTGACTATTTTTCTTATTGCAAACGCAAGAGGATTAGCCGTAGCGACTGTATCGGCGCCGCCCAAAGCCCTGTCTGTCAGAAGTACGACTTTATCGGCGCATCTGCTTAAGCTGTATCTCAGAACTTCATCAGCCATCGGAGGTCCCATAGTCAGGGCTATGATTTGACCCTTGTCATCGCCGCTGATTTGTTTCATATGGCTTGCGAATGCCAGAGCTTGTGCATCCAGCTCGTTGATTACGCTTGCAAGCCTGGTTCGGATTAGCGTGCCTGTTTCCGGGTCGAAAGCGTTATCGGTAATTTGCGATACATCAGGGACTTGTTTTACTAAAACTATGTAGCTGCTCATGTTTCGTATCTCCGCCCAAGGCGTTCCTTACAGGATTATAGCGAGTAAACTATATAATTTATTTGGAAAATAAATCAAAACTATTTTTTTTCGTATTTTTCATTGACCAGCTATGAAAAAATCTTTCATGAAGCCAGAAAGCGCATGATTATATCAGGAATGTAAATTATTTCAAATATTATAAATCTGACTTTTGTGCCTTTTCCTGTTTTTGAAAAACTCCTTTTTGAAGTAAAAACAAGGATTCCGCAAAATTGAAGTTGGACATATATTGTATGAAGAAAATCGGTTTAAAAGATTTTCTTCATACAATATGCTGCATTGCCGTAACTGCTTATTCATGAATAGTTTAACTTCATTGTTTTAGAAAGAAAAAGTTAAAAACAAGCAATTATTTCTTTCTTAGGGTATGTCTAACTATAGTTTTGCAGAATCCTTAAAAAATTCTTAACAAAGCAAGATTGACTATAGTCCTGTTTTTTGATAGCTTTAATATTGTCGTGAGGCAGAAAAGACAGATATAGGAGAACAACATATGACAACAATAAATTATAAATCACAAAAGAAAATCCCAATTGTAGCTTTGATTGTAACGGTAATATTCATTGCTCCTACTGGCAATGCGGCCAAACCTAATCTTGATACACAAGCTGAAGTCTCTGAATATATTAATATTTTGACTGGTTTCGATAATCTTGAAGGGACGGATAAAACATATAAAATGATTGATGTAACTGACGATAATACCCCTTTCCTCCATGAAAGGATTAAGGGAAAGAAAAATGTCTGGCTTGTCGAAGTCAAAAATGTGCGTCTTAAACTTAAATCAGCGATACCTAGTCATAAAGATAGATATACTCGAAAGTTCGATATACTGGTTGACCCAAATACTGGAAATCTATTAAAAATAACATCCAAATATGAAGGATATGATCCTGATATGTTGCCGGAACCAAATGCGATAAATGCAGAGAATCAACTTAAAAAGTTTGGTGAAATGTATTTAGATTTTCCCAATGTACCCCCCAAAATAAGTTTTCTTGATGCTTTGAATGTTGTTCATCAGGGTCTTGGAGACCCATATTTGGCAAAAGAAATTAATGGTCTCTATGTTATAGATTTAAGGTTTAATATGACTGCTCGACCGGTTTGGATAATAACCTTGCGCGGGCTTCCTCCATTAGAGCCAATGTAAATTCCTTCTGGTTCCAAATTACCACCAATACCTGTTTCAGCAAGGAATTTTATGAGAAATGTTGTAGATGCCAATACTGGAGGACTATTGTTTGCGACTAACATTCCTTATCCTGAGGGTAACGGTGAGACAATTAAAAATATTCCTGTCAATAATCTATCACAAGGAATTCATAAATAATTGTAGATAATCTGAGTAGAAAAAAGTGTCTGGGACATTTTTCGAAGCTCAAGCGGAAATTGTTTTTTGGGCTGATGCTTCTTGATGACCTTTAAGGCTATTAAACCATCAACAGGCAAATCTTCATCTATCAGCGCATATTATCCGGATTTAGACATTGATTTTGATCTTCTTGTTTTCTGTTTCTTTTTATAAAAGTTGACAAGCTTTTTAGGGTTGAAATCGTATTTTTTAGAGATTTCCATTCTTACTTTTCTAATTTCTTTGATAGTTTCATTGTCTTTCATTTTAAAACTTCATTAATTCCAAAGGTGAGTATTTCATGATAAAAAGACGGTATAGATGTTTCTATATAAACCTTTTGCATAGTATCATTTTACAATATTAATGCTGTTAATAACAGTAATTTTTACAGTACTTTCGAAATAGAGGCGTGAAGATGTTTTATCCATCAATATTTTCTTGCCTGCGAGGCGGAAAATTGCTATTGTAAAAAAAGTAAATAGTTATGCGAACAATAAGCAGTCCAAGTTTATCACAGTTGCTTCGTCAGCTTCGCTTTACGCCTCCTGAGAAGCGCAGAAAGCAGCTTGACGCCGCAGAAGAGCTGTTCGGGATTATTGATAAAGACAAGGAATATCCCTTCGAGTTCGTTTGTTTTCGTATTACCGGTTTTCATCTTAAAAGCGCAATCGGAAGCGAGATTATAAAGGGCGAAAATCTGCTCGAAGACCTGCGAATTTTCATAACCAGGCTTTCGGGCCAGATTGCCCGGACTATACCGGAAGTATCCGAGAAAGTCTATACTTATGAAGAACTTGCCGAAAAATTCAAGGTATCTAAAAAAACAATTTATCGCTGGCGTAAGCAAGGCTTAATCGGTGAAAAGTTCATATTCAAAAAAGGCACCCGGCGGTTCGGCTTCCTGGAGTCTTCCGTCGAGCAATTTATACAGGCTCATCCCGATTTGGTCGGCAAGGCTGAAAAATACGAAAGGCTCACAATCGAGGAGAAGAAACAGATAATAAGAAATGCGGCAAGGCTTTCTGCGAATACGAACTTGTCACGCCACCGGATTATTAGAAAAATCAGCTCTCGAACAGGCAGATGCTTCGAGACAATACGCTATACGCTCAGGGATTATGAAAAGGTGAATCCTCAAAAAGCGGTTTTCCGAAAAACCGGCGGAGCAATTGACCCAACGCAGTCTGCGGAGATTTATCGTCTTTACAAGCAGGGAGTTAAATCCAAAGAATTGATGGAGCGTTTTCGCCGCAATAAAAGTTCGATATACAGGATAATAAACACGAAAAGAGCGAAACTGCTCCATGCTAAAAAAATTGATTTTATTTTTAGCGAAGAATTTCTCGAAGAAGATGCGAACTTTAAGATTCTGGCAAAGCCTCTTCGTGATATTTGGCCTGCGGTCCAGATGGATTTGGAGTCTTTCACGCTGGTTGACAGCTCACTGCCCGAATATTTGCAGACATTAAAAGACGTTCCGATACTTAACAGGGACAACGAAATAGAACTGTTTCGAAGATACAACTACCTGAAATATTTAGCGGACAAAAATCGCATCGGAATGTCACTGACTCGTGTTTCTGGCCGGAAGCTCAGGCAGATTGAAGACTATTTATCCGAAGCGGAAGAAATAAAAAGAAGGATTATCGAAGCGAATCTTCCGCTTGTAGTCAGTGTTGCGCGCAAGCATACATCAGGCAGGATAAGCCTGTTTGATTTATTAGGAGAGGGCAATTTCTCGCTTATGAATGCAGTCGAGAAATTCGATTATACGAAAGGTTTGCGTTTCGGTACGTTTGCAACATGGACGATTACCAAGGATTTTGCACAGAAAGTATCGGAACTTTTCGAGCATTTCGACAAAAGCAGGGCGGCTTCGCTGGCAAATATTCAGCGGGAAATGCATACCGGGGAAACTGCCGATTTTGCGGCTATCGAAAGTGCGCACAAGAGTCTTACGCGTGTGATAAAAGAAAATCTCAACGAACGTGAACAGTATATAATTCTTCACAGGTTCGGCCTAATCGGTTCGCCCATCAGAAAGAAGACGAAAACCCTTGTTGAAATAGGTATGGAACTGGACCTCAGCAAGGAGCGTGTTCGCCAGATTGAGCTTATCGCCCTGCAGAAGTTAAGGCAATCTCTTAGCGCCGAGGAATTCGAGCTGCTGACCGGCTGATTTTTTACTATCCGCTTTTTGTATAATTTTTTCTTTCTTAAAGTATGTCTAACTTCGATTTTGCAGAATCCTTTATCATTTTTCAATAAACAGCCGGAGGCGTTTTAATATTTGCCCGCCGCCCCCGGCCTAAGTAAAGGTGCGACATTAAATTTACTATATATAAGGCGTATGCCAGGGGCATTTTGTTGATTGATTTTTAAAATATTTTTCAAAAAATGTTTAAATTTTTCTATTTTTATAAAAAAACTTGAAAAACAAGCGGTTTTGCAGGTGAATTGCTTTAATACTTTTCCAAATTCTGTAAAAAATATATGTTAAAAAAAGTTGACAACAATAGGCAAGAGTGGTAATTTCAAATATAATAATCGTATTAACTTATTTTATGGAAGAAAACCTTTTATTTAAGGAGATATAAAAATGAGATATCACGCAAGCCTATTCATCTTAATCAGCATTGTCGGAATGGTTTCTGTTAGTTTTGCTCAGGGTGCAGCAGGAATGTCCGGAAGTTCTGCTTCGCCAACTCCGTCAATGACTGTACCCGGCTCGGCAGCTTATCCCTATGACGCCGAAATAACCGGCGATAATGTTAATGTCCGTTCAGGTCCCGGCACAGCCTATTACGAATGCGGAAAACTCTACAAGGGCGATAAGGTAAAGATATTTGGTGATTTAGATGGCGTGTGGTCCAAAATACAGCCTCCGGCCGGAAGCTTTTCCTGGATTTCCGCCCAATACATCAAAACTGATTCGGCGGATCCAACCATCGGAGTAATAACCGGTGATGAAGTTCGTGTCTGGGCAGGCTCCGAACAATATAGGCCTGAACGTTCCACAAGCCTGCAGGGCAAGCTGAATAAAGGCGATAGAGTCAAACTGCTTGGAGATCCGATACTGCCGGTCAATAATTATTATAAAATAGCTGTTCCTGCTTTGCCTGACGCATATTACTGGATAAGCACACAATTTACAAAGCCTATTGCGATAGAAACAACAGTGGTAAAACCTGCCGTTTCTTCAAACACAGGTGCGGTTTCGCCCGCTGCGGATAATGTTGCAGCTAATATGGCTAATATAACAGATGCTAATGCTGCGGCTATAGAAGTAACGCCTCATGAGCCTACGCCGCTTGAGAAATATTACGAACTGCAGAAGCAAATGGAAGCAGAACGTGTAAAACCTTTTACAGAGCAGAATTACTCAACTATAAAAGAATCACTTCTGGAGATTGTTAATAATCCGGATGCCGGAAAAGCGTCCATTTTTGCGCAATCAGTAATTGACCGGATTGGAGGTATTGAGCTGGCTTTGGGGGTAGAAGATGTTATAAAGCAGCAGAACGAACAATTGAAGGAAACCAAGGATAAGATAGTAAAAGCTCATGCCAAAAAACTTGAAGAAGTTACAGATTTTGGCAGATATGCTGTAATAGGGAAACTGCAAGACTTTCTTACTCTCGGTACCGGCAATTACAGAATAGTTGACCAGTCGGATCAAACTGTTTGTTACGCAGTTCCGAGTCAGGATATATCCGGTCAGGATTTGAGCGGACTTATCGGTAAAAAGGTAGGTTTGGTTGGTACAATCGAGCCTCATACGCAAACATCAGGTGCAATGGTTCGTTTTAGTGAAGTTGTAAGCCTTGAATAAGATTTTTAGTAAAAGCCTCTAACAAAATTAATTTTTGAGATGCAGCATTGCCATCATGGTAATATTTCGCGGGCAAGATGCCCGCGATACGATTCTTTTTGTTAGAGGTTCTAATTGTCATATGTCATAGATAAAAAAACGCTCCTTAAAAGGAGCGTTTTTTTTGAATATGTTTTTTGCGGGAGAGAATATCAACTGTTCAGAAATTCGCGAAAAATCTCTGAAATCATTGTTATTTTTTGAATTCTGTCCATTTTTCCTTGCTTTTTGTACTTTCGAGGACAGTTTCAATAAACTGCATACCTCTCAGGCCGTCATTAACATTGGGGAAATCCAGCATTAGCGGGTCAGGCTTTGTGTTGGTTAAATTTGCCCTGATAGTATCGGTAAAGTTGCGGTATATGTTGGCAAAAGCCTCAAAAAATGCCTCCGGGTGCCCTGATGGAAGGCGTGTTGCACGTACCGCCGCGGCACTTTTCGCAGCTACGTAACCATTTCCTCGCTTCCAGACTTGTGTAGGAGCATTCTGGTCTTTTACATACAGATAATTCGGGTCTTCCTGGTGCCATTCGAGGCCTTTTTGTTCGCCGTAAATCCATATTGCGAGGTTATTCTCTTCGCCTACGGATATCTGGCTTGCGTGAAGAACTCCGCTTGCTCCGTTATTGAAGCGTAAAAGGATATTTCCGTCATCGTCAAGTTTGCGTCCCTTAACAAAAATAGACAGGTCTGCACAGAGTTTAGCTATCTTTAATCCGGTTATATATTCTGAAAGATTCTCTGCATGTGTTCCTATATCGCCGATACATCCTGCGCCGCCGCTTTGTTTCGGGTCTGTTCGCCATGATGCCTGCATTGAACCGGTTTTTTCTAATGCGGTTGAAAGCCAGCCCTGCGGATATTGCACAACTATTTTGCGGATTTTTCCCAGCTCGCCGCCGCGTGCCATATCGCGTGCCAGTTTGACCATCGGGTAGCCTGTATAGTTATGCATCAGGCCGAATACCTTTTTAGTCTTTTTTACTATTTTTTGAAGTTCTTTTGCTTCTTCGACATTGAAGGTCATGGGTTTTTCGCACATAACATTGAAGCCGGCCTCGAGGAAATCCCTTGCTATTGGGAAATGCCAGTTATTAGGTGTGGTAATAGAAACAAAATCGATTCTCTCACCCTCGGGGAGCCTGAGTTCCGCTTCGATCATTTCCTTGTATGTGCCATAGACACGATTTGGATCGAGTATAAGTTCTTTTCCCTGCTGTTTCGATTTTTCCGGATTGATGTCAAAAGCGCCTGCAACAAGCTGGACTCCGCCGTCCATACGGGATGCCTTGCGATGAACTTCACCGATAAATGCGCCGGGACCGCCGCCCACCATGCCCATCTTCAAATTTCTATCGAGTGCCATACCTGCTCCTTTCAGTAAAATATGCAATTTTGTGTTCCATTATAAAAAACTTTCAACGATTAATAAATTTAACCGAAATAAATACACTTTGCAAGGTTATGTTCATAAAGAAACCGGTCTTTTTTATTGTTGAAAGAATATTGACTAATTTTCTCATAAATAAAAATTTCATAAAAAATCTTTCAAAAATGTGAAAAATATTTTTCGCGCGCAACATCTTGTTATATATAGGGATACGAGATATATGGGGGGGGCTTACTGTAAGAAAAAAAAAGAGTTGACAGATAGAGTTATGATATATATTTTAAAGCTCGATGATTTGAGATATGAATATTGTTAAGCACCAGGGAATAATAACGTCATTTAATTCATTGTGGCAGTGGATTGATTGTTTCAGCGGATACTAAAATATACACGAAGTTTCTTTCGTGATGAATATGCGTATATTTAGTTTCAATGGCAATGAAAATATCAGTGAATTAACATAATTATAAGAGAAAAGAAGAGAAAGGAGAGTTATTATGAAGAAAAAAATTACTATATATGTATTTATTCTTGCTTTTAGCACTGTTGTTTTTGGCACTGCGGAATCACCATCAGCGCCGATGGTGGTTATTTGGGAGCCTTTTTATTGGCAGATGGGAGAAGGATCAGGTTCTCAATTAGTATCTGCCTGTCAATATGAAGATCCGCTTTATCAGGAATTTCGATATAGGGATCAAGATCCTAATGCTGGTGTAGAAGAATGCACACGATATTGGGCAGATTTGATGGGATGGAATAGCGGTGTATCATTAATATCCACACATGGCAATGATACCTATTTGGTGCTTGCAGCCGATCCTTGTTATGCTACGCTATTAGATTGGGCAGATGACGAAGATGACCTTTATGTTAGTCCAAGATATGCAAATTATGGTGGATATAATCTATATACGGTATCTGCAAAAACAAGTTACTGTACCAATTATTGGAAAAATGCCTACGACCTTGCCAGAGCAATTATTTTTCTTGGAGCATGTACATCCTACCCCAACTTTGCAGATACTGATGTTATTGGCGGAGTAACTGTATTCGGATATCCAGGTTATGCGACTTTTGGTAATACTCAAAATAATATTGTGTCAATATTTTACAATATGTGCGGCTTCTACAATAATGGGATTTATCGTGAAGCATCTGATGCTTATTCTTTAGGAGTAGAGGCGAATTTACAAAAGGATGGCGGTGCTTCGACACTTGCTCCAGCACCAGTTATTGAAGATCCGGTTTCTCCACTTGGTGCAGGTGCGGGAGCATCAGGTATTGGATACATTGAATTCGATACCAAGATGGATACTTCAATCTCTGCAACAGATGCTTTGACCTGGTCGCTAATATCAGGAACAGCTTCAGTTAGTAATATTCAATGGTATAATGATTATATGATTACATTTTCTTATTCAGGTACGTCAGGATATCTCATACAGATGACCGCTGTAGCTGATAAATGTAGAGCGCCGACAACTATTGCTTATCCCGGATATTACTTAAAATTGAATGGAGATCGTATAAATGGCAATGGTGATGATAAGGTATGGACATTTTCTTATTGATTTAAGATAATATAAAAAACAAAGAAATTTAAGGAGATTATGATGTTTTCGAAGATAAACAGATATAATAATAAAAGAAATATTTTATTTATATTATGTATTTTGTTTGCAGGGAGTGTAGCAGATTGTACACAAAGTGCTATAGATAAATATGGTCAGTCCAAAGGCGAGCCTATCGATTCCGGCTTCTTTTTCCATGACGATAAGTATATTGAATCACCATATATTGTCGAGCGAAAAGGACTGGAAATATTAATCAATGGAAATAAAGTGGGTTTCATCGCTGAGCCTTATGACTGGCGTATTTTTGAAGATCCCGGCAACCCTCCGTCCGGTTTGCAGCTTCCGACAGCCATCCCATGGACTGAAACAGAATTTTATGATGGTTATTGGGGACTTAAATACCGGTACCTGCGCACTAATATGGACGAAGAAAAGGCGAATAAGGCATTTCTCGAAATAATGAGCAAAATGCCGTCAGTTGCTAAAATTGAGACCGATCCTCAAAATTCCAAACATTCGATTATTTATTATACCACAGGCAAAACACAAATATTCGACTGGAAGCCTGAAGATTTTTTTATGATGCCGTTTCCGCCTATTACGGGTACAGAAGAGCTTATTAAAAACGCCGAAGAACACAGAAAATATCACGAACAAAGGCTTAAGAGTAATATCTTCTTTTTCGACCGGAGCAAAGGCGGAAGCATGGGCATGGGAGCAATACAAGGGCTTGAGCTAATAGATGTTATAATTTCTAATGAAAGTCCTGAAGGCCGAATGGAGGCGCTGGCAGCCAAAGGTCCTTCGCGCATTCTTTCAGATCCATGGAAAAGTCAAATTGAGAATATACGCGTCACTCCGCAACTGGTTGAGAGAGCACAGAACCTGCGAGAAGAACTTAAAAGCAAGGGACTCTTAAGAGAGCCTGTAAATTCTCAGCAGAGAGCTCCGGGAATAAATCTGGCAGAAGCGCTTGATGCGCGGGCTTTGAGATTGAAACAGCAGGAAGAAAAAGTATATGATTCCATAGATTTAGACTCCTTGCGCAAAATCCCGCCTGAAAAAATTGCTTCCATGCAGATTTATCGATTAGAGCAGAAAGATGGTAAACTGGTTAAAAAAAATGCAGGAATAGCTTTTGGGAAAGACTCACGTGACGAAATAAATGCGATTATGTCCTTAATCAAACAGCCTGAATCCAAAGAACATAAAGCTATGCAATTAGGTCCGGATAATCGTGTATTAGTGATTAATATGGTTGATGGTTCCTCTGCCGAAATTCGTTACAGTTCGCTCCTGAATGAACCTTTTTTAGACTTTAGCTCACGAAAACTCAAAGAGGCTTTATATTCCCTGTCGGATGAAACAAAAAAGGTATCTACCATGCAAATTAAGAGTAACAGTGAAATTGTCGTCAAATATGATCATGTTCATGCAGTACAGCGCAGCGGTGATACAAGTGATGGACGTATTACTATTAAGCTTATTCTCAATCCAGAAGGCAATCTGGTCTTTAGTTTAAAAGTCAAAGAATCAGGCCGGATTATCGTAGATGGTCAAAAGCAGATTGAATACGGCAAAGCTGTTCTTTTTGAAACTCTCTCAGGCGAAGATAAATATCTCGCATATCTTTTACCGCCCGAATAACGAATCGTATTTTTAGAGCTGCATTTTATTATTCACTTGCCAAGTATGTTTTTGAGGTTTATTTTATAGCTCAATACAGTACGAAAGAATGTTTTTAGATTGTACATAGTAATATTTGTGTTGAGTTTGAATAATGGCAAAATTAAGCGCGTTTGCAGATGAAGTAACAGATGATTTCAATGGCCAGGTCGAGTATCTTGTCTCGGAAAATATAAAGTATATTGAGCCTCGCTTCGTAAATAAGAAAAACATTATGGATTTATCCAAAAGCGAGCAGGCAGAAGCGAGAAAAATTATACGCAGCAATGGTCTTAAAGTCAGCGCTATCGGCTCGCCTATGGGGAAAGTCAGGCTTAATGAGCCTTTCGAACCTCATTTGGATAAGTTCAAACGCGCGATAGACCTTGCGATTTTTTTTGAAACGCCGTATATAAGGATTTTTAGCTATTATCCGCCGGATGGTGAAAAAATTGAAAACTATCGCGGCCGGGTACTTGAAAGATTAGCCGCACAGGCGGATCTGCTCAGCGGAATTGATGTTACTATGGTGCATGAAAACGAAGCGGGAATTTACGGGCATACCGCCCAAAATTGTGCCGATATTATAAAGGCTGTTGGTTCTCCGAAAATCAGGCTGGTCTATGACCCGGCAAATTTTGTCTGGGGAGAAAAAATCACTGATAACATGGAAAGCTGCTGGCCCTTGATGAAACCTTATATAGTCCATATTCACATTAAAGACTGGAAACTCGGCTCGAAAGATACAGGCAGCATTCCAGGACAAGGTGACGCACAGATAAAAGAATTACTGGCAGAGCTTGCGGCGATGAATTATGACGGCTGTCTTACAATGGAACCTCACTTAAAAGCGGGCGGACAATTTGGCGGCTCCACCGGCCCAGAACTTTTTTCAAGAGCCGTGGAAGTGGTAAGGGAAATTGCATACGAAGTCGGACTCAGCTTGTAAGTGAATTTATAAAGGGAACAATATGAAAACATGGAATTTTGGAATAGTAGGCGCCGGACTAATCGCTGATTTTCATGCTAAAGCCATCAGCGATATTTCCAATGCCAGGCTCATCGGCTGCTGTGATACAATTAGTGACAAAGCGAAGAAACTTGCCGATAAATACCAAATCCGCGTTTTCGATAATTATCAGGAAATGCTCAAGAGCGACGAAATAGATATAGTCACAATTGCCACACCGAGCGGATTCCATGCCGAGCCGACAATAGCAGCCGCACAGGCAGGCAAACATGTACTTTGCGAAAAGCCGCTCGATATTACGCTGGAACGAATAGATTCGATGATAGATGCGCACGAAAAATCCGGAACATGTCTGGGCGGAATTTTTCCCTTCCGATTCAATGATTATGTCACGCCACTGCGGCAAGCCATCAAAGAAGGGCGATTCGGTACAATTACTTATGCCGGTATTTATGTCCCCTGGTGGAGAACGGATGAATATTATAAGGATTCATGGCACGGGACATGGAAGCTCGATGGCGGCGGTGCCCTTATGAACCAGTCGATACATATGGTCGATATGCTTTGCGATTTGATGCCGCCTGTGGAATCAGTTCAGGCTTTAACTGAGACACTCGGTCATAAAATCGAAACTGAGGATACCGCAGCGGCGGTGCTGCGTTTTAACGGAGGAACGCTGGGAATAATCTATGGAACTACCGCTTCGTTCCCGGGCCAGTTCAGGAGATTTGAAATTACCGGCACAAAAGGAACCGTTATAAATGTGGAAAACAGCATTACAGTCTGGCAGTTTGCCGATGAGAAACCGGGCGATAAGGAAATTTTCGCAAAGTTTGGCAAGATAAAAGGCGGCGGCGGCGTAGCAGACCCTGCCGCCATCAATTATGAAAATCACACACGCAATTTCAAAGCATTTTTGAATGCTCTTGAGACGAGGACACAATTTATGATTGACGGACGGGAAGCACGAAAAGCTGTAGAGTTAATTCTCGCGATATATAAATCAGCGGAAAAAAAGAAAATAGTTAAATTAACTGCATGATTTGCATCTTAAGAAATTGATGTTTCTGATATGGAATTCTCATTCTTGAAGGATGTATTCAACTTGTACGAACGTGAGTTTTTTGGAACGGTGAAATAAAAGATGCTTCCTTCCCCAACGTTAGACTCCACCCAGATTCGTCCTCCGAGAATTTCAACCGCTTTCTTTACAATCGGAAGACCAATTCCGGCGCTTCCGGAAATTTCCCAGCGTTCCAGTGTCTGAAACATTTTGAAAATCTTACCATAATACTTTTTGTCGATTCCGCTGCCGTTGTCGGAAATGCTGAACTCCCAATATTGAGGTCGTTCTATGCAGTTTATTTCAATTAAACCCTGCTGCTTATCTATGAACCTTATTGAATTCTGAATCAGATGCTGGAAAATCTGAGTTATTTTTCCTCGTGCACATTCAATAACAGGCAGTTGTTTTTTAATACAAACCTGAATATTTTCAGGTAATTCCAAAGATTCTACTGTTTGTTGTATAATAACATTCGTATCGATTGCAGATATTTTATCCGGTGAAGATATTAGCCTTATATAAGCAAGCAGACCATCTATCAGGTTGTGCATACGTTGAGTGCGATTGTTAATCTGGTTTAATTTACTGATTGCTTCTTCGCTGAGTTCGCGGGAGTGATCATCCTTGAGCCACGCCGCCAGTGTTGATATTCCACGAAGGGGACTTTTCAGGTCATGAGTCATAACGTAAGCAAAACGGGTCAGTTCTTCATTTGCTTTCATAACCTGATCTAATAACTCAGCCTGTTTTTCCTCTGCATATTTGCGCACCTCAACTTCCTTGCGAAGCTTATTATTTACTTCCATTAGTTCTTTAGAGCTTAAATCCAGAGATCTCTCAATCAGGGTTCTGTCTTTTTCAAAGTCTTCGTATGCCTCATTGATTGCTTTGAACAATGGCAGAAGCTCTTCAGGAATAGTATCAAGGCTTCCAATAAATTTTTGAATTTGTCGATTAAGTAATGTATTCATTGAAATAATTATTCTTCACAAAAAGTTGTAATTGTCATAGTCTGATTATGCAGCTCGGCTTTTTTGTCATGTGGATCAACCGGACAAATCTCACCGTACGAATAAAAGCCGGTAAGCGCCGCCTGTTTGCCCAGAACATTTTGTACATTTTCGACTTCTTCATCGGTTCTCTGTCTTAGTACAAGCTTTCTGCCTACACAACTGATAAGTATTGCCAGGTCGGGATTTGCAGAACCGGTTTTTTTGCTGTCTTTAGCTGATTCTGCTGCACCATCTGCCAGGCGTTCCATATTTGCTTTCATCAATCGTGCATAACATCCTTCGGGAATATCACCCGCAAAAGTCATGCTTCCTTCTTTTTCATTTACTGCTAAAATTGTTCGAACAAGACGTTCATCTTTGCCTTCCAGGGAAAGGCTCAGGGGGAATAACATTCCGGTAGCCGGAAGTCCCGCCGCCTGTTCGCCAAGATAAGTTTTGTATAATTCAATCGCCGGCTGATTATCAAATTCATATAAAACGTTGGCTTTTGAGCGTGTCACGAGACGATCAGGTCCGAATGAATCCCAGCCGCCCTTCGAACCGTACCCGATTTTAACAGCATTGCCGTAAAGACCTATCGCAGCGATAGTTTGTTTGCCGCAGTTTTCATCCAATACTACGAGCGTTTCCTCGAATCGACCCTGATCACCTGCCAGGCCTCCGGTAACAGAAACACCATCAGGCAGCCTGCTTCGCAATCCTTTTGCCAACGCGCTGCCGTTCACATTAAGTCCGTCCGATAAGACAAATACATGCACTAAACCATCGTGCTTTAATCCTTCAGCTAATTGTCTGCCGGCTTCATAAGCATCTGTCATATTTGCAACACTTGCCTGAGAAAACATCAGCGGCGTATCTTCAAAGAATACTGCCGTTGCTGTCATTGAATTATCATAAACATAAGGTCCGACTATTTCTCCTGCTGTTGAACACCCTATAATATGAGCTGTGGGGTAATATCTGCGGACTTCGTCAAGGCGATTTTTATCGTTCAGTATTTTCCGCTCTCCAAACAGGAATACTACCTGTGCTTTTTCAGAAATACCATTGGAAGATATAGAACGCCATCCGGCACTTTCTATCCATTGTTTCTGTGTTGTTTTCATGATTTTTCTCCAAAGTAATACATTTTTGCAGAACTCATATACATTTTTTTTCGATCTTATTTTGTGAAAAAACAATAATAAGACTGTGTTCTTAGAAAATCTCTGCCCATGCTTCTTCAAATGTGTTCTATCGACACATAGAACGAGCGGCTTCAATGGAAATTTTGAAGTGAATATAAGAATCTATCCGCTGTGAGTTAATCTTCTTTTTGAGAAGGCGGATTGAAATAATAGTGCTGAAATTGTGATATTTTGCGGTTTTTAAGATTTTATTAAGGTCAAAAGTTGATTCTATTAATCTCTATCATCTTCATCATCGTAAAAGTCTTCATCATCCTCATCAAAATCATCATCTTTCTCTTCATCTTCATCTTCGAAAATTTCCTCATCTAAGTTTGAAAAGTCAACAAGACTATCGTCCGAAGGCTCAAATTCCTGATCTTCCTCGAAGGAATCGAAATCTTTTTCTTCATCCAGCATTTGTTTATTTCCTTATTAAATCATAAAATACATTTAAATTTCATCAAAGGAAAATGGAAAATTAATAGGCTCAGGAATACTATTCCTAATACTATCCATAATCCTAATCTATTTTTTTACGATTTTACATAAAAACAGTTCAAAGGAAAGTATTTTTAAAAATATTTCTAATGGGTGATAAAAAAAGTGTTTTAGGAATAGTCGTTATTATTTAATCAGTATTCGCTATTGACGGGCGGCTAACGACTAAAATAGCCTTAGAATTATGCTCCATGGCGGCACTCGAAGTGCAATCATGATTATCTGGAGGACAAAACCCGCTGCGGCGAATATGCAGATGTCTTTGCACTTTTGTTCCGAGCCTTCTTCACGAAATTTCAGCCAGGCGGGAATGAAGAATAGAAGTGGGATTACAAAATATAAGCCGCTCAGAAAGGCAAGGATGCGCAATTTTCCGCTTAGTCGCTCAGATGCTATCTCGCGTATCTGTTCTTCTCTCGCCTTGATGCGGGCATGAACTTCTTCATTGAGTTTTGTGACAACATTGGCAGGAAGTTTGCGCCTGGCAAGTTCGGCTTTCGCGAAATCCACTGCTTCGGGAAGGTGGATTTTCGTATGTGTGTACTCGATGAGATCTACATCAGGCAGATTCTGGATAAAATCTTCAACTTCTCGTTCCATAACTTATTAGGAATAGGTACAGGAAGAGGAATACAAATACTATTCCTATGCCTATGTCCTAACTCCTATAGTTGTCAGCTTTTCGAGTTCTGCAAAATTTAAGTTAGACATATATTGTATGAAGAAAATCGGTTTAAAAGATTTTCTTCATACAATCTGCTGCATTGTTGTAACTACTCATCAATGAATATTTTAAGGTCATTGTTTAAGAAAGAAAAAATTAAAAACAAGCAATTTTTTCTTTCTTAAAGTATGTCTAACTTCAATTTTGCAGAATCCTTTTTCAGCTTTGATTTTATTTATATTATTATCGACAAATCTCTCGAAAAAGCAATAAAAAAATGCCACAAAATGTTTTTTCTGTTCTCAAAAGTTAGACTGCTGCGAAGGATTAATTACACATAAGAATCGAGATGAAATTTTGCCTATTTTCCCATATCTTCAGTTTCAATCAATCCCACAACACCCTCTCCAATCCCAATCAATCCATAAGGCGTACTGACAAACCTATGTACCAGCTCACCATCAAGAATGTTATTATCAATTATCTGTGCTTCCTCAAAACTCTTGCCTTTTTCTATAATGAGAATTTGTCTTTCTCCTAATCTTGCCCACAGTTTATTATCATGAATAGCACCTGTCGAAGGATCAAAATTAGTTTGTGCATAATATGGCCCCAAAACCACATTGTTCAGAAATGATTCGGACAGAAATGTTTTTTCCATATCAAACCAAGTCAAAAATTCTCTGCCATATTGAGACATTGAAAATTGTTTAAGAGCAGCCCGAATAATCAGTGTCATATTTATTGCATCAGGATCCATTTTGAGCCAATAGCTTGTGGATTTAAGCCATATTTCTCCTTCTGTATCTTGCGTCAATTCTCCAGTAACTGATTTGATAAATTCGTATTCTTTAGTTTTAGTGTCTATCTTCCAAAGTCCTGAAAGTTCGTTTCCAAAAACAGAGATATATAATTTATCTGGATCCGTATGTATCATTGACATTATTTCATATGGTTTAGCATTGTTGAATGGAGATTGTTCTTTTAAAGTGCTGCAAAAAACTGTTTCCCATTTTTCTGTTTCAGTATTATATAAGCCTAAGCCGCTTTCCTTTTCGTTACCTCCATAAGCTACCCATAAGTTATTACTATCAAGAGCTATTGATGTAACAGAAAATGATGGCTGTGTAAATATTTTGGGATTATTAAAATATTCTCGGCCTTCTATTGAACTTCCGGGAAATTGTATTATACCACCGTTTTCAACACTTATGTAACTTGTTTTTTTATTAATAGCTATACCTGAAAGTTCCGAAATGCCATTACAATTGATATCAGTTTGCCATATTGCCACTATCCTGCTCTTTTGAATATCTATACCTGCAAACCCTACTGTATTTGGCCAATTCTTATTACCATCACTGTTTCTTTTAATGCTGTTTCCTTCTGTTTTATATGCTACCCATAGAATGTTATTATGGAAAACATACTTAATTGCACGATCAGAAAAGGGTATATTCCGAGCCCAGTCTTTCATAGTAAGAAGCATTGTTACCGGGATATTCTGACGTGTGTAGTTTCTATCCAATTCAGGGAAACTTTTTAATATCTTGAGTTGAGCATCTCTGATTTGTGTAATAGCAGTATTGACTTGTTGAGTGACTTGCTGTGATTGGAGTACTTCTGATATTCGCCCAAGAAGTTTATAAAGCCATGGGCTATATTCCGAAGGTGTCAAATCTGTTACAGGAAAAGGATAATGCGTTCCAACTTCTATAAGATTAGGAATATCTTTCTGCTTAATCAGGAAATTGCAAAGATTTTCCCATATCATACATATCTCATTTACATTGTCATTACGTTGCCTTGAAGCAAGCAAACTTCCGATATCAAGAACAATTTGTTTCTTTGACCTACTGTCAAGGACTTCATTTGAATTTAAAAGCTTGTCTAACAATTTTTGAGCATCCTCTATTCTATTACTTCTTGCTTGTGCTATATCTTCTTTATTAAATAAGTATATGTTATTCTTGTTTTCTCGCTTAATAAAGGATTTAAATGAAGAGCTTATCATTTCATCTTCTATATTACCTAACTCAAAAATATATTGCCTTAAAAGTTCTCTAAATTCATCGCTATTGTCTTTTAAATGAGTTCTTTCTATATGATAAGAAACCAAGTTTATTTGACTCAGAAAAGCCTGTTGAAGCAAATACTCCCTTTGTTCTGTAGATGCAATCTTACCACCTAACTCAGACGGCATGACATACTCTTGAAAAGCTCTTCTAACATTAGCTAACAATTCTCTTGGTTCATCAGAACTAATCCATACCAACCTTGCTCGAATAAGATTGTTCATTCTTGGTTGATCAGTTCTAACAAGCTGCTTTTGAAGAGCTGAATCAAAGGTCTCTACCCATATCTTCCTATTATCTCGATTCATTTGTCTTATCTGTTCATTTGCAACTGAAATATCGCTTGAAAAATAACTTTGAGAAAATGCTAAGGAATATCCAAGAGAATTTAAATATTGATTAAAAATAACTCGAGTGGAAATTTCACCTTTATTAAAACTATCACGAATTTGTCTAACCAGGATAGATACTATTTCCGCTAACTCATAATCTGAATAATGTGGCTTCCTGTTCTCAACATAAGAATTAACTCCATTGCCACTTCTAAAACCTAAACCAAATGATATTACAATGTTATTATTACGTAATGTCCATTCATTTGTAAACAAAGCACCAGTATAATAAACGTTTTGTGGCTGCAGGGCATGGGCGGTTTCAAAAAGAGGTAATGCTTCTTCGTATCGGCTATGAGCAGAAAGCAATTGGCCTTGATTGTAGAATTGTTCGGCTTCTTGTTCGGGATTCCATTTTGCGGCAGGGGGGGAGTTTTGTAATTGCTGGGTTATTTCAGTTGTTGCTTTGGTTATCGCAATAGCAGGTTCGTTTGGTTCGACTGGAATTATGATGGATTTTAGATTATCACCAGCAGCTTGTTTTAAGTTGAGGTGTATTTCTAATTGACTGTTGCTGGGCTGCAGGTAGCCGTCTATGAGTATTGCGGAATTCCAGAATTTTGTGTCTTCGCCTTCGGTTCTTAATTTCTCATCGAGCAGGACTTTTAAATCTTCTCGTTCCAACATAATAATCTGCGGCTCAAGACCCAAACGCACTGAGAGCATAACCGGCAGAGTTCTTTCAAGCATCTTATACTGTTCGCCCAACTGGACGCGATGAATATCTACGATACCGATGGGAATCAGCTTCTCATCCGGCTGGTTTATTTTATTGAGCAAGCCT
>JAFGEF010000144.1 GCA_016931715.1 Sedimentisphaerales bacterium
AACATTGGTTTGGTCGATCCCTATATCCCGACTCGTGCGGGTAATCCTGATTTCTTCGATATGTACCAGGGACGCGCACCATATGAATCCATTCGTCGCAATAGTGTGCATTATGACTGGCATTGGATGTGGGAGACCGGCAATGGCGACCTCGGGAATCTGGGAATTCATGTCCTGGACACGGCACACATGTTTGCCAGCTTTACCACACCGCCGACTCGCGTGATTTCTATCGGGCGCCGATTTAAATTGGACGATGCCGGTGAAACACCGACCGCACAATTGACGATCATGGATTACCCTGAATACCCGATCGTCCTGGAAATCCGCAGCCTGGGGGGTGATGAGACGGTCTTCGGTATGTCAAGCGGAGTCGTGGTTTACTGCGAAAATGGATACTATGCCGGTTTCCGCGGCGGCGGCACGGCCTATGATTACGACGGTCATGAGATCCAATCCTTCAGCGGCGATGGGGGTGCAATGCATCAGCAGGTGTTCTTTGACGCGGTACGCTCCCGCAATCCAGAGGACTTGACTGCGCCGGTCGAATTAATCACACCCGCCAACACCGGCATTCTGGTGGCCAATGCCAGCCTGAGAATGGGACCTGAGACGCATATTGACGCCATTCGTACCGCCCTGGTTGACTATCCATTCGGCTCAGAACGACTGGAGAACATGGTGACCTATTTAGCCGATAGAGACGTGGATCTTGAGGCAACACCCTTTATCATGGGACCATGGCTGTTCTTTGATAATGAAAACAACTGCGTCTCGCATGTGAACAATGATGACAAAAATGTAAATGAAGATGATCCGGTCAACATTGCCAATGCACTGATTTCCGATACGTATCGTGAGCCCTATGTCATGTCGACATTGCCAAAGGGCAAAGTACAACTGGCAGCCGCATGTGGAACATATTGCGGAGCCTGCCCGGCTTACATCAATAAACACGGTGAAGGTGAAGTGAATTTTCCAACCGAACCGGTAAATTCCAATATCGATGCTTTCGTCAATATGATGAAAAATTTACAATGCGACGGCTGTCTCAGCGGCGGAACACTTGCCGGCCATTGCCAAAGCTGTAATATAAGGCTGCACGCAGCGAGTACACAGGATGACGATCGCTGTACTGACTGTGAACAGTTACCCTGCTATCGTATTACGAATTTAATTAATCAGGGCAACTACCCGCACCGCCAGGAATACCTTCCAAACCTTGCAAAAATTAAAGAGATGGGCGTTGAGGAATGGATTATATACGAAGAAGAGCGCTGGAGTTGTCCCCAGTGCGGCCAGCCTATAAGCTGGTATGACACCAGATGTACCGGATGTGGAGCGCCAAGATCTGAGCAACTGTTTCCTCTGTGAAAAAATAAAATCCAATCAAATATAAAGAGTTCATACTCTATAATCCTCTAAGAAACTCCGGGCGCAGCCTGGAAGAATCGCCTTCGTCCAGCACACGTTGTATCTCACTCAACATCCGCTCTTTGTCCGTGGGTAATGTCCCTCGGACGGAAAGATAGTTGGATGCGTGCATTGAGCTGAAAAAACAATTGGTGAAATTTGAGTTTTCAATGATCCCTTTTAGCTCCGCCAGAAATTCAAATGGAGTGAGTTCTTTAAATTCGCCTCTTTTTGCCTGCTCGTATAGAGGTGTTCCGGGAATCAGTGTTACTGTAAGTGCGCCAACATATTCAGGATCAATCTCGGAGAGAATTCTCGCAGTCTCAAGGACATGACTATGACTTCCTTCAACTCCGCCGAGACCAAGCAGGACTGTTAATGAAAGTATTATACCAGCTTCCTTAGCCTTTTTTCCTGCCTCTACCATTTCATTATGATTCGCCCCTTTGTCAATCCTTTCAAGCACCTTGTCGTCACCACTTTCTATGCCAATATAAAAAATGTTTAACTTAAGTCGTTTCAGTTCCTTAAGCTCTTCCAGACTTCTTCGCAGAATGTCCCGCGGCGTAGCATAAATTCCTATCCTTTCAATATCCGGGAACTTCTTGTTCAAGTGTTCTAATATTTCTATAAGTTTTGGATAGGGATAAACAAGTGCATCACCATCCTGCAGAAAGATTCGCCTTCGGTCCCAATGCTGAGCAATTATGTAAACAAGCTGATCAACGTTAGCTAATACAATACCCTGTTCAACAAAGAGAGCTAAAGCATCGATCTCCGTTTTAACATCTTCATGTTCTCTCATCCGAAGCCGATTACCATAGTAGCTGCAAAATGTACATGTACTATTAGAGCAACCAGCCGTTAGCGGCAGGAAATAGCTATTCTGCTCACTTGGCGGGCGACAAATATCAGGTCTTCGAAACTTTTTATTATCTTCTTTCATTTGCAAAAACAGGGAATCAACCTATGTTCCCAAAGAGTGATTTTTCATCAAAAAATTGATTCAAGAATCTTTCGCACATTTATTTATCATCAGTTTCTTTCAAACCGAAGTCCGGCGGGGAAATTAACGAAAATAAATCAGACCTACTATCCCGGCCAGGATAATTGATAAAGCCGCTCTTTCGAACCATATCAATAATAATTGCCAGGGTTTTAATTTTATTGATGTAGCATAAAGGCATGGAATAAAACCGGTAAAAAAGATAATCGTTGAAACTGAAACAACCGCTATGATATATCTCGGAACATCTGATAAAGTTTCAACCGTTTTATTGGGTACGAAGACTTCTCCAAGGACAACTGCGCTTGCTTTGGCAACTTCTTTATAGCTTTCCAGGCCGAATAATTTTAATACATAGGTAATTGGTAAAAATATTGTTCCTATATAGTCAAAAAACTTCGTTTCTCTTGCAAGAATCGAAGCTAACAATCCGATTGAAGCGCCACAAGGAGTTAAAACCAGACACATTTTAACGCCGCCTTTTAAATTCTCCCACATACTTTTCACAAGAGATTTTGATTCCGCGGCGGCTTTAACACCTTCATTTATGGCGTTCCTGATTAGATTGCCTTTAACCTCTCTCTCAGGCTTGCCTATGCCGTCAATATACGAATTATCGAGTTTATTAAGCGGAAAAAGTCTTACTGTAATCGCTGTCACAATAAAGGTAATAACAAGCGTACTCCAGAAATAAAAATTCCAGATATTCATAAAACCTGCTGTAGTTGCAATAACAATTACAAATGTTGTAGAAACAGTGGAAAAGCCCGTCATTACTATAGCAGCTTCCCGATAGGTGTATTTCGATTCTTTGTACAGTTCGTCTGTAAGAAACATTGCCACTGAAAAACTGCCGATAAAGGCGGCAACAGCGTTTATCGCCGCTCTGCCGGGAACTTTATAAACCGGCCTCATTATAGGCCTTACTATCACGCCGGTAAAATCAAGAAGTCCGTATCCCATTATAAATGTCAGGCAAATCGAACCGAAGGTCACTATTATGGTAACATTTACGGCTATCTGCTGCCATATGAATGGGATAAAATTCGGATTCATTAACCATTCCGGCCCTCTTCCTAAAATACCCATAAAACACAAAGGAATACCTAATATTCGAAATACAGATAGAACAAAAAATAATGTATTTCTCTTATAACTTTTATTAACCCAAGGTATTATTCCTCCTATTATCGCAACAACAAGAACAAAAATCTCAAGTATAGGAAATTTGCCGATGTTAGGTTGGACCGATTTCAAATATGTAATCAAGTGATCTATTGGAATCGAGTTTTTGCCTTTGATAGTAATAGGCGTGAAAAATAAAATTACCCCGAAAAGACTAAAAAAAATAAATTTCATGTAGTTTATAACATTTCTGTTATTGGCATCCTGAGTAATTTCATTCATAATACAAATCTCTTCAATTCATAAACATATCTGCTACCACATTTAAGACTATAAAGAAATTTATTGACCTGAAGGTTTCTTCTTCAAAAGAAAAACCTTTATCCCGTCAATTGTATAATTTAGCTTTTAGGTCAATATTATTGACATCAAACCGAAACTTCCTTTTTTATCTATGAATGGAAATAAGTTATTTCCTTTCATCTATAAAACGAACAGGCTTACGGGATTCCGGGCGATAAACTACTTTCCGAATTTCTTCGATAGGAACGATTTTAAGCTCAGGTTTAACCCGTAATCGGGCTTGTAATTTCTGTAAAATATCATCTGCCTGTGACTGGTCACCATCTAGCGCAACATATACAGTTAAATGCTCGGAAAATGACTCATTATGTTGGACTTTTAAATAATACTCTTTCACCTGCGGCAAACCATCTAATACAGCCTGAACACTCTGAGGATACATAGTGGTGCCATGAATTTTCATCATCTGATTACGTCTTCCTAATATCGGGCCGAGCCTGGGGATATTACGACCACACGGACAACCTGTATCAATAATGAAGCTAATGTCACCGGTTTTGTACCGAATCATAGGCATCCCCTCCATTTGCAAAGGAGTAACAACAACTTCACCAACTTCACCATTTGGCAAATTTTGATCGTTTTCATCAACAATTTCAACTATTCCCAAATCCGGGGAATAATGCCCGCCCCGCTGATACTCGCATTCACAAAAAGCCGTTATTGTTTCAGTCGAAGCATATGTCGAATATACCTTTGCACCCCATATACGTTCCAATTCCTCGCCCGCCTTTAAAAAATTTAATTCACGATCCCTTAAAGGTTCACCGATACACACCATGCGTTTAATGCTATGGTCAGCTAAATTAAATCCCTCGGAAGTGATGCATTTACCTAATTTTAACAGAAAACTCGGCACCCCTATCATTGCGGTGGGAGATATTCGTTTAATTATATCTAAATGACTGGCTAAGGTACTATTACCATTTCGAATCAATGCGGCTCCTAATGACCTTGGGCCTGAATAATAAGCCAAACCCGCAATAAAACAACGGTCCATAGTACAAGTCAATAAAATTATATCCTCATCCGTAAATCCACAACTTCGGAAACCTTGTGCTTCGTTATATGCCAAACGCTCAAGGTCACTCCGGGTATATACAAACTTTGTGGGCTGACCTGTCGTCCCGGAAGAAAAAGACATATCCTCAACGGCTCTGTCACTGACAGCCTGAAATTGGTCATTATGATGTGAAAAGTCCGATTTGTCGGTTAGGGGTAATTGTTGCAAAGAATCCAGTGTGAAGTGTTCAATGTCAATTCCCTTCAGCTTATCGCGATAATAAGGAGAATTATCACAGATGTGCCGAAGATGTCTTCGTAATAAATCCTCCTGTGTTTTATATATGACCTCAGACGATTGAAAAGCTAAATCAGGATACTTCAAAATAGACATAAATACCTTATATAGATTTATTTACTCAGTGCAATCTCTTAAACTTGTTTTGAAGGCTCGTTTAAAACTATGATTTTATTATTATCTGATATTTCCCATTGACACTCTAAAACAGCATAATTTTATCAATAAAAACTAATAATTAAACTAAACCGTTGAGTTTACCAAAATTACACTTAATAATCAAGAAATTTTATTCCCAGGAAAGTTTTCCCTGCAATTTGCATAAAAAAAGCCTTTCTGCATCGAACCTTTATTCCGATAACTGGTACACTTTTTACAGCACCTCGAAACGTGCCTGGAAAAATCGGAGATACTCCGGTTCATAAACCATTCTGAGACCTTTTGTTTTTTTACGATCATCATATATTGCTTTGATGCTCTCGGCTACGACATCCATATGTGCCTGAGTATAGACACGTCGCGGGATTGTCAGACGCGTTAATTCCAATGATGGATAGCGATGATCACCGGATTCCGGGTCGCGTCCGGCACTAACTATACCTCGTTCCATAGAACGTACCCCTGAATCCAGATATAATTGTGCAGCAAGTGTTTGGGCTGGGAATCGATCCTGTGGTATATGAGGATAAAAGCGTTTGGCATCCAGAAAAACAGCATGGCCGCCGATTGGTTCTACAATTGGAATACCCCAGTTTTGCAAAAGCTGACCAAGATACCTGACTTGTTGTACGCGAGCACAAACGTGATTATCCTGAATTCCCTCTGAGATACCTATCGCAAGAGCTTCCATATCCCGTCCGGCCATACCGCCGTATGTATGCAAACCTTCATATATTACTACCATATTACGTGCTTTTTCTGCTACTTCAGGCTCATTAACAGCAAGCCAGCCGCCTATATTAACTAAATGGTCCTTCTTTGCACTCATCCAGGCGCCATCTGTATAACTGCAGAATTCCTTCAATATTTCGGCTAACGATTTATTTGCATAGCCCTGCTCTCGTTCCTGGATAAAGAAAACATTTTCATACATACGCGTAGCATCAAGATATATAGGGATGCCGTATTTATCACATAATTGACGCAAAGCCTTTAAATTTTCCATACTGACCGGTTGGCCTCCGGCCATATTGACTGTACCTGCAAGGCTTACATAAGGTATCTGCTCCGCTCCGACCTTCTTGATTAGCGTCTCAAGTTTATCAAGGTCAACATTGCCCTTAAACGGATTCATACTCATGGTGTCATGGGCATCATCGATTATCACATCTACGAAAGTTCCTCCGGCTAATTCCTGATGAAGACGTGTAGTTGTGAAGTACATATTGCCGGGTATAAAATCGCCGGGCTTTATAAGAGCTTTACTGATAAGATGTTCCGCACCCCTTCCCTGGTGTGTTGGGATAATATATTTGTAGCCATAGTAAGTTTGGACCGCTTCTTCGAGATGATAAAAGTTCCTGCTTCCGGCATAAGCTTCATCGCCAAGCATGATTCCCGCCCATTGACGGTCACTCATAGCGCTTGTGCCGCTGTCGGTTAACAAATCGATATATACATCTTCAGAGCGCAGCAAGAAAGTATTATATCCGGCTTTTTCAGCGGCTTGCCTTCGCTCCTCTGCGCTAATCATGTGGATAGGTTCGACCATTTTGATTTTCCATGGTTCAGCCCATGAACGGCGACCGAATTGCTGTCCCATGGTTTCGTAAATAGAATTTGACATATTTTACCCTCTTTATTTATAGTTCATCCTGTTAGTTTTGCGGAATAACCGATAGAATTTTTATTTCTCTTAACACTTAGTAATAATGTTTAATATATAAAAGTATTTACGTCAAGCACATTATGATACATATTAGTAACTGTAAAGCGAGTGGTTATTTAAATGTAAAAGATAAAAAACAATAAGGGGATGGATTTCAATATCATTAGTATAATATCTTCAATTCCATTTTGTAGTCGTCCATTATAAATCCGCCACCGATTTCCTGAACGATCGGGCCTTTATTGACGAACCCAAGCTTTTCATAAGCGGCAATAGGCCCGATGTTGTTTTTATTGACAGTCAGCGTTATTCTTGCAAGGTTCCTCTCAAGAGCAATAGTCTTGATAAAATCAATTGTTTTGCGGGCGATACCTTTGCCCCTCATGGTCTTCCGTACGTAGAGTTTACTCAAAAATAACGCATCTTCTTCCTGAACGATTGCAAAGTAACCGATGTCTTGTCTTCTTTCCTCGATCAAATAATACATATATCCTTTATTTTGGATTTGATCGGCAATCGCATCCTCGGATTGGAATTTATCAAGCATATAGTTTACCTGATCGGCCCCGATAATATCCGTGTAATGCTCTGCCCATATTTCCCTGGCAAGCCTGGCTATCGTCCCGGTTTCTACATCTGTTATAACTTGAATGCAATCCATATTTGCTGTTTCCTGTATTCAACAATAACCTATCAACTATAAAATAATGAAATAGCTGCTGCTTGCTGCTGGGAAGTATTATAACCTTGGCAGCCTGCTGCGGCAATTAATTTAGAAATGAGCAGTTGTTTCCATACCATCTGATTTCATTTCATAATCTATTGCCTTAACGTCCCATAAAATAATGCAGATAAAAAACCTGCGGCGTTGCTGACATAATTATATTTCATTAAGTCACCTGAAATAAAAACCGAAAAAATAAGGTTAAGGCTTTTTTGTAAAGATTATTCTGATTATTAAGAATTTTATCAGTACAGCGGTTGTTTACAAATAATAACTAAAAAAATCTAAGCTTGATATCTTCCGGCAGAAAGAAAGGGAATGTTTGTGGCTACAGAAAAGAAAAGAGTCATCAGGGAATTTAGAAAGCTTACCAAAATAACCAGCGTACGTACCGGCTCGCGTGTAGAAGACATAAAAAAATCATTTTTAGACAATCTGTTCTGCAGCATAGGACGTCTTTCGAGGTCAGCCGGTGTTAATGACCTGTATATGGCTTTGGCACTGTCCGTTCGTGACAGAGTGCTTAAACAGGGTGTACATACACTGGAAACCTATACCAAGCAGGATGCTCGAGTTGTAGCTTATCTATCAGCAGAGTTCTTGCCTGGGCCGCACCTTGCCAACAATATTCTTAATCTGGGAATTATGCATCAGACACAGGAAGCAATGGCCAGTCTTGGATTTAACCTTGATATGCTGCTCGAACAAGAGGAAGAACCTGGGCTTGGTAATGGCGGACTGGGCCGCTTGGCATCCTGTTATATGGATTCTCTGGCTTCTCTGGAGATACCGGCAATCGGATATGGTATCCGCTACGAATTCGGCATTTTTAATCAGGCAATTCGTGATGGCTGGCAGGTGGAAAGCTCTGATAAATGGCTGCGATATGGCAATCCATGGGAGATTATGAGACCGGAAATAGTATTCAATGTGCCGTTTGGCGGGCATACGGAGAATTGGATAGATTCAATGGGCCAACCAAGGGTACGATGGATCCCTGAAACTGTTGTTAGGGGAGTTGCATACGATACACCCATACTGGGTTATCGAGTTGGTACCTGCAATCGGCTGCGCTTATGGAAGGCCGAAGCTGTGGAATCTTTCGACTTCAATGCCTTCAACCACGGGGATTACTATCGAGCCGTTAAAGACAAAATAGTTTCCGAAAACATCACGAAGGTTCTGTACCCTAATAATGAACATTTCGAAGGCAAGGAACTGCGGCTTGAACAGCAGTTTTTCTTCGTTACCTGCTCACTGCAGGATATGATTCGCGTACATCTCAGGCTAAAGAGGCCTCTCGATAAGTTCGATACATTCTGGGCTGTGCAGCTTAATGATACACACCCGGCAATCGCAATTCCGGAACTGATGCGCCTGCTGGTTGACGAATACCTGATGGATTGGGATACTGCATGGGATGTCACACAAAAAACGTTCGCCTATACCAATCATACCCTCCTGCCAGAGGCACTGGAAATCTGGCCGGTACATTTATTAGGCTACCTGCTCCCGCGTCACCTGGAAATAATCTACGAAATTAACCATAGATTCCTCCGGCAGGTACAGGCAAGATTCCCGAATGATCCGTCGCGGCTGAAACGGATGTCACTTATTGACGAAAATGGCGAACGGTATGTTCGCATGGCGAATCTGGCTACAGTCGGCAGTCACCACATAAATGGCGTATCGAAACTGCACTCCGACATTCTTAAAAGCAGGGTGTTAAGTGACTTCTCTGAAATGTCACCGCGAAAGTTTTGCAATATTACCAATGGCGTTACTCCACGGCGATTCGTAGCGTTAAGTAATCCTCCGCTCGACCAGTTATTGACCGATAGAATCGGTGAAGGATGGCTTACTGATCTTGACAAGCTGCGCAAGATTGAAACATTTGCAGACAATGCTGATTTCCAGAGACAGTGGCGAGAAGTAAAGAACATCGCCAAATGTAAACTTGCCATGCTTATTAAACAGCGTACTGGTGTTGTTGTCAATCCGGAGTCACTCTTCGACATTCAGGTCAAACGCATTCACGAATATAAACGCCAGCATCTCAATGTGCTCCATATTCTGACTCTATACAGGCAGATAACGCAGCATCCACAGATGGAAATACCATCGAGAACATTTATCTTTGGCGGCAAAGCAGCTCCAGGCTATTTCATGGCCAAGCTTCTTATTAAACTTATTCACGCAGTCGCTGATTTGATCAATAATAATCCAGACGTATCTAATTGCCTGAAGGTTGTATTCTTCCCGAACTATAACATAAAAAACGCCCAATTTGTGTATCCGGCTGCTGACCTCTCAGAACAAATATCACTGGCAGGTAAGGAAGCTTCAGGTACAGGAAACATGAAATTTTCTCTCAATGGCGCACTGACAATTGGTACACTGGATGGTGCAAATGTAGAAATTCGTGAAGAGGTAGGACCAGACAACTTCTTTTTATTCGGTCTTACCACCCAGGAGGCTGAAACATTAAAAGACTCTGGCTATAAACCACGCAATTTCTACGAGCAAAATTCAATCCTGCGCGATGTAATTGATTTTATATCATCAGGAGCTCTGGCAGGTGGAGACAAGGAGCTATTTCGTCCGCTCGTGGATAATCTTCTTGAAAGTGATCCATTTCTTGTATTGGCCGATTATCAATCATACATAGATTCCCAGCGGCGTGTAAGCACACTCTGGCAAGATCAGAAGGCATGGGCAAGAACTTCCATCCTTAATGTTGCCCGCATGGGTAAGTTCTCATCCGACCGGTCTATCCGAGATTATTGCCGGGATGTCTGGCAAGTCCAGCCTATGCATGTTAAAAAAGAAGCAATAGAACCGTGTATTCAAAACAGACAAGCCGTCGGTTAAAAAAAATACTAAACCAGAACATACTGGCAAAAGATATGTATCTGGAAGATTAAATTGCGGCAATTACACCTGATAAAATAATAATTCTTACTCTTGGATTTATTTTTTTAATTCAAGATCAAAGCAGCATCTATCCAAACAGCCTGAACACGGTTACGTTGTCTGCGGCTTCCTCTCTGGCTTTCTATTGTTGTTTCATCCGTCCCGCCATCAATACGCAAGACCAGAGTTTGCACTCCTGTTATATCAACTTTGACATCTTTAAGGCCGTCGGCTTTTTTCAGACTTTTACTTCGCCATATTTCCTTACCGTCACCCAGAATTATGAATTCAATGCCATTATCGCTGCCGGAATCATCACCGATACCTGCCATAGCAGAAAAAGAATCAAATATGCCTTTAATTTTATATGTAATGTCACTACCGGGACTTGATAATATTCCATCCTGGTAATCTTTTTCTCCAATCCGGACTGTCTGGTTGGTAATTATACCTATTCTTCCTCCGGAACGTATTGGTGTAAATTGGTTTAATGGTGTAGTTTTAGGAATCATCGATTTAATTGAAAAAGTTAGTTCAGCTTTATTCCTGCTTACTGTACCATCTTCCCATACGGTGGCTACTCCAACAGTATAATCAGTTTTCGGATCGAGTCCACTAATCGGAAATTTGGCCTTCGGTGTGTATCCAAGTAATTCGCCGTTCAAATAGACCTGATAACCTGCGTTGAGATAATACTGCTCATTCCATGTCAGGTTTACTTCTTCCAGGCCTGCTCGCTCTACTCGCAGGTTTGTAGGCGCCTGCGTCGGATAGGAGTAGATCACGGCTGATTCAAATTCAACCTCCCAGCCAACCTCCGTTGTCTCAGGACTGCGAATCGCAGCCATAGCCCAGCCCTGATGATTCGCAAATGTTACTGGTAATTCTTTCTGAACTTTGGTATGTGCCGAGGCACTCTTTATTTGAAAATTCTTATCCCTTGGAAAAACGAAACTCAACTCGTAGGGATCATTCTTAATAACCTGACTGATTCCCTCATATCTCTGGTCATTTACATCATACTTCAGTTCTTTAATATCCACCCAGCCCTGAGTAATATGGCGATTTGTAGAAATCAACTGAATCTGACGCGTGCCGGGTAAAATAGTCAGAACGCGACAACTCGTCGGAGGAAGTTCGATAGACATACCCGCTTCCCACGAGCCAAGATATTCGTGATTCCAGAAGTCATACACATGTAATGGGACATTACCTGGCAAGCCTAAGTCGGACCATTTGATTACCATCTGATTAGCAGTATCTTCCTCGAAATTGAACAAACCTAAAACATCATACTGACGACCCAGGTGATTGATCTTTAAATCCCATATGCGTTTATTACGTTCTGCCGGGAAGAGATCGAGCGGCCTGATATTTACGGCCGGATATACCCTCCGCAATAATTCGATTCGTTCCTGGCCCAAGTCCATCATGCGGTCGGTAGCCATCAGCGCCTGGCCTGTAAGTCCCTGCAGCGTTGCCCAAACGCGAGCCTGATCAATCGTCAGAGGTGAACGTAAAACCATAACATCCGGGTCAACATACCACATTATGTTGTGCTGATAATAGTAGGCCATCACTGCACGCAGCGCTGTTCGGAAACCGCCCCAGCCAAGTACGATGTCACCGCCTGTTCGAGAGCCGTTCATAATGCCGGCGCCTTCAGTCGGAATACCCCAGCAGCCGAGGATATAACGATCATGTCCTACAGTCTGACGAATTGTTTCTATAGTTTTGCGATACGCCGCAACAGGATCATCAGTTGGATTCTTCATCTGTGAGCCTTTGCTGCGGTACTCCTGAATAGTTGGAGGCTGGCCGTCTATTTTAAAGTAGTCATAACCCCATTCACAAAGTGTCTCAAAGAGATTAGCCATATATTTCTGAGTTTCTTCAGTTGAAGGATCAACCAGGTATCGCCCTTCCCAACGACGAGTATCTTCATCTAATTCACCATTAGCACGACGCAGGAAAACGTTTGGGTGAGCTTTAACATATTCGAGATTGTCCTGTCCATGAGGAGCTAACCATATACCCGGTACAAGCCCGACAGACTTGATGTAAGAGGCAACCTCTTCCATACCATCCGGGAAATAACCCTTATGAATCAACGTCCAATCTCGTGTCGTCCCGGGACCTCGCTGCCAACCATCATCAATCTGTACGTACTTTGCTCCATAATCACTAAGATTTTCAGCAATCCATTTGGCATTAGCCTTCACCTCGTCGGCCGTAACATTATAGTAATAGTAATACCATGTACACCAGCCTGAAGGCGGCGCCGGAAAATGAGTCTTATCAACAGGCTGATAGTATGGCAATCCAAGAATTTCCTTGTAATAGTTTTTGATAACCTTATCGTCTTTGAGTACCACCTGGTCTTCGGCTGGATAATAGATACCCTGTGCCAGCAATGTATTTACGTCACCAAGAATCATCATGAACAAATCAGGATTATTGCTGTCCCGTGTGCGGCAGGGAATCGGGTGCGGCCATGAAGTATCTATTTGGGCGTGCAGAGGAACTATAATCAGAAGATTGAATAATATTACGCTTGAAATTTTCAGAAAAGAAGCTTTATATTTCATAATCACACCTCAAAAACAAATTCAACCCTACCGTAATTATTTCATTTTTAAGAAGAATCTTATTCGTACTATGTATTCTATATTGTGAACCATATTAATTCAAATATAAATGACCAGTAATAGATTTAGCAAGTGAGCATTATATAACAGCGGCATCAATCTTTTATTATTTATAATATTAAGCAAATCCTTATTACATCTTGACAATGAATATTGGTGCAATAATAATTACTGTTATATAAATTGAACTTGATCTTAATAATCTCTTTTGATATTCAAATATATCTTTCATTACGAATATGCAGGAACAAAAAAGAGCTTATCTTTATACTTTAATGGCAGTATTGTTCTGGGCTACGGCAGCCTCGGCTTTTAAGATTTCCTTAATTTATATGGAGACCCTGTCTCTTTTATTTTTTGCCTCATTTGCATCAACTGCTGTTCTGTTCTTTTATCTTGTATATTCAAATAAATTATCCCTGCTAAAAACCTTCTCAAAAAAAGATTATCTGCATTCAGCATTCCTGGGGTTTCTTAATCCTTTCCTTTATTATATTATCTTATTAAAAGCATACTCTATTTTACCTGCACAAATGGCTCAGCCCATAAATTTTTTCTGGCCTATAACACTCGTATTGTTATCGATACCGATACTGAAACAAAAAATATATACAAAAGATATTCTCTCAATATTTATTAGTTTCATTGGTGTCGTAATCATATCAACTCGTGGAACTTTCAATGGCATAGAATCAACAGAGCTTTTAGGTGTGATATATGCATTGTTCAGCACTATAATCTGGTCTTTATTTTGGATTTATAATACAAAAGACAAACATGATGAAGTTATCAGGATTTTTTTGAATTTCTTTTTCGGGCTTGTTTTTATCTCTCCTGTAATGTTAATTTTTACAAAAAATCCCATACCAAAAATTCAAGGACTTCTCGGGGCTGTATATATCGGACTATTCGAAATGGGAATCACTTTCATACTTTGGCTTAAAGCATTGAAATCTTCTAAATCTACGGTTCATGTTGCAAACTTAATTTTCATAGTCCCTTTCCTGTCTCTTGTTATAATTAATTTTGCTGTAGGTGAAATGATTCATCTCTCAACGATTATAGGCTCGATATTTATTGTTTGTGGTATAATATTACAAAAAGTAAATATATTTCGATCTTGAGATTATTTAGGGTGCAAAATCCAATAAAAAAAGGACTCACAATCGCTGCAAGTCCTTTATTTACAAGTAATAGCGGGTGGAGGATTCGAACCTCCGACCTCCGGATTATGGGCTGTATTTCCGTCAAAATTACAAATTCTTATTACATCAGTATTTACTAAGTCCTTATCAAACCTAAAGTAATCTCAACTCTGCATATTGTGCATGTTAAGCATGCTGAACACAAAAATATAGTACAAATTAATGAGTCGAGATAATACATTCGATCCATACTCACTGCAATAGTTAATATTACCAATCAATCTCTTCTCACAAACTGAATATCTACTGGTAAAGCCAACCGCCCTGCCGTTACTTGCTTGTGCCCTCCTGATGCTTATCTTTTCGTCTGATTTACAATATTATTTTTCACTTAATGCTAACATTTGACTTGAAATCAAACAATTTATTCAATATCATTTATTCATCTTTTTTAAGAAAATATATGCGCTAGCGATTCATTATATACGTGTGTTTCATAAATATAGTTGAAATGTAACAATGATAAAAAAGAAATCACCAGTTTTCAAATCGGCATTTAGTATTATTGAGATACTGGTGGTTATTTCTATCATTTCTTTGCTTATGGGAATAATCTTGCCAGTTGTGAACCATGTAAAATCTATAGCAAGGCAAACAGTATGCCAAAATCGTTTACGACAATGGGGCTATGCCTTTCAATTATATTCCGATGATAATGATGGTTTTTATCCTCATATTGACGGGCGTGACCGCACGTCGAGTAATCCGGAAACCTACACTGAAATGGCGGATTACTACTATGGATGGGTAGATGTTTTGCCTCCTTTGATGGGAGAAAAATCATGGCGAGACCACGATTATTATGATTTTCCAGGCAAAGATACGATATTTCAATGTCCTTCAGCTAAATTAGCCCCAGATGAAAGCTACAAGTACAGGCCGAGCAGGACAGGTTATTTTTCGTATGCCATGAGTTCCTGTCTGGAGCTTGACGAAAATTGCTGGGCACCCTATGGAGCTGAGGGTATAAGCTGGCAAATGCCAAGTTTTTTAAACACTTCAAAAATAAAAAATCCCTCCCGTCTCATAGTTTTGTTTGATCAGCTGCTTGATCCGACTAAAGGCTATGGAGGCAAAACCAATAATCCAACCGCAGGGAAATATTGCGGCAGCTATCCTAAAGCTTTTAGTGCTCGCCACTCAAAACCGGGTGGTCTCTTAGGTGGCTCTATTCTTTATGCAGACTATCACGTACAATGGGTATCAACAGTATGGAAAGAAGAATGGCCGGATGATCTGGAAGTTCCGCCGTTAGGTGATACTGATTGGTATCCTTAAAAAAAAGAACCTTATTTTATTAGGAGGTAAAAAAATGAACATACCCATGCATCGATTCAAGTACACTAAGCTGACAAAGGAGCAGATCGGAGAGGCTCTCAAGGCCACAGAGACGAGACCTGATTGTGTTTCAGAATTTTCTGACATCCTTGCAGGAAAATCCCTTAAGATTGTAGCCAAAGACGGACCTGTTTTAGACTACACCTTTAAAGATAAAAACAAGCTGACGCTCTCCGAAAACAGCGGCACCAAGGTTGAAGCAGGGTACGGAGCACTCACACTGAAACAGATGGTCTTTTTTTCTCACATGATTCCAGCCGAGCAAAAAGGTTACAATGTATTTGTGGATATGGACACAAATCTTGTTACAGTAATTGAGGTATGGTTTCCAACACAGGCAGCAGGCGGCTCCATGTTCGGCGGTCAGTCGGCGCTTGCTCCAAGGGAAGTACAACGCCAGATTTATTACGGATATATAGATGGTAAAGATCATCCTGAAAAACTCCACCACACAACAAACAGGATCGAAGGCAAAGGAATGTACTGGAAACAGGATACAGGTGTTGAAACCCTTGAATTCTATGCCTCGATAATATCCACTAACTTTGTTGAGCTGACCAGGCATGTGGATGATCTAAGCTATTGTGCTCCAACGGATTACGTACTGGTAAACGATAATATGTTTATCTATGACAGGACCGAATGTGAGTTTTCAGGCATCATGACCATGTATGCCGTTGATCTCTTTACCAAAAGCCAGGTTGGTATGAGGCTTGGTTTTAATGAAAAAGACGAGTTGGAATATTACATGTTCAGAGGAAAAGGGAAAGTTGTCGGTCACCTGACGGCACTGGAACCCTTTGACGAACATGGTGAAGTAATAAATATGGGGATGGGTCCGGCTCCGGCATCTAATCAACCAGCGCGGAGGCAGCCTAAAGGTCAGAGAACAGCCTATCGTCCGGCCCAAAATCTCAGACCTATAACAGAGGAGGAGATTAACAAAATCGCGGAAACAAAGACCGTCACATTTACAGACAATCCCAACACCCCGCAGGCTCAGGCAGGGATGATGTCAGGAAATACTCTTCCTTTCAGTAAACTGCTGGCTGGCAAGGAATTTACACTTCGTTATGACCATGGCCCGGTATATAATTACAAGGTAGCGGATGGATATAATCTTGAGTGGAAAAAAGAAGGCGACTCAAAATGGCAGAAAGAAACCTACAGGGCTTTTGAAGCAGATGAAAATTTGCTCTTTTTCGCCCATATGATTCCAGGGAGTAAACCACCTGCAAGTGTTAAAATCGCACTTGATCTTACAAACGGGCTAACCACATGTATATATTCAAAGGTTGGCTCGCCATATTACGGGGATGAAGTCACATATGAGGCGTTTTTCGGCGTTGCTGAAATGGAAGGCATTGAATCCGCTAAGTATCTGCGACATGAATTTACAGATGAGCTGGTAGGGCGCGGATTTACAAGAACCTATTCAGACAGTATGACCTCAATGCATCTTTATACAACTCCACATTCCTCATCCTGGACAATTTACATGGCGGACCAGACTCTTGGCATGCAATGGTGTGCACCGGCTATATATGTAAAGCTCAGGCCTGGGGTTTATATCTTTAACCTTGTGGAAGAAGCATGTAACGGCGCTGAAACATGTATCATTGAAAACGATAACACCATGCGTGCGAGCGGATTCGGTTTTCACGGCGGCAGGGACGGAATCAATCTTGGTCTTATCGGCGCCGTAGGCAGGGATCTCGGCCAGTACAACGTAAAAGAATTTTTCGGCCCTATGGGAAAAAGGAAAGGAGAGTAAAATGAATATATTTAAATCCAAATCCAGTGACAAGCCTGATACCGGGCGCAGGTCTTTTATATGGAAGGCCGGCGCTGCTGTATCAGCGGCCCTAGCAGCGACTGTTCCGGCTATGTCAATGCCAACAGGTAAGCTCGAAAACATGGAAGATGAGAATCAAATTCGCAGGCTGCACCATACCTATGAAACACTTCTGAACAAGGGAAGCTATGAAAACCTCGCAGACCTATTTGTCCATGATGGTGAAGTTATCTTCAACGGCGGAATATTTAAAGGCAAAGACAAAGGGATACAGCGTCTTTTCTGCAATCATTTCAGCCCGGGTATGACCGGGAAAATGATTATTCCTGCGCCCGGATTCGAGCTTGATAACGAGCTTTATCAGGATAAAGTTGAAATAGCAGCAGATCGCAGGTCGGCAACGGCTCAATTCTCATACTCCATACAGGCAGGAAGCCCTATTATCTCTGATTCCGTACTAATCAAGATGGCCCGCTTACAGGGCGAGGGGATAATGAAATGGTGGGAAGGCGGAATATATAATGTTTCCTATGTAAAAGACATGAAGAGCGGAAAATGGAAAATACAAAGGCTGGAGTATAAGACTCTGTCAAAGGCTGATTATAAACCGGGCAGATCATATGCAAAACCTATAGATATACCTGCCTTCTCAAAGGTGTATCCCAGTGACCCTGCGGGGCCTGACAAACTTCTAATTATGACAAATCAATTCGTCAAAGTTTAATCAATATCAACCTAAAGTATGGAGATATTATGATGAGATCGAGAATGAATATATCAATTTTGTTATGTTGCTTGTTCTTTGGCATAAGCGTCCTGTGTTGTTCAGTTAACAGCGCTAATGCCGGGGCATTTGCCTATACGCCGCCTTCCCGCCATAGTGATAGAGCTATGCTGAAAGCGGCTGTAGATAGTTATATTGCCGCTCAGGAATCCGGTGATGTATCGAAAATGTCTCTTGCTCCTCAAGCAACGTTTACAGAAAACATGAGTAGAACAACAAAGGACAAGGGCTTGTGGAATACCGCTTTGCCCATAGCTTTCCACCGCAGTCTTTATGATGTAGCGCGTTGTAAAACATTTACTGAAGTAATTGTTACCGAGGGTGGGCACCCTTATGTAATTGGAACGCGCCTTACAGTGGATAACGGAAAAATTACCGCGATTGACAGCCTGGTAACAGACGAGGGCGACTGGTTATTTAATGCCGAGAACTATCTTAAATACTCAAAAGCTGAGGACTGGCCGGTTCTTCCTCTCGATGATCGAATCAGCCGGCAGGATATGATTGACGCAGCCAATCAGTACTTTGATTTCGTATTTCTGGATAAAGGCATACGGCCGCCATGGGGAGGCCCAAGCGCACGACTGGAGGGCGGTATGTACACCGATCCTAATAATGAAAACAAAGACACCGCGCAGGTACCCGCTCCACTCGCAGAAATGTTTGTTAATAATCGGACTTATGTAGTTGATGAAGAGATAGGTGCCGTCAATGTTTTTTGCCGCTTTGGTGACTACCAAAAAGGCATGCCTGACTCACATACCTTTGTGTTTGCAAAAGGAAAATATCGCTGGATTCATACCCTAAGTGTGAATTTAGAGAGCAAACCGGTTGAAATTCCCGAATTCAAGCCCAAACCCGACAACAAGTGTGATCGAGAGATGCTGGAGGCGGCTGTAAAAAGTTATATTGCCGCCCAGGAATCCGGGGATATATCGAAAATGTCTCTTGCCCCGGACGCAAAGTTTATGCAAAACATGAGTGAAATCGCAAAAGATAAAGGGCTCTGGAATACCGCTTTACCCATAGCTTTACACCGCAGTATTTACGATGTCGTACGCGGTAAAACATTTACCGAAGTAATTATTACAGAGGGTGGTCACCCTTATGTACTTGGAACACGCCTTACAGTAGATAAGGGAAAAATTATCGAGATTGACAGCCTGATGTCAGATAAAAAAGACTGGTTATTTAATGCTGAAGATTACCTTAAATATTCAAAAGCTGAAGACTGGCCGGTTCTTAAATTAGATGAACGAGTTAGCAGGCAGGATTTGATTGATGCAGGTAACCAGTACTTTGATTTTGTGTTTATGGATCAATGGATAAAACCACCGTGGGGATACCCATGCGCAAGACTGGAGGGCGGCATGTACACAAATCCCAACAATGAACATGATGGTAAGGACACCTGCCAGATTCCGGCCCCACTTGGCGAGCTGCCTATTACAGACCGGACTTTTGTAGTTGATGAACAGATGGGTACGGTTAATGTCTTTTGCCGCTTTGGCGGCGGTATGCCCGATTCACATACATTCAGGCTTGTGAATGGAAGATACCGATGGATCCATACTATTAGTGTTAACGTGGGCGGCGGACCTATGGTACAGCCGGAAAAATTGCCTGCATTCGGATCAGGATCGAATTAGAAAGCATTTACTTTTATACTATGATTTTTTAATCTAAAAGCCTAAGCATTATTGTAAGGTGAAAGGCACATTTAATTAAACACGTAAGATTTATCGTCAATAATTATTACGATAGGAGGATTTATCGTGAAAAATGAATTTCTTAGACGCGAAGTTTTAGGATTGGGGATTAGTGCGGCAGCATTAGCTGCGTCAGGTGCTTCTATTTCCGCAGCCCAGGCAGGAAACAACACTGCTCCAGGTACGTCTGATTTAAGCACGTTCAACAAATATGGAGAAGAGCTGGAAACATCATTACTCCTGAGAACCTCACCTATAGCAGTGAAAATGCTTGAAAAGGAAGAAGATATTCCTAAAGGAGCTTTTCGTCCTAAAAGAGATGGAGGCTATCACTTGGCCCAGTGCCAGGCCTTTGGCATGTCACGCCGTGAAGGTAAAACCGTAGCAATGTTAAAGGATGATCACTGGTGTCCGACTGCTCTAACGGCCTATGGAATGGTGGAAAAGACAGGAATGATGGCAAGTTTTGGGGAAAGCTATAAGAGTTTTGAGGTTGGTAAATATATAGGAATAGTTACTGCTCCCCTAAAGAGTGCCGCATTTATACCTGATGTAGTTCTCATTTACATGAATAATGCTCAGCTCAGAGGAGTGCTTACGCCGATGAGCTTTAGTGGAGGTGCATCTCAGGTCGCCACAGAACTGTTTCTGCCTTCATGCGGGCATTCCGTGGTAGATCCCATGATAACGGGAAAGTACGTAGTCGTTCTTCCCGATCCTGGAGAATATCAAAGGGCACTTGCGGCCGAAGATGAGATGATACTTGCCGTACCGGTCAAAAAGATGAAGGATCTGATGGCCAGCATGAAAGGCATGGGCGGGAAAATGTATTCCCATCGAGAACAGTATATGGCTATGCAGCCGGATTTTGAACGGCCGCAGTTTTACAAGGATATGTTTAAAGCCTGGGGGCTTGATTCGAAATAAAAGTTGTTTTGTAACAGGTTGTAAGATGGAAGTATTATTAAAATCGTATTCCATTGATAAATATTATTAGCATCAACCAAATTAACAGGGACGTTTAACGTCAAAGAAAGGAGAATTTAAATGAAACGCTTTATGCTGGCTCTGTGTATTGTATTTACACTTTTCATTTTAACTTCATGCAGTGAAACAACTAAAGTATCTGGAGTATCTTTAGCACCTGAAACCGTAAAACAGGATCTCAGCGAAAAAATTCAGGGTGCATGGACCCTTGAAAAGATGGATGTGGGGTCCGAAGCAAATAGGAGGACCAGGGATGACGCGCAGTTTATGATATTTATATTGAAAAATCATTACAGCGCCATTCGTGATCTTACGGAAGGCTCTGCTCAACGCTCCTTCGCAGCAGATGCCGGAAAATATGAATTTGACGGCAAGGAAGTGGTAGTCCATCATATGTTAAGCGCGTTTGGTGCCCTGGGATCCATGACATTCAAGTGTTCCATGGAAGGAGACGATACTCTTATCCTGGAGCCGCAATATGATAAAATGGAGATGCCCGGAATGGGAAGTATGCGACCTTCGTCGAGTGGGCAGATGGGCTATGGTGATATGGCTGTACGTTATGTATTTAAACGGCTGGAATGATTAAAAGTGCTCCCTATAAAAGGTAGCGTTCATGCAAAGCATGAAATTTTAATAATCCCTGTATTTATTTCGAAGTTCAGATGAAAAGATCAACATAAGCAGGGTACAATTTAAGATGGATTTGAGTTCTTTTTCTGTAGAATTTAGTTGCAGTTAGCGAGTACAATCACAATTTGCTGATGATATAATTCTATGACAAAATAATACATTGCCAAGAAGAATTAAAAAGATATAATTCTGGAAAATAACAATATAAACTATATAATAACTTATTACACCCAAAATAATAAGTACAAGTCGTAGGAGTAAACAAATGAAGATTAAAGCCGCAGTTATCTCTGAAACAGGGGGAGATTTCAACATCGAACAACTGGAACTCTGCGAGCCGAATGCTGATGAAGTGCTGGTGCACATCGTCAGCGTTGGTATCTGCCATACCGATTTAGGCGCCAGGGATGGATATTTGCCGATTCCGTCTCCCCCAAGTGTATTTGGACATGAAGGAGCCGGCGTCGTCAAGAAGGTGGGATCACGAGTGACCAAGGTGAAACCGGGCGATCACGTGGTACTGGCCTGGGATTACTGTGGAACGTGCTCGTCTTGTAAGGCCGGTAAGGTACTCTACTGTAAAAATTTCTTCCTGCACAATTTCCACGGCGCCCGTCCCGACGACACCGCCACCTTACGTAAAGGCGATCAGATCATTCACGGATCCTTTTTCTGCCAGTCATCCTTTGCCGACTTTGCACTGGCCAACGAACGAAACACGGTCAAAGTTCGGGACGATGTTCCCCTTGAGGTTCTCGCCCCCCTGGGGTGCGGCGTTATGACCGGTACCGGTGCGGTGATGAACTCGCTTCAGGCCAAACCCGAAACATCCATTGCCATTTTCGGCACCGGTGCGGTAGGAATGAGCGCTATTCTCGGTGCGGTTATTTGTGGGTGCACCACCATCATCGCCGTGGACGTCAATGCGGACCGTCTGAAAATGGCGAAGGAACTGGGCGCCACGCACACCGTAAACGCCGGTAAGGTGAACACGGTAGAGGCTATCCGAGAAATGACCGGCGGAGGTGTGGAATACAGCCTGGAATGTGTCGGCAATCCCAAAGTACTGCGGCAGGCAGTGGATGTTTTGGCTCGCCTCGGAGTCTGCGGACTCGTAGGGGTTGTACCGCCGGGCACTGAAGTCAGTTTTGATATGGACTTTCTCATGAACGGACGCACCGTCAAGGGTGTCCTTGGAGGTGACGCCGTTCCGGATTTATTTATCCCAAAAATGATCGATCTGTACAGCCAGGGGCGATTCCCATTTGACCGATTGATCACATTCTATCCATTCGACGACATAAACAAGGCAGTAGAAGATATGAAAAAAGGACTTGTGATCAAACCTATCCTGCGACTATAACGCCAGGCAAATTTATCGCTGAAAGGAAGCAGATATGAAGTTTATAAGAGTCAACATGACTCAAAAAACCATTACTGTTGAAGAGGTACCAAAAGATTATATAGGGCTTGGCGGCAGAGGGCTGACATCAATTATGATCAACAAAGAGGTGCCGCCAACTTGCGATCCCCTGGGACCGGAAAATAAGCTGATTTTTGCCCCTGGGCTGTTAAGCGGAACATCATTGGTGAATACCAGCCGGATATCAGTAGGCGCAAAAAGTCCGCTCACGGGGACAATCAAAGAGAGTAATGCCGGGGGGACTGTGGCTGTGGCGTTAGGTCGTCTGGGAATTACGGCAATCATTATCGAAGGACAAGCTCCGAACGGAGACCTCAGCTTCCTCAGAATCGACGAGAACGGCGACGCGAGCCTTGTTCCTGCCCGGGAATACAGAGGAATGCGCACGTACAACCTTGTGGAAAAGGTTCTTGAAGTGTACGGAAACAAAACTTCCGTGCTCTGCATCGGACCGGCTGGGGAGCATAGATTGGGTCTGGCGTCTATACAATCTTCCGATGTTGATGGCCGCCCCTGCCGCGCCGCAGGTCGAGGAGGTTTGGGAGCGGTTATGGGGGCTAAAGGGTTGAAGGCCATCA